>CAIVCF010000052.1 GCA_903904335.1 uncultured Chitinophagaceae bacterium | reverse complement strand
GTAGAACAATCAAATGCCTGGATGGATGCATTTAAAGGAATTATCATCCGATACGAAAAACTGACAAGAAACTGGTGGAGTATGCTCTGGTTGTGTATTACATCTATTTTTATCAGAAAATTAAAAGTTTAAACAAGTTCTATATGAATAGTGTAATTTTGCATCTCAAATAATTATTCAATCTAAATTTTTTTGAATCATGAGTACAGTAAAAGTTGCGATTAACGGTTTTGGACGCATTGGCCGTCTCGTATATCGCCAGATATTTAACATGGAAGGAATTGAAGTGGTTGCGATCAACGATTTAACAAGTCCTAAAGTTTTAGCTCACTTATTAAAATATGACAGCGCACAAGGTCGCTTCGGTCAAGATGTAAAATCAACTGACAGCTCTATTGTTGTTAACGGAAAAGAAGTAAAGATCTATGCACAACGCGATCCTGCACAAATTCCTTGGGGTCAACATAATGTTGATGTGGTAATCGAATCAACTGGTTTCTTCACTGATAAAGCAAAAGCAGAAGCACATATCACTGCAGGCGCAAAAAAAGTAATTATCTCTGCTCCGGCAACAGGCGAAATGAAAACAGTCGTATTTAATGTGAACCATACTATTTTGGATGGTTCTGAAACTGTTATCAGCGGTGCATCTTGTACTACTAACTGTTTAGCTCCAATGGCACAAGCATTAAATAATGCATTTACCATTGAAGCCGGTAGCATGACCACAATTCACGCTTATACTAACGATCAAAATACATTAGATGCCCCGCATGCAAAAGGAGATCTGAGAAGAGCTAGAGCCGCTGCTGCTAACATCGTTCCTAATTCTACCGGTGCTGCAAAAGCAATTGGCTTGGTATTGCCTGAATTAAAAGGAAAATTAGATGGTAGCGCACAACGCGTTCCTGTTATCACCGGTTCAGTTACTGAATTAACGGCTATCGTTGCTAAGAAAACAACTGTTGAAGAAGTGAATGCAGCGATGAAAGCAGCAAGCAATGAAAGCTTCGGTTATACAACAGACGAAATTGTTAGCACCGATGTGATCGGTATCTCTTTCGGTTCTTTGTTCGATGCAACACAAACCAAAGTGATCACTGTTGGTGATAAACAATTAGTGAAAGTGGTGAGCTGGTACGACAACGAAATGAGCTATGTTTCTCAACTCGTTCGTACCGTTAAATACTTTGCAGGATTGATCAACAAGTAGTTTTTGTTTGACGGACAGCAGTGCATTGGGCATCGCTTCTTGCGTCGCACACTTGTACTTTAAGAATTTTAATCAACTATTTTGAAACAAATAGATTCACATAGTTAATATAAAGGCATGCAGCGTAAAACCTACATGCCTTTTTTTATTTCAACTTTTAAAATGTTTTTATGAGCAAATTTTCCGATCACAGTTTCAAAGGAGAAAAAGCATTGATACGCGTTGATTTCAATGTTCCTTTAGATGCATCTTTCAATATCACAGATGATAACAGGATGCGTGCAACACTACCTACCATCAAAAAAATATTGGCCGATGGAGGCAGTGTTATTTTAATGAGTCATTTGGGCAGACCAAAAGAAGGTCCAACTGAAAAATATTCCCTCAAACATTTAGTCAATCATTTAAGCGAATTACTCGGTGGTGTTACAGTAAAATTCGCTGATGATTGTATTGGTGCATCTGCTTCAGCGTTATCTGCATCATTACAACCCGGTGAAGTTTTATTGTTAGAAAATTTACGTTTTTATAAAGAAGAAGAAAAAGGCGATGAGGCTTTCGCAGAAAAATTATCAAAGCTTGGCGATGTTTGGGTGAATGATGCATTTGGTACGGCACACCGTGCACATGCTTCTACTGCAGTCATCGCAAAATATTTTCCTAAAGACAAAAGATTCTTTGGATTGGTAATGGAAGGTGAAGTAAAAGCTGCAGAACAGGTAATGCATAAAGCAGAAAAACCATTCATGGCAATCATAGGTGGCGCAAAGGTTTCAGACAAAATTTTAATTATTGAAAACTTATTGGAAAGAGCAACAGATATTATCATCGGCGGCGGTATGGCTTACACTTTCTTTAAAGCACAAGGTGGTAATATCGGTAATTCTTTATGCGAAGCAGATCGTTTAGATACAGCAAAAGAATTATTGGTGAAAGCGGCTGCAAAAGGCGTTCGTATTCATTTACCAAGTGATAGTATCATTGCTGATAAATTTGCTGCTGATGCAAATACATCATCAGCGCCATCTAATAATATTCCGGATGGTTGGATGGGATTGGATATCGGTCCAAATGCGATCGAACAATTCTCTAATGAGATCAAACGTTCCAAAACAATTTTATGGAATGGACCGATGGGTGTTTTTGAAATGGAAAAATTCCAACACGGCACAAAAGCCATTGCTACTGCAGTGGCAGATGCAACAGCATTGGGTGCATTTAGTTTGGTAGGCGGTGGCGACAGTGTTGCAGCCGTTAATCAATTTGGCTTTGCTGATAAAGTAAGTTATGTGTCAACCGGCGGCGGCGCCATGCTGGAATATTTTGAAGGAAAAGTATTGCCCGGCATTGCGGCAGTGAATGAATAAACTTTCGTCTCTTTTTTTAAAAGCGGTCATACTTGTATGGCCGCTTTTGTTTTTAGGAGCAGTATATTTATAAATGAAATTACAGTTTATGAATGGGACGTCAACCCTGAGGTACTCGAAGCCTGCCCGACTTTGTCATTCAGGCGGGGTGGGAAGTAAGAATATCCATCATTCAATTATACTTCGAGATACTCAGTATGAGAATAGTAAGTAAATCTTTTTTAACAACAGCTAAGAAATATGAAAACATTATTTCCATCCAACAAATTAATCATCTTCAGTTTTTTTATGTCATTCATTATTATTGCAACTGCACAAAAAAAACAAACAGTGCAATTGACCGATGATAAACAAAGACAGGAAATCGCTGTAACCATCAATGGCAATCCATTTACAACACTGCTATATAATGACACTTTATACAAACCTGTTTTATATCCTGTTTATTCTCCGGGTCAGCAATTGATCACCAGAGGTTTTCCATTAGTGCCGCGAGAAGGTGAACCCACCGATCATCCGCATCATCAAGGTATCTGGTTCAATTATGAGAATGTGAATGGACTTGATTTTTGGAATAATTCCTATGCAATTGCTGAATCAAAAAAAAGTTCTTATGGCAGCATTAAAACAACCAAGATTATATCAGTAAAAAGCGGTAAAAAAGCGGAATTGAAAATGAGTGCCAATTGGATCGATCATAACAGATCTGTTTTATTGGAAGAACATACTACTTATTTTTTCAGCGGGAATGAAGAAGAAAGGATCATTGACAGGATCACTACTTTAACAGCTGTGCAGGATGTGTTTTTTAATGATGCAAAAGACGGGATGCTTGGTTTAAGGGTCACCAAAGAATTGCAGATACCAACCATCGAAACAAAAAAATTTACGGATGACAAGGGGATCGTAACAACCGTGAAAGCAATTAAAGATCCAACCATTAACGGCAATTATATCACCAGCGAAGGAAAAGAAGGCGACAGTGCATGGGCAACAAGAGGAAACTGGTGTTTGTTATACGGAAAGAAAAATAACGAAATGATCAGCATTGCAATTATTGATCACCCCAAAAATATCGGTTACCCCACTTACTGGCATGCGAGAGGATACGGATTGTTTGCAGCAAATCCTTTAGGGCAAAAAATATTCAGTAACGGAAAAGAATCTTTGCAATTCAGTTTAAAGAAAGGAGAATCTTCCACATTCCGTTACAGGATAATAATAGCAGGCGGTACAAAAAGATTAGCCAAAGAAAAATTAGATAAACTTGCAAAAGACTTTGCTAAAGAAAGCGAGTAATAAATAGCTTGATTTTTGTAAATATGATGTTGATGTAATAATTTTAAATCATCGATTCATTCTTACATGATTCAATCATTTTCTATGAAAAAAATTTATATTCTTCTTCTCCTTATTTTCTCAAATATTTATGGGGATGCACAAAATATAACAGGTGAGTGGCAAGGATATTTTGTGACAGCAGGTTTGCATAATCCGGTGAGGTCTTATTTTTTTCTTGATATTAAGCAATCAGAAAAAGCATTGTGGGGTGTTTATAACAATTTTACAGGTTCGAGCAAGGATAATGTTTTAGGTTGCTTATGCACGGTTACTGGGATCATACCAAAAGGGGAAGTTTCAAATTTTGATTTGTATAAAGATAAGATCATTGAGCATCACCCAAAGATTGAACAAAGTGTTTGCGATTTTGTAAATAAATTATCCCTTCATTACGTAGTGGTAGACAATCTCGAATATTTAGTTGGTCAATGGTATACTGCAACAAACGCCTTTGTATTGAAGGATGGATCTTCAGGAGTATTTGTATTAAAACACGTAAGCTTACGACCTTTGAGTTCATTGATTAAGCATAATATCGATGACTATTTTCCGAAACTGGATAAATTAATGGAAAGAGGAACTACAACGGATACATTGATGTTAAAGAAGTTTTTTCTTTTACCTGATGATGAATCCACTCTTACAAATCAGGAAAAAGATTTGATAAATGCATTAAAAGACAAAAAGAACAATTAACCATTCATCCACTTTGCAACAAGGTGTATTTTTTAATTACTGCCGTTCCGTCATAATTTAATGTTCAGGTATTGGCTTTGCAGTATATTTAGCACATCAAATTTAAAAACTATGAGTACAAGAAACATCGTCCTTATTGTAATCGGGGCATTATTATTAATATTAGGTTTTTCCGGTTGCAATGGATACAATGGTTTGGTTCAGCAGGATGAAGCCGTAGCAAATGCATGGAACAAAGTGCAAAGTGATTATCAACGCCGTTCTGATCTGATACCTAACTTGGTTAACACAGTAAAAGGCGAAGCCAACTTCGAACAAACAACATTGCAGAATGTAATTGCGGCAAGAGCAAGTGCTACACAAATGAAAGTGGATGCAAAAGATCTCACTCCTGAAAAATTGCAACAATTCCAGGCTTCACAAGGCCAGTTATCACAGGCATTGGGAAGATTATTGGTCGTTTCTGAAAATTATCCAAACCTTCGCGCCAATGATGCATTCCGTGGATTACAAGCACAATTGGAAGGAACAGAGAACCGTATAAAAGTTGCGCGCAACGATTTCAATGATGCCGTTCAGACCTACAATGTAAAGGTCCGTTCATTTCCAATGAATCTTTTTGCGGGTATGTTTGGTTTTAAATCTAAAGAAGGGTTTAAAGCTGAAGCAGGAAGCGAAAAAGCACCTGAAGTAAAATTCTAATTGTTATAAAACAATATGCTAAACCTATTCAGAAAAAAAGCAGTTGATTTTTTCAGTGATGAAGAAAAACAATGGGTGGTCGCTGCCATTCAGTCTGCCGAACACAGAACCAGTGGCGAAATAAGAGTGTACATTGAAAGCAAATGCCGTTTCGTCAATCCCCTGGATCGTGCCCTTGAATTATTCAGTCATCTCAATATGCAAAACACCGCACAGCGAAATGCTGTGCTGGTGTATGTTGCAATGAAGGATCGTCAGTTAGCTGTTTTTGGTGATGAAGGCATTCATCAAAAAGTAGGTGATGCATTTTGGAATAATGCAGTAAAAGAAATGCTGCAACATTTTAATGCAGCAAATTATGCGCAAGGCATTGCCAATATTGTTACTCAGATCGGAGAAGCATTACTTCAACATTTTCCGTATGATGCAGCAACAGACAAGAATGAATTACCGGATGATATTGTTTTTGGAAGATGATCTTATGTCAAGAATGAACAATCAATTATTTCATTCGGTCAAATGACAAATAAAAAATAATGAAGAAACTTTTTTTCATACTGGCAATTTTTTTCTGCATTCACGGTATTGCACAAAAAAGCATCCCCAAACCCAATCCCCCAAGATTGGTAGTGGACAATGCCAATGTATTAGATGGATACGACAGGGATCAATTAGAGAGAAAATTAGTGGCATTGGATGACAGTAGTTCTAATCAGATTGTTGTGCTCACTGTCAATACATTGAATGACGAACCCATTGAAGATGTTGCTACCAAAACTTTTCGTGAGTGGGGTATCGGCAATAAAAAGACAAACAATGGTGTATTGGTATTGATTGCAGTGGCCGACCATACAGTAAGAATTGAAGTAGGCTATGGATTGGAAGGTGCAATACCTGATATCATTGCCAGTGATATTATCAATAATGATCTTCGCCCTGCATTCAGGCAAAATAATTATTACGGAGGTATCAATAAGGCAGTTGATGATTTAAGTAAAGCAGCAGTTGGTGATTATAAAGTACAGCGTGCAAGAAATGATTATCGCCAAACAAGTGGAAGTGGCAGTCTATTCAAATTTATTTTCATCATTATTTTCGTTATTATCATAATGGCGGTTCGCGGCAGAGGCGGTGGAACAGGCGGCGGTGGTGGTTTATTGACAGGAATGTTATTAGGAAGTATGTTAGGCGGTGGCGGACGAGGCGGTGGATTTGGCGATGGCGGCGGTTTCGGTGGTGGAGGCTTCGGTGGTTTCGGTGGTGGAAGTAGTGGCGGTGGCGGTGCCAGCGGAGGTTGGTAAGAAACTAGGTAATCGATAATCTTGATCAAAAGTGTAAATAATATTTTTTCTCCATTTATCTTATAAAAATTAATTCAATGAAAAGAATCGTTCTTGCTTTAGTAGTTATTTTGTTGTCGATAGTTGTCAATGCGCAACCTATCAATGCAGGAAAAAAATTCCAGGCCATTGCTGCAGTTAAAACAAATACTACGGTAAATCAGATGGGAACAGAAATGGAAATTCCTGCAAACGGAACGATCAATACGGACTTTGAAGTAAAATCAGTCAGTGGAAAAACAGTTGTATTTATTGTTACACTGAAAAGAATCAGCGGCGGTGTTACCTTGATGGGGAATGAACAGAATTTTGACTCCGCTGATTCTGCAACAGCTGCTAATCCTCAATTGGCTGAAGCTTTGAAAGATATTAATAAGCCAAAAGAGGTGACCGTTGAAAGCGGAAGTATTGCTTTGCCGATAGATATTTCCGGTACACCAAGCGGCGAAGACATAGCGCATTATTTATTGATACCCGTAAATACAGCAACGGTTAAAGAAGGTTTTGCATGGAGCGATTCTTCTTCCACAACAGAAGGCTCTAAATCAGTAAACAATTATACCGTAACAAAAGTTTCAAAAGAGGAACTGGTGGTTACTGCTATCAATAACAATAAAACGATCACTACCAAACAGCAAATGGGGATGGAAGTGAAAGTGAATATGGATGGCGCATCCACATCTGTTCTTACATATGATGTTGCTTCAGGTATTTTAAAAAATGTGGCAACAACTTTTTCGGCAAGCGGCAATAATGAAGTGATGGGCAATCAAATTCCTGTTAGTACAAAAGGAACAGCAACGGTTACCATCAAATAATAAAAAACGCATGTTTAAAAAAGTCAGCACAAAATGTGCTGACTTTTTTAATTTCATTAATTTTAAGATGGAATTTTACATCGATGATCTGTTTATTAATATAAAAAAGCAATGAATAAATATTGGTTAAAATAACCT
>CAIVCF010000051.1 GCA_903904335.1 uncultured Chitinophagaceae bacterium | reverse complement strand
CATTCCAAACATCCATTTCAATTCGTTCGGACCTGTATTGTGTATTTACGTTTTCTGATTTACGACTGATAAAGGCGATATTTTTTTTGCCGGGATAAGCACTAACATAAAAGGATACGGTATCTTTTGTTTTTAATTGTGCGGCAACTCCTTCAGGAATATCAGCCTCTAATCGCAAATGGCTTACCTGCTTAAGTTCCAGCATTGGTTTATCTTTTGCAGCAGCATTCACCAAAGCACCGGGATGAACATTCCTTTCGGTGATCACGCCATCAAATGCGGCAGTAACATTCAAATAATCCATCATCGTTTTCTGCATGTCCCAATTTGCTTTTTCTGCATTGCATAGGGCACTGTCTGATTCCACTTTTGATCTTAATGTCGACAGGTCAAAAGGTGAAACAGCACCCTGCGTTTTGGATGCTTCCAGTATACGGAAATAATGTTCTTTATCAATGGATAGATCTGATTTGGCACGAACATATTTTTCTTTTGCCTGTAATGTTGCCTGTTGCAATTCAGGTGCTTCCAGGATCATTAACAATGTTCCGGCCTTTACTTTAGTTCCTATATCGACCAGTACCGTTTTTACATAGCCATTTACTTTCGGGAAAATGCTCACTTCCTGATAGGCCGCTAACTGAGCAGGCAGTTTAATAACGGTGGATACGCCGGCTTTCTCAATAATAACTGTTTGATATTTTGCTGCGGTGATTTTTACAGGCTCATTTTTTTTGTCATCCGCTTTTTGTTGCGAACAGGCAGAAAAAATAATAGCCAGAGAAATAAAAATGATTATATGCTTCATGATTGATGGTTTATTGTTTGATGTCTTCCGGTAATAAGGAAACTGATTTGAATGATGCTTTTTGCTGTATCCATCCATATACCAATGGTACAATGAACAATGCAGCAAACGTAGATGCAGCAAGCCCACCGATCACTGCCCTTCCTAAAGGAGCAGATTGATCGCCCGCTTCACCAAGTCCGCTTGCCATCGGGATCATACCTGCGATCATGGCAAGACTCGTCATCAATATTGGACGCAAACGAATACTTGCCGCAACAGTTGCCGCTTTGAATGGATCTTTATATTCCAACCTCAATGCCTCAGCATTTGTTACAATTAAAATCGCATTGGCTACCGATACACCCACTGCCATAATAAGGCCCATATAAGATTGAAGATTGAGTGTGGCGCCTGTTGCCAATAAAAATAGCATTGCTCCCAACAAAACAGCAGGCACTGTTGATAAAACAGCAATGGCCAATCCGAATGATTGGTAGTTCGCAGCCAATAATAAAAGAATGACCAGTATGGCAGCAATCAACCCTGACTGCAAAGAACCCAATGTTTCAGTTAATAATGATGACATCCCTTTTATCTCTGTGATCAATCCTGTTGGCGGTGCTCCTATTTCATTGATCGCTTTTTGTACAGCGTTTGTTGCAGTGCCAAGATCTGTTTTATAAATATTGGCACTTACTGTTATAAATCTTCTGGGACCGCTTCTGTCATATTCGCCGGGTAAAATATCAGTAGATAAATTTGCAACATCTGATAATATGGGTCTTGACTGTCCCTTTACGAGTGCAATTGTTTGCAGTTCTTCTACTGAATTCATAATGTATTCAGGAACCTGCACCTGTGTTTGATAAGTGTAAGAGGTTTTATCATCTAACCAAAAATTCTTACTGGTATATCTGCTGGATGAAGTAGCGGCAGTAATACTTCTAGAGACATTATCCAGTGAAAGCCCGAGCATCGCTAACTTCTGTCTGTCTACTGCAATATTGATCGTCGGAAAATTCAATGGTTGTGCGATCTGTATATCGCGCAAGAATGAAATGGTTTTTAACTTCTCTAACAGCTTGGCTGAATAGGTTTTTATATCATTGATATTTTTACCTGCTATGCGCACTTCAATGGGAGTTGAAGCACCCTGCGCCATTATTTTTTCAGTTAACTCGATCGGCTCAAAAGATATTTTGATGTTTGGAAACTGATGAAAAATATTTTGTCGTAGTGTTTCTTTCAGATCTTCCATCTTCACTTTATAATCATCACTCAAATTTACCTGGATCACCGATTCGTGCGTACCACTGTTAAAGATGTATAAATTACTTGTTCCGAAATTGCTTGGCACTAACCCTACATATGCTGAAGTGATAGCAATATGATGATCAACTGTTGAATCAATGATATCAAGCACTGCCTTTGTTGTTCTCTCTGTTACTTCCAATCTTGTGCCATCCGGTTCTCTGATGCGTAGTTGTAATTGGCCATTATTGGTTTTAGGCAATAGATCTTTCCCGATGATCATAAAGCAAACTCCTGCTGCGCTAAAAGCAATAATTAAATATAACGTAACGATTAATTTTCTTTTAGGCATCCATTTTTCCAATACATTAGCCAATCCTGTTTTTAATCTTTGAAAGAATCCGTTTTCTTCAGGATGCTTTTTATCTTCCTTATTGTGGATCTCAATTTCTTTTAACTCTTTATCATCCAAGGCCAATCCTGCATGTGCATGCGGTTGATCATGATGGTACTGAAATTTTTCTTCTTTCAATAACCAATTGGCAATTACCGGTACTAATGTTTGTGCTGCTATAAAAGAAATGATCATGGCAAATGCAATGGATAATGATAGCGGAAGAAACATGGCTTTAGGTACACCACTCATAACAAATGCCGGAGCAAACACTGCTAGGATACATAAAAGGATCAACAATAAAGGAAATGAAATCTCTGTGCAGGCATCTAATATTGCCTGCCGTTTATTTTTTCCCATCTCTAAATGCTGATGTATATTTTCGATGGTTACGGTTGCCTGATCTACAAGAATACCGATCGCTAAAGCCAATCCGCTCAAGGTCATGATATTGATGGTTTGCCCCGCTAATTTTAAAAATAAAACAGCACTCAATACAGCAACAGGGATCGTAATGACCACTACCAGACTGCTTCTCCAGTCCTGCAAGAAAAGCAATACCATCAAGCCTGTTAAGATTGCACCCAGTATTCCTTCAGTCATCAAACTCTTTGCAGCATTGATCACAAAAACGGATTGATCGAATTCATAACTGATATTTACATCATCGGGCAACAAACTTTTCATTTCCGGTAATTTGGATCGCAATATTTGTACCACTTCCCAGGTAGAAGCATCTGCAGTTTTTACAACAGGAATATAAACAGAACGTTTCCCGTTCACTAAAGCATAATCAACTGTAACATCTGCACCATCCATTACTTTCGCCACATCACTTACAAATACCGAAGAACTGCCACTGCTTTTTATAGGGATCTGTTCAAACTGTTTTACTTTATCTTCCAACGAATTAACGGAGGTAACGAACATCAAACTATCAACTCGTAAATTTCCGGATGGGGATACTGCGTTATTTTTTGCGATGGCATCCACCACTTCATCGGCAGATAAATTATATGTGCTTAATTTTTGCGGGTCAACATTAATTAAAACAGTTCTTGCATTGCTGCCAAAAGCCGGCGCAGCCGATAATCCGGGAACAGTTGCAAACAAAGGCCTGATCCTTGTTAAAGCAAGATCAAACATTTCCTGTAAGGATTTTGTTTTGCTGCTGAATACCAATTCTCCAACAGGTAAAGAAGAAGCATCAAATCGAATAACTGTTGGCGGCAAAGAACCAGGTGGAAAGAATGCCAGCATCCTGTTCGATTGTAAAGCAACCTGTGCCGTTGCTTCGGCCATATCTGTGTTCTCATAAAAACTTAGTTTCACTAAGGATAGGCCTTGTATATTTTTACTTTCAATGTTTTTAATACCATTCACGTATAAGAACTGATCCTGCATACGTGTAGCAAAAAAGCCTTCCATCTGTTTTGCGCTCATGCCGCCGTATTGTTCCATCACATAGATCGTAGGTGAATTCAGTTTTGGAAAAATATCTATCGGTATTACTCGAATGGCCATAACTGAAAACAACAGCAGTCCAATGAATAATACTAATACGGCAATGGGCTTTTGTAAAGCGGAACGTACCATATTAATTATTTTATTGTTTGAATGAATTGATCAAGATTACCTGCTGCAACCGACCTGTCTAATTGCGCCAGATACCAGTCGGCCATGGTTTCTATAAAATCTGTTTGCGAACGATACAAAACAAAAGAGGCATTGGTGAGGTCGATGAGTGAAATGATCCCTGCTTTGTACTGTGCTAATTTTTGCTGATAAGTATCTTCTGCTGATCTTAACTGTATAGGCAATTCTGTTAGATTGGCTTCTGTAACTTTTAGCGAATTGTCCGCCTGCAATAAAGCTGAATTCAATGCTGCTCTTTCTTGCTGCAATTCAAAATCGCTTGCCTGCAATTGAAAACGATTGATCGCCAGTTTGTCTTTTTTGTACAAACCATTGAACAGATTATATGTAAATGCTACGCCGGCTGCATAATTAAAACGTTGATACCCTATTCCGGTAGATAAGGATGCGTAATTATCATTATACTGAATACTTGAACCTCTTGCCCAGGTGCTTCCTGCCAACATTATTTTAGGTAAATATGCTTTGCTGATCAGTTTATCATTCGATAAAAAAATGGCCTTCTTTCTGGCATAATAATTCAGTAGGGGATTATTGATCGAATCAATGGATATATTAGAAAGCTGTGGCCGAATACTGACAAATTTATTCGCCAGACTATTAATGTTGATATTGGCAGCAGCAATGCCAGTCAAATAAGCTAATTGTTCTTTTACTTGTCTAAGATTCCCTAAGGTTTGATTATAGGTAATTCTTGTTTTCGATAATTCGGCCTTTGCCAGAGACGAATCAGAACCGGCTTTCAATCCGCTTAAGGTCAATGCCTGAATCACTGTAAAAATACTGTCATACCTGTTCACGTTTTGTTTATCTGCATCCAGTCGGAATTGAGTTTTCAATAAATTAAAGTAGAGCCTTGCAATTTCCAGTTCAACATAATAAGCTTCTTTTTTAAAGTCTGCTTCACTCAGGTCAACATAAGACCTGGCATTATCCAACTTAGCTTTATTCAATCCAAAATTCACGAGTTCATATTCACTGTATAGTACAGCCAGATTTCCGGTAGCAGCCTGCCCATTATTATCGGCCCTTACACCGGCCGAAGTGGAAGGGGTTATTCCCATGGGCAGATAACTCCCCGCTAGAGAATTGTCTGTTGCAATACTTAATTGATCGCTGACTTTCAATTGCGGAAGAAAAGAATGCCTTGTATCCGTTACAAAAGCTTTGGCGCTGTTCACCAGTGCACGTTTCTGCATCAATGAAGGCAAATAATTCTTTGCAGCATCAGTCAATTCAGAAAGTGTATATATTTTTTCTTGTGCGAATACTGAAAGCGCAGGTAAAAGCAGAAATATGCTTAATACGAAACTGCACTTCCCTTTACAGAAAGTACACATAAATTATTGTTTAAATGAGAGAGATTGTTGCAAAATGTTGCTAAGCAGCAACAGGAGGACCGCGTAAATAAGAAGATAAGCTTACCGAATTTGATAATGCTTCTTTATATAGATTAGAAAATGCAGGTTCATTGTATGTAACGTTTACTGCAAATTCGGGAAATAAACAATCAGGAATGCTGGAAGGTTGAAACCTTTTATTTAAGCGGATATTAGTTTTTGCAGATACCGACTTTTGATATTCGAAAACAGGTGCTG
Source organism: uncultured Chitinophagaceae bacterium (assembly GCA_903904335.1). Lineage (GTDB taxonomy): Bacteria > Bacteroidota > Bacteroidia > Chitinophagales > Chitinophagaceae > CAIQDX01. The sequence continues at coordinate 2,889 of CAIVCF010000051.1, read as the reverse complement.
TATGATGCTGGGTACTTATATGTTGAACAGCATATGATGCAGAATTATTTTTTTGTGAAGACAAATCAAAGTTGAAGAATAACTGTACGGCAAAAAAAGCGGTATAAAGGACTACTACAGAGAATCCTTTTAATAAATTATAAACCTGTTTTCTGTTTACCATACTAAAATTTTACAGCATTTCAAAAATAGTGAAATAAGATAGCCAATCCTATAAAGTTCCGGTGAAATTGGCAACATGAGTTCTTTCGTAGTCAAAACAGCTGAAAGCTGCCAGACTGATGCTGTAAAGATTGCTGTCACACGTAAAGAATAATACAAAATAACCAATGGCCTCATTTTATTTAAAACATCTTTAGTTTTTATTGAAGCATAATATTATTATTCTGACAATACAACAGCACTTGTTTTGCAATTTCTTCTACAAACTTCTTTTCGGTACCCCTAAAAAAGAAAACCAGTCTGTTACGGTGATCAAGTTGTAATAAAACAGTTTCCGGAACATTCAATTTGTGGCAGTCTTCTATTTCAACAAAATAATACGTCTGTGTATTTTGATTTTCAACTTTTGATACATACGCGAATACAGGCTTGGCTTTATATACAAATTGAATTTCAAACTGTAACATACCTCATAGTTTATTATTTTTCCATTTCTATGCAAGAATCAAATTCAAACTTTTATAATCTTATTCCGGAAAATTTTAAATAAAGGCCGAAGGAGAACCTTCAGCCCGGGTCAAAAAACTAATTATAACCCTAAACACATATTTCTAATTACTTGCTTTTTTCTCTTCTTTTTTATTTGAGATTGCTTGATGATTTTCAATCTGATGTTCATTTCTAATGATCTTTTCCAATACATCCTTATATTTCAAAGCAGCTTCATTTGTAGAATCCAGAGACAATATCTTGTCATAATAAGTCAATGCTGTGTCATACTGTTTGTTTGTATTAGCTTCAAAGGCGGCTATATACCCATAAGCTTCAATGACCCATTTTTTGTAAAGTGCATTGTCCAATTCCTTTGAAGCAACTTCGATCAAATGTTCATAATGCGGAATGGCGATACCTGATTCCATAGCAGTATCCATTGCTTCATTACATCGGGCTCTCCAGTAATACCCAAAAGCCTGATCGGGAAACTTGCTTTGATAAAGGGCAAAAACACTATCAGCAGCCAAATACTCCTTTGCATTATATGCCGCAACGCCCCAATTAAATAGATCAACATTAGTAGCATCTGGTTTCAAACTGTAATATTTCTTTGCCCAATAAGCCTGATCCTGAAAGTCTTTCTGCTTTTGATAGAGCGATGACAATTTAGCGGCATCACTTATTTCGATCGGTTGACTGTTTTCATTAGAGAAAGCTTTTTGGTACCAATTAATTGCATCATCGATCTGACCTTTCTTTTCAAGTATCTTACCCATTAAATAGTAATCGGCAGCCGCGTAATCAGAAATATCCCTATCAGCAGAAAAATATTTTTTTAATTGAATTTCAGTTTTTAAACTATCGTTTTGTGCATCATAACAATATGCCAAAAGTTTATAGATCCTTGGCTTTGTTTTACCCCCTTCAGTTACGGCAATTTGATTGGCGATCTTTATTGCATCTGAATAATTTTTTAACAAATAAAGCATATCAACTTTCAAATAATCATTATCCGGGCTTTTATCTGAATTTGCAATATAGAGATCAAGATATTCTTTGGCAATTTTTGGGGAATAGGAATAAAAAATATAAAATAACTGATAATAAGCCGGGGCAAATTGCGGGTCAATCGTTATTGCCTTATTATAATACATCAGGTACATATCTTTATTTTCCTGCGACTGAAACAATTTTCCTAATTTATAATTAGCCAAAGCATTATTCTTATCAATGTCGAGTGCATTATTGTATGCGGTAAATGCATTAGATGCATCCAATAATTTTCTATATGCATCGCCTTCGATGATGTATATTTCGGGATCTTTTTTATCTTTTTTAATGGCATCCTCGAGCAAGTTTATAGCAAATAAATTATCTCCGTTTATCGATTCTACATTTGCTATCGCAACAGCAATATGTAGTGCAGGATCTCTTTTTCGATCATTATTGATGGCTTCATTAAAATATGCTTTGGCTGCACCACTATCTTTATCATTTAGTGCAATAAACCCTTTTGCAATTTTTATGTAAGGATTGTTTAGGATACTTGCAGGAGTTTTTGAAATTAGTTTTTTGGCTTCCGGCATTAAGTTTAATTTATTCAATACAAATACCTGCCATAAATAACCCTGTGCATCATTTTGGTTATTTTTAATTGCTTGCTGAAGTGCAATATCTGCTGATGCATATTTTTGATAATTAAACATCTTTTTGCCTGCCTCAAGATTTTGTGCATCAGACAAGATGAATGAAAATAATAAGGCAATACTCAGTATTATCGTTTTCATAATCATTGTTTTACTATATTAAGCAACCATATTGTGTTTCGTCATTAACACAAGTAAATGAGAATATGGTGAAATATAATCTACTATACTGTTGTCGCTTTTGCCTGATATAAATGAATCCTTCTGTGGGGTAAGTAATATTAAATCTGCTTTTACTTGCTCTGCATACTTCAATAGGCTTTCGTGGCTTTCATATTTTGACAATATTTTATACTGTGGTGTAAATCCACATTCTTGCAATATTTTATATGTTTTATAAAAAAAATCCACTTTCTTTTTTGAATGAGCTTCATCTGCATCATCAAGGAGTGTTACCAAATGGATAAGGCCCTTATATTTTTGTGCAAAGGCAATAGCAATTTGAATTTTCTTTTCCGGTAAAAATGAACCTACAGGTAGTAGAATTGACTTAACAGAATGATTCAAACATCCTGGTACAGCTGAT
>CAIVCF010000050.1 GCA_903904335.1 uncultured Chitinophagaceae bacterium | reverse complement strand
GCAATACGTTCTTTTTCTTTACGCATCGCATCTTCCATTTCCCTCCTGATGGCTGCATCCAATGCTCGCTTTAAATTTTGCCGCTGGTTTTCTCTTTTTTTGATCTGAGCTGTCAAATCTTTTTCCTGATCCTTTAATTGTTTTACTACCTGATCTTTTTCTTTTTTATCCTGCTCCAATACTTTTAACTGGCTGCTTTGTGTGACCAATACTTTACTTTTCTCCGTTTTACTGTTATTGAGCGTGCCGATCGTTTCCTGCAATAATTCTTGTGTTTTTAAAATCGTTTGTGCTTCTGTTTCTCTGAAACGGCGATAGCTTTTTAAATAGGTCATTCTTTTTACTGCATCATTGAAATCTTCTGCCGAAAACAAAAAGTTGAGGTATTCATAACTGCTTCTGTTCTTATAAGCAAACACAATGCTCTGCGCATAACGTTGCTTTAAAGTATCCAGTTCTTTATTTAAATGATTTCTCTCCAATTCCTTTGCATAGATATTATCATCGATACGATGAATATCCTGGTTGATATTATTGATCAGCTTTTCTCTGACTGCCACTTTTCGCTGAACGATCGCCAATTGACTCAATGATTGTTTCTTGTTTTTGCGGATGGATTCCAAAGTACTGTTGAGGTCATCGATCTCTTTCTGCAATTGTTTCTGCTGTTTCTGCAATTCATCTTTGCTCTGCTGTTGTTGTGCAGGTGAGTGCAGCACAGCAAATGAAAAAAACAGAAACAGAAAAAATAATTTTTTAATCATGTCAGAGAATTAGAAAGCAGAGAAAGCATTACTATTAACGCTAAAGATGCCGATAAATTATTTACGTTTATAGTTTTTAGGAACATTGAACGAGTATTTTAACGGATCGTTAAACGACGACTCTTTAAAATCCAGATAAATATCCAGTTTCGATTTTTCAGAAACGGATATCAACCGATATTTTGCAAATGACCTTCCATCCACTACATCATAACTTCCGAATGAGATATCACAGGTTCTGCTGCGCATCATATCCACATCATCCAATTTACTGTGCAGGACCCGAAAATCATTATTATCCAGAGTGATGAGATGCTTGAAAATATCTCCGATCATTAATACCTGCAATTGACTGTTTCCGGCTCTGTATGAAACAATATTACTGTCCAAAAAAACAGGATTTCCTACTAAAATATCCTGGATTGTTTTAAAGTCAAAGGGTATATTGGTAGTGTCCTGTAAATAATCGATTGAGGTTTTCTTTACCCATTTATCGATCTCATTGACCAGAAAAACACTATCCGGTCTTATTTTAATTTGCATGGCCACTTTTGAGATGCCTAAAAATTTACCGACTATTTTTATGAAAATGATACTGTCTTTTTTCATGCCCAGATAAGCAACGAATTTTTGACTTTGTTCCGCACTTTCATAATCAACATTGATCCTGGTATTAAAAGTGATGAAATCGACTTTTTTGTTCATTACTTTCCCCAAAATATGTTTTACGATCGCTTCAGAATCAACTTTGGGCACTTCTTTCACTAATACAGTCTGTGCCGTATCTTTTTTTTCAATGGCGGATTGAATGGCTTGCACTTTTTGGGAAGTTTTACAAGCAACTGATAAAAACGTGATGGCAATAAAAATATAACGCATGATTTATTTTTTTCCGGTGTGACCAAAACCGCCATCACCCCTTTGTGTTTCATTAATGATTTCTACAGGCAACCATTTGATCTGATCCACTTTTTGGATCACCATCTGAGCAATACGGTCACCATTTTGAATGGTTACCATCTTGTCGGAAAGGTTAATTAAAATAACTTTTATTTCACCTCGATAATCGGCATCCACCGTGCCCGGAGAATTTAGACAGGTAATTCCTTGTTTGACGGCAAAGCCGCTGCGGGGACGGATCTGCGCTTCATAACCAAGTGGTAATTCGATAAATAGTCCGGTTGGGATCAACTCCCGTTGCAAAGGTTTTAAATCTATAGATTCAGCAAGAAAAGCTCTGATATCCATACCTGAAGAACCCGAAGTGGCATACTCAGGCAAAGCATTGGTTGATTGATTGATTATTTTAACCTGCATTTGCATGGTGGCGAAGGTATGAAAAGAGCAAATACTTGAAATCTTAAATTAAAATGTTATTCAAATAGAATGAAAAATGAAAGTAGTTTATTTCAATAGGTGTAATTAACTGATAAAAGCTATTTTTGTAGAGATGCCGCAATTTTTACAAAAAAACAAAAACCATTTTTTTAAAGGTCTTTTAGGGGCTCTTTTGGTCCTGTTGTGTTTTACTTCCTGCTTTAAGAATTTAACACAACTGACAGTTATCTATCAAAATAATTTTGATGATTATGATCAAAAGGGCATAAAAGTATTTCCCTATTTAGGTCAGGCGAATCCAATCAGCATAGTGAAATTTAATGGCAATCCCGTTTTAGGTATGTTTAACAATACCAGTATTGAAATAACACTTCCGGGTTTGCCGCAGCATACTGCCATTACCGTTTCTTTCGATCTGTATATTCATGATACGTGGAGGAATGATCTTTGGAAATATACTTTTGACGGAGTTGACTATAAGCTCACCGGTTTTTCGAACGATTCCACTGTTCAGCAGGCATACCCGAATAATATAGGCAATGGCTCGGCACTGTCACCTGCCATGACCGGCGCCCAGAATAAAAATCTGCCCGGTGCCTGCGCCTTAGCCAATTCGCCTCATGGTACAGCTATGTATAGAATTGAACAAACTATTTTACACAGCAACTCAACTTTTGATTTTCAGTGTAGCGATGCAGGTGCTTTTTTATACACGCCGTGCAACAGGACATGGTCCATAGACAATTTAACAATAACAATGATCAAAAATTAAATACAGTTTTAGATCGAACAATGTAACTGTATAAATTAATTTAACCGGCTACATAACTTTGAAAAAAAATTATTTCTATAACTTATTACTTTCTGTTGTAAATATTTTATTCCCGATACTCAGCTTTCCGTATGCATCGCATATTTTAGGCCCTGTGGGGATCGGCAAAGTGCAGTTCGTTATTTCCTTTGCACAATATTTTGCATTGTTGGCCGCCATCGGTATTCCGATATACGGCATTAAAGAAACAGCGAAGCACAGAGATGATCCGAAGAAATTAGCCAGCGTTTTTACAGAGATCAGTTCCATATTTTTTATTGCCAGTTTATTTTTCTCGTTTATCTATTTTATCATCATATTCTCTTTTCCCTTTTTTACAGGGGAAAGGAATTTGTATATAGTTGCTGGCATTTTGATTGTACTCAGTTTCTCTTATGCCGATTGGTTTTATTCCGGCATAGAAGAATTTAAAGCCATCGCACTTCGTTCGATCCTGATCAAAATAATTGCATTGTTTCTTTTGTATTCTTTTGTAAAGACAGAAGCTGATTTTCCAAAATATCTTTCTATTACAGTATTTTCCATTCTTGGTAATCAGGTATTGGGCTTTGCCTTGCTATTCAAAAAGACGAGATTGAATTTTATTGATCTTGATTTGAAAAGACATCTGCAACCGCTTATTTATATTTTCAGCGCCTCTATCGCCGCCAGTATTTATACAGTGTTAGATACTGTTTTATTGGGTTTCCTGTCAAACGAAAAAGCAGTTGGTTTGTACACGGCTTCTGTAAAACTGATCAAGATAACTTTACCCTTTGTAACTTCCATGGGTGTTATTTTAATTCCTTCCATTTCCAATCATATTGCCAATCATAAATTAACCGAAGCAAAAAATTTGCTCAAAAAATCTTACGATTTTTTGGTTTTCTTTTCCATACCTGCTGCATTTGGGTTAGCAGCGTTGGCACCTGAGTTCATTTATGTTTTTTCAGGAAGTCAATTTTCAGCAGCTTCTTTAAGTATGCAAATATTGGCTGCTTTACCTATTTTATTTGGTTTGGGGCATTTCTTTTCGTTTCAGATCCTTGTTCCGTTTGGAAAAAATAAAGAAATGTTTTATCCCATGTTGGCAGGCGTATTTTCTTGCTTGATCTTAAATTTTCTATTGGTTCCCGTTTTACAGGAAAAAGGTGCATCCATCGCAAACGTTGTAACAGAATTAGTAGTAACCTTACTTTATTTTTATTTCATCCGAAAATTTTTTACTGTCAACTTTAATATCAGATTAGTGCTGCAATCTCTTTTATCTGCAGCATTATTTTTTCCGATCGTTTTCTTTATCAGATCTTTTGTAGCAGAAAGTCTGCAAATCCTTATCCTTTCTGTTCTAAGTTGCGCTTGCCTGTATTTCCTGATGCAGGTAATTGTTTTTAAAAATACTTTTGTGCTTAATTTTATGAAACCAATTAATAAATTGGTCAATGAGAACAAATAGTCACAATAAAAAAATTATCTAAAAATAATTTCAGATTGACAAGTATCCTTTTGATGTATCACATTGCCTGTTCTTAATTTTATCTTCTTATGAATATCATTTTTACAATTTGTTCAATAAATTATCTTGCACAGGCTAAAGCTTTAGGGGAATCCATCCATAAGCATAATAGCAATTATACTTTTCTAATTGTTTTGGTTGATAAGATCTCTCAAAAACCTGATATAAGATCAACAAGTTCATCTACTATCATTGAGGTTGAAGATTTAGGTATTACTCAGTTTGATGCTATGTGCTCATTGTACAATATCACAGAACTGAACACAGCAGTAAAACCTTTTGCTTTCCATTATTTTTTTGATCATTTTCCGGAAGCTTCTACATGTATTTATTTCGATCCGGATATATTATTGTACAATCCACTGACGGATCTTGAAATACTATTCAAAGAAAATGATATCATTCTTACGCCGCATATAACAAAGCCAATCGAAGATGAATACTTTCCCCGGGAGACCGATTTCCTGAATGCGGGATTGTATAATCTTGGCTTTATTGCTTTAAAAAGGTCTCAAAACGTTTTTGACTTCTTACATTGGTGGATGTCCAGACTCAAAGATCAATGCCGTATTGATTTTTTGAACGGGCTTTTTGTTGATCAATTATGGATAAATTTTGTTCCCCTCTTTTATAAAAAAGTACATATTCTGCAACATCCCGGTTATAATATGGCTTATTGGAATTTGCATGAGAGAAAACTTTCGGGTAGTGATGGCAACTATTTTGTCAATGAAGTATACCCTTTGATTTTCTTTCATTTCAGTGGTTACAAAATAGAGAAACCCTATGCGCTTTCTAATTATCAGAACAGGTTCAATTTTATTCTAAGGCCCGATCTGACACAACTTTTTATACACTATTCTGAATTGGTTGCTGATAACCATCATTCAGAATTTTCAAAGATCACTTGTTTCTATTATCCGCCGGAAAAAAGAACAACTGCAGCTTTTAAGAAAAAAGAATCCCGTTCAGTTATAAAAAGGAATCTACTTCGTATAACTAATTATTGTTTCTTTTATTTAAAAAGTAAATTTTAATCCATTTCGTGTTAATGAAAAGATTAATCATTGAAATACAAAAAGGCGGATTGGGTGATCATTTATTTTACAGCCATCTTCCCCGCATTGCAAAACAAACCGGTAATTACGAAGAAGTATTCATCTCTAATAGATCCATTTTCAGAAATGCAGATTATAAAAAGTTGATCTGGGAATTGAATCCCTTTGTGGACGGATTTACAGACGAAGAAGGCCTGTACTTTTATCCTGATCATGTAGAATCAAATCAAAACCTGCTTGATCAAATGATGTTGCTATACGGAATAGATGATAGCAAACGATTTCATGAACCGGAAATCTATTATACACCGGAATACAAAACATCTTTACAGGAATGCAATTTGTATGACCCGAATTATGTATCGTACATTGGTGATCTGCGCAACAGTCAACCTTTGGAAGATTGGCTGCAGCAAAATAATGTTTCCATCGACTTCCAGATGAAGGATTTAAAAGCCCGCCACT
>CAIVCF010000049.1 GCA_903904335.1 uncultured Chitinophagaceae bacterium | reverse complement strand
TTTTATCGAAATTCGTTTTGATGTTGTGCATGTTGATTAAGCTTGTTTAGTCACTTACTTAGACAACTGTGCAACATCTTTTGTCCCTTCTTTTTCAAAATTTAACTCCGCCAACGGGTTAACTTATGCTGAAAGGGTAAATTGTATCAACTTAATAAATCGAGATGCCGATCGGTCGAAATAACAGAAGTTGAAGATTATCTTACAGTTTATCCCCAAAAGAAAAATCCCGCTGTTAACAGCTAATACAACTAAAAGATTTTATGTATTTTTCCAAACTCATTTATTACGAACTTTTATAAATTATCAGTTATGATCAAGCTTCAGGTAATCGGCAATCTCGGTAAAGATGCCATAGTAAACAATGTGAACGGAAAAAATGTGATCAATTTTACAGTAGCACATACTGAACGTTTTAAAGATGCACAAGGTGTTCAAAAGGATAGAACTACCTGGGTGGATTGTGCTTACTGGACAGACAGAACAGCCATTGCACCTTATTTAAAAAAAGGTACACAGGTATTTGTTGAAGGTCAGCCGGATGTGAGAACGTATCAAACACAAGATGGCAGACAGGGTGCTTCACTAACTTTGAGAATAGCAAGTGTTCAGTTATTGGGTTCAAAAAATAATGAAGGCGGTGCTGCTCCTGCAAACACCAATTATCAATCTGCTCCGGTTGCAGCACAAAGCGCTCAATCAGTTCCGGCTGCCGGCGAATTGACTGAACCATTGGATGATCTCCCGTTTTAAACTAAAAATTTTCTTTCATAAAGAGGATGAAGCGATTCATCCTCTTTGTTTATTTATACCTTAGTCAGAATTATATCTATGTAATTAATTTCAAGATGAAGAATTTTATTTTTTTTATAATATTCTCTTTCTCTTACTCTTTTTGTTTTACACAAACAAAAAGCATTAACACGCAAGTTTTAGTGGTTGGTGGCTCAACCGGTGGAACTGCCGCAGGTATTCAATCTGCGAGAACCGGTGCTGAAACAATTATTGTTGAACAAACAAATATGTTGGGCGGCATGTTAACTGCTGCCGGCGTTAGTTGTACGGATGGAAATGCTGCTTTGCATAGTGGCATTTGGCAAGCGTTTCGAGAAGCTTTGTACAAACATTATCATACAAGAAATCTGCAAACAGGCTGGGTGAGTGAAACTTGTTTTGAACCTCATGTTGCTGACAGCATTTTTAAGGCTTGGGCTTTGAATGAAAAAAAATTAAAGGTTCTCTATGGTTGGTATTTTGATAAGGTATTGAAGAAAGGGAATACAATTATCGGTGCCGAATTCATTAATATAAAACAGGAGAGATTAATCGTTACAGCAAATATTACCATTGATGCAACTGATTTGGGAGATGTATTTTCTGCGGCCGGTTGCAGATATGATTTGGGAACAGAGGACAGCACTCAAAGCAATGAAAATTCTGCGCCGGGTAAATCTAATATTATTCAAGACTTAACATGGGCTGCTGTTTTAAAAGATTATGGAACACACGCTGATAAAGCGATTCAACATCCTGCTGATTATGATCCTTCAAAATATTATTGTAGTACAAGCGATGCACCTTGTGCTGCAACACCATATTATCTCCCAACAAAAAAAGTGTTAGATTATGGAAGATTGCCGAATAATAAATTCATGCTTAATTGGCCTGCTCATGGCAATGATTATTATTTGAACCTTGTAGAAATGAAACCAATTGAACGAGAACATGAATTTGAGAAAGCAAAAAACCATACACTCGGATTCATTTATTTTTTGCAAACGCAATTGGGAATGAAACAAATCGGTTTGGCAAATGATGAATTGAATCATGGCATGGCTTTGATTCCTTATCATCGAGAAGGAAGGAGAGTGAAAGGGATAGTTCGTTTAAATATCAATCATATCAAAGATCCTTATGAATATAATTTATATAAAACCGGGATTGCAGTAGGTGATTATCCTGTGGATCATCATCATGCACAATATCCCGGTAAAGTTCCTGCCATTCCATTTCCCCAAATTCCTGCATATAATATTCCGATGGGAAGCTTGATACCAAAGGATTTGGAAGGATTGGTCGTTTGCGACAAAGGGATATCGGTAAGTAATATCGCCAATGGAACAACACGTTTGCAGCCTGTTGTTTTATTAACCGGACAAGCAGCAGGAATTGTAGCAGCGCAATCTGTTCTTCAAAAAATATCTCCAAGAAAAATAAACATCAGAACTGTTCAACAGAAATTATTAGATAATAAAAATTATCTGATGCCTTTTTACGATGTTCAACCAAATGATCCGGGATGGGAAGCCATCCAGAAAATTTCTTTGATCGGAATGTTGAAAGGCGTTGGTAAAAGTGAAGGCTGGGAAAATAAAATGTTTTTTTATCCTGACAGTTTAATCATGCTTGATGAAATAAAAAGAAGCCTTCAATTTCTCGGGTTTGAAATTTTAGAAAAGAATGAACTCATCAATTTGCAAAATATTGTATCAGTCATCAATCAAATCAATTTTTCTATCAGCAAAAAAAATAAATCTGCATTCAAAGAAATAAAACAAATACCTGTTCACTCTTTTGAGGAATTAGGTTTGAATAATTATGACAGCAATCGTCCGTTAACAAAAAGAGAACTTGCAGTTTTATTCGATCATTATTGTCTCTCATTATTTCAATTACCAATTGATTGGCAAGGTGAAGTACATTTGTAAATCTTAAGTTTTTGTATGACCACATTTTTGTATTCGAATTTATATCAGTTCACATATTCTGTCTTTATCAGTATCGGCTGCAGCGATGAGCATGCAACTGTTGCCACCAAAACCTTACTGAGTGCAGATTTGCGTGGAATAGACTCTCATGGTGTGGCAAGATTAAGCGGCTATGTCCGTTTATGGGAAGCGAAAAGGGTGAATGCGAATCCTCAAATAAAGATCATTCATGAAACACCATCAACTGCAACCATCGATGGTGATGCAGGATTGGGATTGGTAGTTGCACCATTTGCCATGCAAGTAGCTATTGACAAAGCAAAGATCGCAGGAACAGGATGGGTGAGCGTTTGTAACAGTAATCATTTTGGTATTGCGGGCTATCATGCGATGATGGCTTTACAACATGACATGATCGGAATGGCAATGACCAACGCAAGTGCCTTGGTGGCACCAACTTTTTCAAAAGAAAGAATGTTGGGAACAAATCCTATTGCAGTTGCCATTCCTGCTAATCATCAACCTTCATTTGTTGCAGATATGGCAACAACTACAGCTGCAAATGGAAAGTTAGAAATATTGCAACGTAAAAATGAAGACATACCTCTTGGTTGGGCACAAGATAAAGATGGTATTGATTCAACAGATGCAAACATTATAAAAAAACAAGGAGCTCTATTGCCATTGGGCAGTGACAGGGAACATGGTTCGCATAAAGGATATGCATTGGGAAGTATCGTTGATATTTTTTCGGGAGTTTTAAGTGGTGGAAGTTATGGTCCGTGGGTGCCGCCATTTCCTGCTTATGTGCCGATGCCTGAATATCAACCGGGCAAAGGATTAGGACATTTCTTTGGTGCGATGCGGATTGATGCATTTCGCCCAGCAGAAGACTTTAAACAGCACATGGATATTTGGATAGAACGTTTCAGAAAAGCCACACCAATGGAAGGTCATGATAAAGTTTTAATTCCCGGAGATCCTGAAAGAGAAATGGAAATAGAAAGAATGAGAGAAGGTATCCCGATCGTTGATTCTGTTTTGGATGATTTAAAAAAAGTGGGAGAGAAGTTTGATCTCAAGTTTTAATAGTGATAAATTAATTATGATTCGATGTTTCAAAATATTATTCATTTCACTTTTATTTTTTTCTATTGAATCGTTTGCGCAAACAATTCCGCTGCAGAAAATAAATGCTATTTCCAATGTATCCAAATACTTGAATGAAAAAAAATGGAATGAATTATTTCCCAATCGTTTTAATGTTTCTTCTTATCCTGATTCATTGCATTCCAAAAAACCAAGAACTGACTTTTATTCATTTAAATCATTTCTTCGTGCAGCCAGAATGTTTCCGAAATTTTTAGGAGAAGGAGATACTGTTGCAAGAAAAAGAGAGCTTGCCGCATTTTTGGCAAACATGTCGCATGAAACAAGCGGTGGATGGGAGGATGCACCGGGCAGTTATTATAGATGGGGCTTATATTATACAGATGAAAAAGGTTGTGAGAATGGTTGCGCTTCTTATTCTGATACATCTAAGAAAAAATATTTACCCATAGCCGGAAAGTCTTATCATGGAAGAGGTCCATTACAATTGAGCTGGAATTATAATTACGCACAATTCAGTGCGGCCTATTTTGATGATCAAAATATTTTATTACAACATCCCGAAAAATTAACCGAAGATCCGGTACTTTGTTTTGCATCTGCAATATGGTTTTGGATGACTTCGCAATATCCCAAGCCTTCCTGTCATGATGTTATTTGTGGTAAATGGATACCTAATGCAAAAGATTCTGCTGAAGGAAGATTGCCGGGATTTGGTGCAGTGGTAAATGTGATCAATGGTGGATTGGAATGCGGTGTAAATCATTCAGACAATACAAAATACCGTTACGGATTCTATCAATTCTTCTGCAAATACTTTACTGTAACGCAGGGTGATAATGCAGAATGCAGTACACAAAAGCGTTTTGGTGTACAATAATCTTACCAGTAAGTCTCAGGTATTTTCTGTGTATTGTTCTTTGCGGCATAACGAACAACTTCCACCTTCAATTCTTCTCTTTTTGAATCGGCATTGAATTGCTCCATATTCAATATCTCAGACTGCTCTTTACTCCTGATGAAAGTTTTCAGCAATTGCAGTACAGCTTCTTTTTCGGATTGGGCCAGCTTTAAAAAACAATCCAGCATTTCCTGTTCAGTATTGGTGCTCATAGCAAATCGTTTATTCAAATTTAATATTTTTTTCTTTTATAAAGCAATATTATACAGTCAATCGGTAAAAACGTTTTTTTGCAATGTAAATGGTAGTTATCATCAATATACAGAAAGGATTAAATGTGCGTTTACAAGCTCGATACAGTGCTTTTTATTTTCTTTAACAAATGATGAGTAAACGATTAGCTTCTTAACTAGCTCTTATTGCCATAGATAAAACCTAACTTGATGGCAAGATTCTATTTGTTTTCGATTCTTTTCTTTTTATCATTCATGGAAGCTTGTACAAAAACGGTTGCCGATAATTCCGCCGGTAATATCGTTACAGCCCCTCTCTGGCCGATGAAAGCCGGAAACTCTTGGGTTTACACCGATTCTATATTCACTGCTGACGGTGAACTATCGACAAGTTATGCTGACTCAACATTTATATCCAATAAAACAGCATCTGCAGATGGCAAAACTTTTTACGCATACAATGATTCTTTAGGATGGTTTGGCGCATCAGGTTATGTGGCTGCTGATGCAACTAACAGTTCTTTGTATGTGCTGGACAGTTTGAATGCCGGATCTTCCTATTTAATTTTCAGTCTTTCAGCACCAACCCCATCTGCTACTGATTACGATGCATTATACAGTTTCACCAATACTTTTACAGTAAACGGATACAGCTGTTATAAAAACTTAGAGCAGGAAAAAGATGAGAATGGAAATGTAGTTTATGCGAATGTTTATTATGTATCGCCGGGTGTTGGTTTGGTTCGAATTGAAGAATATTCGATAAGCCCAAATACCAATTCCTTATTTATGGATTATTCACAAACCTTAAGGTCGTTCAATTTAAAATGATAACAATCAACTTGAACATATTTTTAACAATGTAGTAGTAAACGTTTGGTGTGATTATTGATTCTTAATGAAACAAAATCGATTAAAAAAATATGAAACGTTTCCCATTTTTTTCAGTGATTGTTTTTTTATCCTTACTGGCGGCATGTGCTAAAACTGCCATCAATAATTCTTCAGCAAACAGTGCAACATCTCTTTGGCCATTGAAAGCAGGTAACTCATGGGTTTACACAGATTCTATATTCGATAATAATGGGAATTTGTTAAATGCATATAATGATTCAACATTTATATCATCAAAGACAACTACCAAAAACGGAATTAATTTTTACGCATATAATGATTCATTAGGATGGTTTGGTGCTGATGGTTATGTTGCTGTAGATGCTTCCAATACTACATTGTATGGTTTGGATAGCCTTAACGCCACAAGCCCTTATTTATTTTTTGCAACAGTGCCTTATGATGGATATGTGATAGGCTCAAGTCAAGATTTTAGTAATCCATCCTGCATTGGTACAGATGCTTTATATGGTTTTGCAAGCACTTATACTGTGAAAGGATATACTTGCTATAAAACATTGGAAGATGTAAAAGATTGTAATGGAAATATTATCTATGCTGATGTTTATTATATTTCACCGGGTGTGGGTATTGTACGCATTGAAGAATATTCCGCAGTTCCAAATAGTACCAGTAATGCATTGTATTTAGATTACTCGCAAACATTGGGAAAAGATAAAATAAATTAGATCCACTTATATATTATTCGTCATTGCGGAAAGCAAGTAAGCATTTAGCAAAATGTTTCGCATTCTGCAATGGCGTTAACTATTTAGTGAGCCACAATTCCGCTGATATAAAAGTTCAGGAAAGGGAAAAGCGTTGAAGAGTGCGACGCAACCGGTGCTTTATGATTGTACTAAAGCTTGTTAACTAAATATTCCTCTTAATCGCTTAACTAATTACTGCATTCGCCTACATTTGCACCTCATAAAAATCATGATTATGAAAGTGATGAAATTCGGCGGAACCAGTGTTGGCAAGCCCGAACGTATGCATCAGGTATCACAACTGATTACCAAAGATGCAGAACCTACCATAACAGTATTAAGTGCATTGAGCGGTACCACCAATTCGTTGGTTGAGATCAGCAATCATTTATCGCAGAGCGACAGGATTGCTGCAAAAGCAAGTATTGATAGATTAGAAGCACATTACCGAAAGTTTGTTGGTGAATTAGTGAATGGAGAAGCTTTGCAGGCAAAAGCAAATTCAATTGTTACAGAACATTTCGAATTCTTAAATATTATCCTGCGCATTTCTTTCAGCGATGCATTGTATAAAGATATTCTGGCACAGGGCGAATTGATGAGTACCAAATTATTTTGTGTGTATCTCGAAGAGCAGGGTATCGATCATTTATTATTGCCTGCATTGGAATTCATGAGCATTGATGCAAATGAAGAACCCAATCTTCCTTACATCAAAACAAAACTGAATGCTTTATTACAGCACCATAGTAATAAAAAATTATTCATCACACAAGGGTATATCTGCAAAAATGCAAGAGGTGAAGTGGATAATTTAAAACGTGGCGGCAGTGATTATACAGCATCATTGATCGCAGCAGCGATCAATGCATCTGTTTGTGAAATATGGACTGATATCGATGGTATGCATAATAATGATCCGCGTATTGTTGATAAGACTCTTGCTATTGAACAATTGAGTTTTGAAGAAGCGGCTGAGTTAGCATATTTCGGCGCGAAGATTTTACACCCCACTTGTATCTGGCCTGCACAACAGGAAAATGTTCCTGTTAAATTATTGAATACCATGCAACCTGATGCGCCTGGAACAACGATTACCAAAGAAGCCGGAAGTGTTGGTGTGAAAGCGGTTGCTGCGAAAGATGGTATTATTGCCATTAAAATAAAAAGCAGCCGCATGTTGTTGGCTTATGGCTTTTTAAGAAAAGTTTTCGAAGTGTTTGAGAAATACAAAACATCCATCGATATGGTGACCACTTCTGAAGTGGCTGTTTCACTTACCATTGATAATGATACTTTCTTGCAGGATATTATCCGTGAACTCGAACCTTTTGGAACAACTGAAGTAGATAAGAATCAAACCATCATTTCTATTGTAGGCAATGAAATTGAATCTACCAATGATGTGATGAAAAGATTATTCGATGCCATTGAAGAAATACCTGTGCGAATGGTGAGTTATGGAGGTAGTCCCCATAATGTTTCTTTATTGGTTGACGGGCAATTCAAAATAAAAACATTGCAATTGCTGAATAAAGGATTGTTTGGGTTATAAAATAAATTAATAGGATTAGGTAGAATAAACGCAAAGAGTTTTTAAGTAATTGTAAGGATGAGGAATTTGATTCATCAATCTTATCACTACATCATTAAATAACCAGTTGCGCATATTTCTTTTATTA
>CAIVCF010000048.1 GCA_903904335.1 uncultured Chitinophagaceae bacterium | reverse complement strand
CCGATACAAATCCTTCTTTTATTTCAAATTCCTCTTTGAATTCGCCAAGCATGTTGATGAATTTTTCCTCAGATTTATTCTTTTCATCTAGTGAAATTGGTCTTGTGCTATTGTGTTTGAATGTTATCATAATCTACTATTTGATCTCCGCTAAAACAGAAGCGTAGGATTTTTTATACCATGAGAAAAAAAGAACTACAGAGCATCATTTATTTTACATAACGCTCAATTATAGGTATTTTAGATTTCCTTCATAGCCTGTATTTATTGCGATTTTTTAATTATCAAAAATACAATAAACAGACCAATTAAAAAATCGCAATAAATACAGGCTATGCTACAAATAAAAAGAACATCTAAGATCCCTATAATTAATATTATGTTAAATGACCGATACTCTTTAGCATTTTAAAAACATAAATACAAAAATCCTACGCTTCTGATTTAGCGGAGATTAGAGCGAATGACTGCTATTTTCATAAAATTTGTGGAAGGCGGGAAAAAGAAAAGCCGATACACTATGAATATATCGGCTTTTAAAAGTATCGTAGTTCAACGGACAGAACAGCCTCCTACTAAGTTGCTGATGTTGGGTTCGATTCCCACCGATACTATTTTTACATTTTCAGTTCAGAAAAACAACAGATTCGCAGTCTGCTTGTTCCCTTCGGTGACAGCGAAGGGTTTTTAAAATACAAAGGGGACTGAATGTTGGTAGCCTTCCAAAAGCATAAGCCCAACGCTAAATGTCAGTCCTTTTATTTTAATCCTGCCAAAGTAACTAAATTTATTTTACTCACAAATTTTTTTATACAAGCGGTATTTTACGTCGGCGTTGCCTCCGATTTCTTCCCACAATTTTTATATTTAAGTTTCCAAAATGATTAGAAAAGGAATCGATCAATGAAACATAATACATCTTATAATTCATTTGCGATACCCTTTATATTTGTAGCGTACCCTGTACGAAGGGTACGAAGGAATCGGAAACGACTTATAAGAAAATTTTATGTTAAATGGCGCACAGCGTTGATTTTCAAACATTTTAAAAAAGAAAAGCCGCTCACGCTTCTATTTAGCGAAGAAGTTAAACGATAAGTATCAGTCAATAAAAAACCACCTTCTCAGGTGGTTTAAAATCAAATGATCATTGTTTATTTTTCTTTTTCGGCCGCATCGTGCAAACCATCATAGAATTTGAATTTTGCATCAAATGCATCAAATCCTTTCGGATCTTTACCTCTTAATCTGTCACGCTTGTATTGATATAAATTGGCAAGAAAGTCAATCGATTTAACGTAAGAGCTTTTTTCATAATTGGCTTTCGGATGTTTGTCTTTCAACAGGTTGTAAGATTTTTCCAACCAAAGTATGGATGAATCAACTGAAGACTGCATGGGTGCATCTACCGCGGCAATTGATTTCCTGACAGGATCTGTAAGGTCTTTATACTTCGCTTCTACTGCTGCTTTCTTTTTTGGATCTTTTTCTACAGGCTTTGTTGCATTGATCTCCTGTAAAGATTTGATCAAGGCTCTCACTCTGTCATCATAAATATTAAAATCATTATAATGGATCACACCGGCATTAAAAGCAGCAATAGCATTTGTTTGATCTAAATTAAATGCTTTTTTGAATGCATCTCTTCCTTTTGCCTGATAACTTGCCAGCTTAGTGCTATCCATACCTTCTTTATCTTCTTTAGAAAGGTTTACAAACATGTCACCAAAGTGCAGATATTTTATGGCGGTTAAATTACCTGCTGCATCTTCTCTGTCGTATAAAGCGGTTTTACCTGCCAGATCATAATATTTACTGATGAAAT
The DNA here is from genome assembly GCA_903904335.1 of uncultured Chitinophagaceae bacterium. GTDB lineage: Bacteria > Bacteroidota > Bacteroidia > Chitinophagales > Chitinophagaceae > CAIQDX01. The sequence continues at coordinate 20,736 of CAIVCF010000048.1, read as the reverse complement.
CAATTTCATATTCAAACCAGTTCTCTTTAGGATAAACCTGTTGTGCAATGGGATAATATTTAAAGAAAGAAACTGAGTCTTTTTTATCGCTGCTTGTTACCAGCACAAAACGATAAATATCAGTATAGCCGTCTCCCGATACCCTGCTATTCACCAATCTTGAATAATAATGATAGGCCTCATCCATTTTTTTTGCATTTTGTCCTGAATACCCTGCATACAAAATGGAAGTTGTATCAAAAGCCATGTTATTACTACTCCACTTATTTTTAAAGATCACATCACTGTATTCCACAGAATATTTGAAATAATATAAAGAGGAATCCCATTTTTTAGCATTGAATGTTCTGATACCCTGATTGAATGAAGTAGAATACAAATCGAATGCAGCATCCTGTCCGCCATTTTCTTTTGCGATCTTCATAGAAGTATCTAAAGAAACATATTTATTAAATGCTTCACTGGCTATCGCTTCGGAGCCGGGATATTTAGCACGGAATTTATCGTCTTTGTATAAGCCTGCATATATCTTGGCTTTCCACATCCAGAAATCGGGTTTAGCGAGTGCTTTAGGATCAGAAGCTAATTTGTCAATCTCCGTTTTTGAATCTTCTACATGACCAATGAGGGATGCATTCTTAACCTTTGTAAAGTCCTGTGCCTTCACAAAAAAACAAAGCCCGGCAAATGCTGCAAGCAAGAAAAGCTTTTTCATAAATAAAATTTAGTTATTGGTTATCAGTTGGGTTGATTGTATTATCTGTATTTTTTTCGGCATCATTTTCAGGTGCTTCTTCATTCGTTTCCGGATTTAATTCAGCAATTTCATCCACACCCTGTTCCTCAATTCTTGAAATAGCTGCGATATGATCGTCATCATCCAAACGAATTAAGATCACTCCCTGTGTTGCCCTGCCAGACTCTTTAATGGTCGCAATCGGTGTACGCAAAGTAATACCGGATTGACAAGTGATGATCAGATCCTCTTTTTCACTCACATCTAAAATACCCACTAAAGATCCTGTTTTTTCTGTAACATTAATCGTTTTTACGCCCTTGCCGCCACGATTGGTAATTCGGTAAACATCTTCACCATCTTCATCTATCAACGGTGTTCTTTTACCATATCCTTTTTCGCTGACTACTAAAACAGTTTTTGATCGGTCATCACGATTAATACAAATCATACCGATCACTTCATCTTTTTCATTGTCTACCTCAATCCCGGCAACACCAATGGCGCCTCTTCCTGTCGGACGAACTTTTTCTTCAGGAAAACGAATCGCTCTTCCACTTTTAACAGCCATCATCACTTCATTATTTCCATCAGTCATCTTTGCTTCTAACAATTGATCTCCTTCATTGATGGTGATAGCGTTGATACCATTTGCTCTCGGGCGACTAAAATCTTCCAGATATGTTTTCTTGATGATGCCTTTTTTCGTACACAAAACTATGTAATGATTTTGTACAAATTCTTTGTCTTCCAGATTCTTTACATCAATGATGGCTCTTACTTTATCATCCGGAGGTATCTGAATCAAATTTTGTATGGCTCTACCCTTTCCTTGTTTTTCTCCATCAGGAATTTCATAAACTTTCAACCAAAAACATCTTCCTTTTTCAGTGAAGAACAACATGGTATGGTGCGTTGATGCAACAAACAAATGTTCTACATAATCTTCTTCTCTTGTTTTACTACCGATAGCACCTCTGCCGCCTCTTCGTTGCTGACGATATTCAGTTGCCGGAGTTCGTTTGATATATCCTAAATGCGAAATGGTGATCACTACATCTTCTTCTTCGATCAGATCTTCAATACGCATTTCATCAGCGAGATATTGAATCTCTGTTTTTCTTGCATCTCCGAATTTTTCTTTAACTTCCAGTAATTCAGTTTTGATGAGTTCATAGCGCAATGGTTCACTTGCCAATAATTCTTGCAAATGTGCGATGATGATTACGATCTCTTTGAATTCAGCAACAATTTTATCGCGTTCCATTCCGGTCAATCTCTGTAAACGTAATTCCAGTATGGCTTTGGTCTGCACATCAGATAACCCTTCTTCCTGATTATAAATGCTGGCATGTACATCGGCAAATAATTCTTCACGCAAATACCATTTAGACTCTCTACTTGCTTTTTGCAATGCTTCTTTTGCTTCATCAGGAGTTCTGCTGGCACGAATTAAACTGATCACTTCATCCAAATGATCCAATGCTTTGAGATACCCTTCTAAAATATGTGCTTTCTCTTGTGCTTTACGTAATTCGAATTTAGCGCGACGAATCACTACATCCATTCTGAATTCAACAAACTCAGTTATCAGGTCTTTCAGATTTAAAATCTTTGGTCTGCCTTTGCTTAATGCAACATTATTGATACCATAACTGGTTTGCAGTTCAGTGAATTTATAAATTTGATTGATGATGACCTGTGCAACAACATCACGTTTCAGGTCAATTACAATTCTTGTTCCTTCACGGTTATTGCTTTCGTTGTTTACATGTGCAATGCCTTCAATTGTTTTATCATTGACCAACTGACCGATCTTATCAGTCAATTGATCTCTGTTCACCTGATAAGGCACTTCAGTAATAACGATCTGTTCTCTGCCGCTTGGTTTTGTATCCACATGACATTTACCACGCAATACCAATCTTCCTCTTCCTGTCAACAATGCCTGCTTCACTCCTTCCATTCCGTAAATGATGCCGCCGGTTGGAAAATCAGGAGCTTTTACATATTTTATTAATTCTTCAATAGTTATTTCATGATTATCGATGTAAGCGATACAACCATCAACCACCTCACTTAAATTATGCGGCATCATATTGGTCGCCATTCCCACAGCAATACCTGAAGAGCCATTCACCAATAGCTGCGGTATTCTTGTTGGAAGAACACTGGGTTCTTTCAATGAATCATCAAAGTTGAGTTGAAAGTCTACTGTCTCTTTTTCAATATCATCCAGCATGGCTTCAGCCAAACGCTGTAAACGAACTTCGGTATAACGCATAGCAGCAGGCGGATCACCATCCTGGTTACCAAAATTACCCTGGCCATCCACAAGCATATAACGCATGGTCCATTCCTGCGCCATACGGACAACTGTATCATAAATGGATGCATCACCATGCGGATGATATTTACCCATTACTTCCCCAACAATACGGGCTGATTTTTTATAGGCTTTATTGCTTGTATTTCCCAATTCATTCATCGCATATAAAACACGGCGGTGAACGGGTTTAAATCCATCACGAACATCAGGTAAAGCACGACCAACAATTACTGACATTGAATAATCAATGTAAGCAGTCTTCATTTGTTCTTCAATATTTACCTGTATGATGCGATCGTTATCGCTTGTTTTTTCCGGTAGCAGATTTTCTTCCATGTATCTTTTCTAAACAGATTTTTTTGAGTGATTGTGAGACAATTTCCGCCTCGTTTTATAAGGCTTGCGAAGATAGCTTTTTACAACCGTAAAATGCGCAGAAAAGCATTGTTTTTTCAATGGTTTTATCCACAGTTGGGGAGTATGCAAAAAGGCGATTTTATGAAGATAAACTGCCACTTTTACTGGAAGCATTCAGGATAGCATTTTTTGTGATTCATCCCCTTTTGAATATGACGATCATCTGTGTGACTAGCACTGAAGAAGTATATTTGAGAGATGAAACAAATCCTTCTTTTAGGTGCTGGGAAATCGGCAACAGTATTGATCGATTATTTGAAAGCAAATGCTGCAGAAAATGACTGGAAAGTTTTTGTTGCAGATAATGACCTGAGTGTTGCGCAATTAAAAGTTGGAATGCATGATTCAGTAAAAGCAGTTCAGTTAGATATTCAAAATGAAGATGGACGCAAAAAATTGATTCAACAGGCAGACATTGTCATTTCAATGATGCCTCCTTCACTTCATTATGCGGTGGCAATGGATTGTATAGAATTCAATAAACATTTACTCACTGCTTCTTATATTGATCCGAAAATTAAGAATGAAGAATTAAAAATCAAGCATAAAGGTTTGATGTTTTTATGCGAAATGGGATTGGATCCCGGCATCGATCACATGAGTGCCATGCAGATCATTCACCGTATTAAAAATGAAGGCGGCAAAATCATTTCATTCAAATCACATTGCGGCGGTTTGGTCGCTCCTGAAAATGATGATAATCCCTGGCATTATAAAATAAGCTGGAACCCACGCAATGTTGTGATAGCGGGGAAGGCGGGTGCAGCGTTCAAAGAAAATAATCAGATCATTCAAAGGGAATACGAAACAATATTTGAAGATTGTAAACAGGTAGAGATCCATGGATTGAGCAATCTTGCATATTATCCCAACAGAGATTCACTAAGTTATATTCCTTTATACGAATTAGAAGAAGCTGAAACCTTTGTCCGCACTACATTGCGTTATCCTTCTTTTTGTAAAGGATGGAAATATATTGTTGACCTGAAACTGACGGACGAAGAAAAAAAGTATCAAATTGAGAATCTAAGCTTTGCTCAATTCTTTAAACAATATTTTACTGAATATCATTTACAGAAAGTATTAGTTGAAGCTATGAAAGATGAAAACATAGTTATTCAATTAAAATATTTAGGGTTATTTGATGAAGATATCATCAATAAAAACGAATGCAGTGTAGCTGATGTGATACAGATTTTATTAGAAAAAAAGTTAGTGCTCCAGAAAGAAGAGAGAGACTTGATCGTGATGCTTCATGAAATTGAATATGAAATAAACGGCGAAAAAAAATCTATTAAAAGCAGTTTAATTGTAAAAGGTGATGATCATATCAGAACTGCCATGGCAAAAACTGTGGGGCTTCCGTTAGGCATTGCCGCAAAATTAATTTTAGAAGGAAAGATCAAAGAAAGCGGTTTGCATATTCCCATCATTCCAACCATTTACGAACCGGTTTTGGATGAATTGAAAAAAATGGGAATTGTATTTCAGGAAAAAGTCATGAGCTGATACCTTGAGTCTTTATTTTATTCATGCCATAACAATAATGTTCACAGCTTTCTTTTATTATAATTCTCTGATCCAGATATTTTTGAAACTTAACGGTTCGCTTTTATCGCCATGAGCCTGCAATTTAATAGGACAAGCACTATGTTTCTTATAATAGGGTGCACCGATATATCGCGTTTCTCCTTTTAATTCAACATTATTCTGAATCAAAACTCCGTTGTGAAATACAGGAACTCTTGCAGCAGATTTTACAGTACCATCATCATTAAAACGAGGTGCAGTCCATATTACATCGTATACTTGCCATTCGCCCGGTTTGCGTGAAGCATTCACCAATGGTGCATATTGTTTATAAACACTGCCTGCCTGTCCGTTCACATAAGTTTTATTTTCATAAGAATCGAGTATTTGTAATTCATAACCGGCATCGCCGCCACCAGTTGATGCTAAAAATAATCCGCTGTTACCTCTTGCCTGTCCTTCGCCCGTAATATTTGCAGGAACTCTCCATTCAATATGTAATTGATAATCTGTAAATGATCTTTTAGTTTGAATATTTCCCGTTGTTTTATCAACGGTCAATATTCCATCAGCCACTTTCCATTTTGCATTTGCTTTGATATTGTTTGTGCTTACCCATTCATCCAAATTAGTACCATCAAATAAAACAATGGCATCAGATGGCGCATTGCTTCCATTCATTGCGGGAGTAACGATTTTCGGAACAGGTGCCCATACTTCTGTTTTGGCAGCAGAATCTGAAGGGTTTATTTTTTGTTGTGCAGATGCTGCAAGGCTTACAAATAAACCTGCTGTGATCATTAGTTTTGACGAAATCATTCAGATAAAGTTTTAATCGTTAGGAAAATTTCTGCATTAAGGTATTTATTTTTTTCGTTTTTTATCTTTCTTTTTAAACCCTATTTTTTCATCACTATCTGTTTCTTTGCCGGCATCGATCACCCATTCATAATCCAATTGGCGTTTTTCCAAATTAGCAGCCACCACTTTTATCCAAAGCTTATCTCCCATTTTAAACTGGCGTCCGCTTCTTCTTCCCACCAAACAATAATCACTTTCTACTAATCTGAATTCATCATAATCACTAAGACTAACTACAGTTACCAATCCTTCACATTTATGTTCCACTGTTTCAACCCAGAAACCGAAATTGGCTACACCGCTTACCACACCTTCAAATACTTCACCCAAATGACCTTTCAAAAATTCAACCTGTTTGTATTTATTACCTGCACGTTCACATTCCATGGCCGCTCTTTCTCTTTCGCTGCAATGTTTACACTTTTCTTCAATCTTTTTATCGATGATGGGTTTACCTTCCAACACTGATTGCAACACACGATGGACAAGTATATCGGGATAACGACGAATAGGTGAAGTAAAATGACAATAATGTTCGAAAGCTAAACCATAATGACCTATATTATTGGTTGTATAAACAGCTTTGGCCATTGTTCTGATGCCGAGTTGTTCCAACACATGTTGTTCCGGTTTTCCTTTTGCATCAGCCAGCATTTGATTAAAACTATGGGCTATTTTTTCGGGAGATGAGATATCAAATTTGTGCCCGTACTTTCTTGCATAAATAATGAATGGTGCTAACTTATCTTCATTGGGTTGATCATGCACACGATAAGGAAACGGGATCTCTTTATGATTGATCTCTATTTTGCCAATGTCTTCTGCAACTGTTTTATTGGCGAGCAACATAAACTCTTCTATGAGTTGATGCGCTTCTTTACTTTCCTTCACTACAATACCGATGGGTGCACCTTTCTCATCTAATTTAAACCGAACTTCCTGAGAAGAAAAATTAATAGCACCTTTGCTGAAACGTTGTTTACGCAAACGTTGTGCAATATCATTGAGTAAAAAAACTTCTTCTTTATATAATCCATCTTTTTCTTCGATGATCTGTTGCACATCTTCATAAGTATAACGATGGTCTGAATGAATAACTGTCTTTCCCAACCAATGTTCTTTCACTTCCCCTTTACTATTCATTTGAAAAATTGCAGAGAAAGTGAACTTATCTTCTTTAGGACGAAGCGAACATAATTCATTAGAAATTTTTTCAGGTAACATAGGATTTACCCTGTCCGGCAAATAAACTGAAGTGGCACGTTTGTATCCTTCCTCATCCAATAAAGTGTCAGGATGAACATAATAACTTACATCGGCGATATGAACACCTATTTCATATAAGTCATTTCTTATTTTTTGTATGGAGATGGCATCATCAAAATCTTTTGCGTCTACAGGATCGATGGTGAATGTGAGTATCTTTCTGCAATCTTTTCGTTTGGCAATCTCATCCTTATCCAAAACAGTTAGTAATTGCATTGCCTGCTGTAAAACTTCAGTTTCAAATGAAAGCGGGAAACCGGCTTCAGCCAATATCCCTTTCATGGATGCATCATTTTCATCCTCCGGTTTCATGATGCTGATAATTTCTCCAACCGGTTTTTTATCGCCTTTTTCCCATTGCACTAATCTTGCAACAACACGTTCTTTATTTTTTGCGCCTTTCAGTTTATTTAAGGGAATAAATAGATCGGGCATTGGTTTATCAGTATCCGGAATAAAAAATGCAAAGTTGGTGGCCAGCTGAATATGCCCTGTAAATTCAGTTTGTTTTCTAGAAATCACTTCTGTTATCCGCCCTTCCTTTTTTCTGGTACCTGCATTTTCTTTGATCACTTTAACTCTAACCGTATCACCATGCAATGCAGTATTAAAATCACCTTGGCGCACCAATATATCTCCACTGCCATCGCTGATCACAACATAACCTATACCGCTCCTGGTTACTTCGAGTTGACCTTTCACAGTAACTGCCTGTGTATGTTTCTGTTGGTGACGTTTTTCCTTTTTATGTTTACTCATGGTGTTGGGATGAATTTAAAGTTCCTGATAAAAGAAATAACTGCAGTATTAAATTGTTCACTTTCATCAAACAGAAACCGGTGCCTGATCGGGATAACAAATAATGGAATATCCTGCAATTCATCTTTGAATTTTGTAAGTCGTACTGCATCTTTTTCAGTAGTAAGAATAAATTTATTTTCTGCATCAATATCCTGAAATGTTGTTTTTATCTCGTTCAAATCATCAATTGAAAAGATATAATGGTCAGGATAATCTTTCTGATAATAGGTATTGGCGTTTTGTAATAAATATTCTTTCAAAGGTTTTGGATTGGCAATACCGCATACCAACAACACTTCATCTTTTTGAGTTACATTTCTTGTTGCAGATGAAATGATGTGATACGGTGTTCCGTATTCAATTGTTGTAAAAAATATTTTTTGTGTTGTAAGTGGATGAATACGCCTAATCAGCCTTTGTTTTTGATCAGTTGAAAGATCAGCCGGGCATTTCGTTACAATAATGATATCACTTCGTTTTGCCGATGCCCATTCATCACGTAAATCACCGGTCGGCAGAAAAAAATCTCTTACATAAAGATTATTGTATTCAGTGAGTAAAATATTCAATCCTGCTTCTACTGCCCTGTGTTGAAATGCATCATCTAAAATAATCGCTTCTAATTTTGGGTGGTCCTGCAATAATTCAGGAATTGCCAAAACCCTTTTTTCTCCTGCTGCCACAGCCACATCAGGAAATTTTAAGTGAAACTGCATCGGTTCATCGCCAATGTCTAAGGCAGTTGTATTCTGATTGGCCAATACATATCCTTTTGTTTTTCTTTTATAGCCGCGGCTCAATGTTGCTATATGAAATTGAGTATGCAATAATGCTAACAGATATTCTACCATCGGTGATTTGCCTGTTCCGCCAACTGCAATATTCCCAACGCAAATGATCGGAAAATTAAATTCATATGAAGTGATATATTTTTTATCGTATAACCAATTACGCAGCATTACGATCAAGCCATACACTAAAGCAAACGGCAGTAATAATATGCGGAATGATTTAAGAAAAAAATTATTAAAATTCATAAATATGCTGAGGGGTGATGCAGAAATTTAAAGGTACATCAAAAGCAGAAACATCATCAATTTTGTCAACCGGATCAAAATATGAAAATGCTATTTTTACAACATGATCACTGCAATTCTTCAGGAACCTGTCGTAGAACCCTTTGCCAAAGCCGATTCTGTTCCCTGACCGATCACATATCAGCATTGGTATAATAACAAGATCAATTTCCCCGGCATTTATTTCAATCCCATTTTCCGGTTCTGCAATCCCTAAATCATTGATATGGAAATTTGTTTTTTCATCTGTCAACATTATTTTCATTTCACCTGTTTCAAAATCACTTACAGGATAGGCTACTTGAATGTCAGGAATCATGAATTGTAAATAGCGGGAAAATAAATGTGTATTTGGCTCATTCATTTCTTCTATCGGCCAATAAGAAGAAACAGTATGAATATTACTGAGATCAAACTTTTGAAATTGTATCAATAAAAGATCGTCCCAAATCAATTTATCTTTCGGAGAAATATTTTTTCGTTTTTCTTTATATAAACTTCTTAATTCTTTCTTATTCATTCACATTACATTGGTGAAAAAAGAAAATAAAGTAGTCCCGTAATTCCGTACAAAGCTAAAGCCTTCAAAACTTTCGTATTTATTTCTCGGCGTATGTTCTAAAACAAAATAGGCACCGGGATTGATCATTTTTTTCTGAACAATGATCTTGGGCAACTCATCAATCGGACCTAATGCATAAGGTGGACCTGCAAAAATAAAATCGAATGAATCTGAACAGGTATTTAAAAAACTGAACACATCCATCCTCAGCAATTTGCAGTTCTCCATTCCAAACGCTTCTGCATTTTTTTTGATGAATGAATACATGGCAGGATCTTTTTCAACAATAGTTACATCACCTGCACCACGCGATGCCAATTCGTAACTGATACAGCCTGTTCCGCCAAAAAGATCCAATGTTTTAATACCTGAAAAATCAATCCTGTTTTGCAATATGTTGAATAATCCTTCTTTTGCTATATCGGTCGTAGGCCTTGTATGCGGCATATTGGAAGGTGGCGATATTCGTCTACCTCCCCATTTTCCTGAAATGATTCTCATACAGTAAGGTTCAAAAACGGAGTGAAATAATGCGGCGGATACTCTCCTGTAAAATTTTGAAATAGATTATCTGCTTTTAAATCGGAGAAGCTTATTTTCTTAAATAGTTTTTCAATGTAATCAAATTCATGTGATTTTACATCAATGATACCTGATATTTCTACTTTTGTTTCTGTGGTTGAAAGTTGGAATTGTTCTGCAATGTTCAGCAAATAATATAATACATCATCAGCAGTTTGATAAGTGTAAGATTGAACTAAAAATAATTTTCCGTCTTTGATCAAGACCACCAGTATCAGGTTATAGTAAAACTGTAATTTCAGAAAAACACCATTTGATACTTCATTACTGTTAAGTGTATTTTCCAACACCTTAGAATAAATATGCCTTGGAGTAACCATCATCAGATTACTGTTCACCATATCATTCATCTGCCTTTTTACACGATAAATATTTACCAATCCTTCAGCAACATTGACGTTGTCGTATTTCACAATATGTTGTGTACTGTCACCATGGATTGCAGTTAAATAGGCTTCTGCAGCAGAAGTATTGAAAGCATTGGCAGGAATTACAACCGCTTCATTCAGGTTAAAAAATATACGTGAATCATTATAACTTCTGTCCAAAATGATGGATTCTGTCCGCACCTGCTGAAAGATATCATACCATTCCATCAATGCACTGTCGAATTGAAATAGTTCAAAAGTGCCTACATATTTTTTTCCTGAGTATTTAACCATCAATGCAATATGCGAATTGCCAACTTCCATCACCAATTGATCACTGTTGAAGGGCGCTTCCGTTTCTAACTCTCCGTAAATGCTGATTTGTTTCTGAACCATTCCTCAAATATAACGATGCAATGATAAAAAATTATTGTCTCTGACGAAAGAGTTTTATGCAGATGCCAAATGCTTAGATTTGCAGCCTTTTTATGAACCAAACAGCCAAACATGCCGATCTGCGTGTTATCATCAGTAACAAACAAATACTGAAGATAGCTTTACCTATTGCAGCTGCTATTGTGGTGCCGCAGATAAACTTCATCATCAATAATATTTTTCTGGGAGGCTTAGGTCAGCAATCTTTAGCTGTAGCGGGCATTACAGGCGTTTATTACCTCATTTTTGCTGTGATCGGAATAGGGTTGAATAATGGTTTGCAGGCACTCATCTCCCGACGTGCCGGTGAAAACAGGGTTGATGAGATCGGCAGCCTTTTTTCACAAGGAATCAGAATTGCTATTGCTTTAGCCATTACAGGAATGTTGATCACCTGGTTTCTTGCACCTGTTATTTTACGGTGGTCGATTCATGATGAGAAGGTTTTGCTGATGGCAATCCGTTTTTTGAATATCAGGATCATGGGCTTACTTTTTTTGTATCTATATCAAATGCGCAATGCATTATTGGTGGGAACCAATCAAAGTAAATATCTCATCATCGGAACAGCATCTGAATCTCTTGCCAATATTATTTTGGATTATGGATTGATCTATGGAAAATTTGGATTACCTGCATTGGGTTTTAACGGAGCAGCGTATGCTTCTGTAATTGCAGAGTTTACAGGACTCTTTGTTATTTTTTTAGTGATCCATTATAAAGGCATTGGCAAACAACTGCACTTATTTAAAAATTTCAGTTATGATTCGGGCAATACAAAACTGATATTAAAACAATCTTCGCCACTGATCGCACAACATGCCATCAGCATCATTAGTTGGGAATTTTTTTATATCCTGATCGAACATCACGGCACAAGAGATCTTGCTGTTTCAAATACCATGAGAAACATTTTTGGTTTTTTTGGATGTTTTACCTGGGCTTTTGCTGCAACAACAAGTACGATGGTGAGTAATGTGATCGGACAGGGATTGCATGAACGTGTGATTGAACTGATCCATAAGATCATGAAATTATCTTTGCTTTTCTCAATAACAGTTGCTATAACAGTTAATCTTTTTCCGCATATTTTTTTATCTGTGTATGGACAGGGTGAGGATTTCATTCAATCAGCCATTCCTGTGTTGCGTGTCGTTTCAGGCGCATTGGTGCTGATGTCGGTTTCCACGATCTGGCTCAACGCTGTTACCGGTACAGGCAATTCAAAAGTGAACTTGCTGATTGAAGCTTTCACGATTATCATTTACTGCATCTATGTTTATATAGTGTTGGAAAGACTGAAATTGCCCATCACCATTGGCTGGGGAAGCGAATGGGTTTATTGGACATGTACTTTTATTCCATCTTATTGGTATATAAAAAGCGGAAGGTGGAAAAAAAAGAGAATCTAAGCCTTCGACCAATGTCATGGTGAGGCACTCGAACCATGGTTTTGTGAAACGATATTTAAATCAGCCCCGCCTGAATGACTCAGTCGGGCAGGCTTCGAGAGCCCTGTCTGCCCGACAGGCAGGCTCAGAGGGGGTCAATCATTAACTTATTATCATTGCTCAGTTATCCCCTTAATTTATTTACAAGATCAATATACTGTTGCATGGCTGCTTCTTTTGAAGTTCCTTTCAGTTCTTCCCAAGCACTATATTTTGCTTTGGCAACAAAATCAAATGGATTGGATGGTGCTTCACTGTTATTATCGCCTTCTGTTCCCTGTTTGTACAAAGAATACAATTTCAATAATGTTTCATTATCAGGTTTGGCTGATAAGCTTTTACTGTTTGCTGCCGCTTGTTGAAAAAGTTCTTGTAATTCCATAATTTATTATTCTAAGTCTTGTAACATTTTTTGTGCTTCTTCTTTCAATGCTGTATCATCAAAAGTTCTTGTAGGCATTTTAACCACCCGCTTTAATACTTCAATCGTTTGTGCCGGCCTGTTATTGTCTTTATATGCTTTTGCCAATGTTAATCCGTTCAAAACATAATAAGGATCAATGCTTCGGCTTTTTTCAAGATACAAAATGGCTTTATCCATATCAGCCTCAGGCAATCCTCCATACATGGCTTTTACGGCTAACCGTTTTGCCCAATTTAAGGTAACCATTTCGTAATGCCATTTGCCTTCAATAAAGTTTGCTTTGGCATGATTGGGATTTATCTGTAAAGCTTTGTCTGCATTTATTTTAATATCACGTACAAAGGCAATCATTTTTTTGTTATCCGTTTCGATCTTCGTCATTTTAGCACATGCTGTAGCCCTTGCACAATAGGCATCCGCATTATTACTATCTGATGCAACTGCTCTTTGAGCAAATGCCAAAGCAGATTCAAAATAAATCCGTTTATCGTTTTTATTGATCAACCGCTCTCCTGTCGTACAACTTAATTCAGCTGCTTTTACCAATGCTTTTACATTATTACCGTCAACTGTTAATACTTGTTTGTATTTATTCAGCGCTTCTTCTTCTTTAAACTGATGTTCAAAGTTATCCGCTTCTTTCAACAACAGGTTTGTATCCTGTGCCATCACATTATAATTGATCAATAAAAATAAAAAAGGGAATATTTTTTTCATCGCAGAATTTGGTTGCTACAATAAATGCAAATTATTTACTGATGAGTTCGCTTCTTTTTACTTCAAAGCTTACACCCACATTGCCTTCAAAATTAAGAAGCGGGGGGTGCATTTTTTTGATTGAAATATTAACCTCTTCCGCCAATTTGAATTGATGCAAAATACCCAATGCAGTATCGGAAACAAATGTTTCCAACAGATCAACGGGTTGTTTCATTCTTTCATCCACTAATTTATAGATAGAAGCATAATCGATCGTTTGATGAATTTCAATCACAGGTATTTCAGGAGGATAATATTTTACGGTAACCTCCACTTCAAACTCATTACCTACAATCTTTTCTTCTTTGTATAATCCGTGATGAGCATGAAACCTCAAATGGTGCAGATGTATTGACAGCATATAACAAAGATAAGCAAGCAGTTAATTTTGCTGCTTTTATTGGAAAGAAATGGTTGTTAATTTATCAACAACCATTTTCGTTTTTTGAACAAACTTTATTTTTTTCTTTTCTGTCTGAGAGCAGGGTTACCTTCCACCAAACGTATCATCCAAAAATCATCTGACAGATTTCGTTCTAACAAATATTCATGTTGTATGGTGAGGCAACTTTTTTATTGGAAGAAACAAATTAAACACGTACCAGATCATTTTTCAATGCATACAAGACCAAGCCGACACGGGTGCTGACATTCAGTTTACGGAAAAGCGCATCCCTGTATCCATCAATGGTTCTGGGGCTTGATGCCATATCATCAGCAATCTCTTTATAGCTCTTTTCGGTGCACACCAAACGTAAAAATTCTAATTCCCTTTCGTTCACCATTTGTTTAATGACTGCTTTTTCATCTTCAGATTCCGTTTGCAGTTGCGGGGTTACGAATTCATTGAAATAATATCCCTTATGATATACATCCAATAAGGCTGTCTGCAATTCTTCAGGTTCGCAATCTTTTAAAATATATCCTCTTGCACCGTTCTTCAGCATGCGGATGATGACCAACTCATTTTTGATCATACTTAATGCGATCACTTTTATTTTGTACTTATTTTGTTTCAACCACTTTGTCGTTTCTACGCCATCCATTACAGGCATAGTGATATCCATCAACACAATATCCGGGAGTTTGTTTTTATCTAACTGATCAATGAATTCTTTACCGTTACCTGCTTCTGAAACAATTTCAAAACCCTGCAACATGCCAATCAATATGGCAAGGCTTTTACGCAAAATAACATGATCATCTACTAAAGCTACCTTAATCATAGTTACTGAAATATGAGTTCAACAGATGTTCCTTTATTGATACTGCTTTCCATAATAAGTTCAGCACCCATTATTGCTGCCCTTTGTTGTAAACTGTTTAGTCCGATGCCTGCTTTAAATGACGAATCCGTTTTATCGAAACCTTTTCCGTCATCTGCGATCTTAATATGGATAGTGTCTTTTTGCTGAAAGATAGCAATGTTTATATTTTTTGCTTCCGAATGTTTTAAAATATTATTGAAAATTTCCTGTATCATCCTGTATAAAAAAATAGCCTTATTTTTTTCCAACTCTATTTCTGCTATCTCAGTTGTAAAATGTATGGAGAATAATTCTGTTTTTTCTAACCGTTTGATTTCTCTTCTGATGGCTTTGATCAAACCTGTATCATCCTCTAATCCCTGTCCGTAATAACCGGTACTTAATGCACGAAGGTCAACAATGGCTTTACCCACCAATTCTTTGATGTCTTCTAATTTTTCATTGGACTTATCTTTTAAGGTAAGGATACTGAGGTTCATCTTGGCAAGGCTTAACACCTGTCCTACATTATCGTGTATCTCCTGACTGATGGTCTTTAACGTGTTTTCCTGCATTTCAATTTGTACCTGTAGCAATTGCTGCTGAAAGGCGGCTTCCCTTTCCTGTTTTTCGAGTAATATCTTTCTTTTACGCCGGACAAAGTTGATCAACACCATGATCATCAGGCTACAAAATAAAAAGATAAACACAATGCCAACTAAAATGGCTATCAGTATATCTTGATTTGTAGTTCCCATAAGAGATAGTATATCAGATAATGAAAATACATTTTAAAAAATAATCTTACTATTCATTTTTTTTAAATGCAATTAAATTATCTGCCGTGCTCAATATTATTTTTAGGTTTGGGCTTATATAAAACTACTGCTACCGTCAAACTGGAATACAAAATAACACTTAATGTTCTTGGGATGAACCATACTAAATAGGTATCAAATATCTTTAAATTGTATTTGATGGCAATTGGAGAAATGGCAAACGTAAAACAAATACCAGAGAAGAATAACAAAACGCCTGCCGACATCCAAAAGCCGGATTGTTTAATCAATAACACTTGTAGATCATCACTTAAAAAAAGGTTATATAGGTAAATACAAGCAATCGCAGACACTTCAATGCCCACTACAATAAGGAGGTAATAAGAATTTCTTTGAAATGTTTCAGCCGAAAAAAATAAAAGAAATCCTGCCAAAAATAAAAGCGAAGAAAGTATAATGATTAAATTCTGTATCTTTTTTATGTGTTGAAATAATTTGTAAAAGCAATTGTTATAAAAAATAATACTGAGCATTGTAATCGAGAAGTAAATCAGTGCATTGATTCTTGGAGAAGGAACTGTATAATGAATAAAAAAATCAAAGGCTGATACATATAATAGATAAAGAGGAAGCCATTTTAAAAATGAGTTCTTTATTTTATTGTAATAAAAAGCAGAAATAATGCAAGCACATATTTCTGCTATATTGGCTATTTGCATGTTTTTATGATGAAATGGCTTTTAATAATAATTTATTGTATAGGTGGCGGAGGATTTGTTTCGCTCCAATTTAATCCATCCAACGTCCAATCTGTAGTAGCAGCCACAGCTAATTTTTTAGATCTCCCTTTTGGTTGATTGAATTGATACTGATGTCTGCCATCTGCATCGGTAATGGAAGGTGTGATAATAACTGAAAACGTTTCTTTGTCGGCTAAGAATGCAGGTAACAAAGCAATTTTTCTTTCGCTGTAAGGAATATTCAATCTTGCAAATTCTGCTTCCACTTCATCTAAATATGCTTTTACCTTATGCAGGTCGAACGACCATGATTTCGGGAAATGTGATCTCTTGACCTGGTCTTTATTTACAAGGTCCCAGTATTTTTTGATTCCTGAATCCGCGGTTTTGAAATCAATCTTCTCCCCGCCTTTTTTGTTGATGGGAATGATCTTAGCTTTTGCCATAAAATTGTTTTTTTAATTGTAAGGCATAAAACTAAAAAAACGGCAGCATATTAGACCACCGTTTTTTAACCCATTTTTTGCATGTTGACTTTCTTACACAATCCCTTTGGCACTTAAATATCTTTCCGCATCCAAAGCAGCCATACAACCGCTTCCTGCAGCTGTCACTGCCTGACGATAATTCTTATCTTGTACATCCCCTGCTGCGAAAACTCCCTCCACATTTGTTTTCGATGTTCCGGGAATCGTTTTAATGTATCCTGTTTCATCCATATCGATCCATCCTTTAAAAATATCGCTGTTGGGTTGATGTCCAATGGCTACAAAAAAACCGCTGATCGGAACTTGTTGTACATTGTTTGTTTTAGTATTCTTAATTTTTACAGCTTCCACTTTATTCTCACCTACAATTTCATCTGTTACACTATCCCAATAGATCTTAATATTAGGAGTATTGATCACTCTATCTTGCATTACTTTGCTGGCACGCATCTGATCCCTTCTTACGATCATGTGTACATTAGTGCAGAGTTTTGCCAAGTACATCGCTTCTTCTGCTGCAGTATCGCCTGCACCAACAATGGCCACTTCTTTTCCACGAAAGAAAAAGCCATCGCAGACAGCGCAAGCACTTACACCAAAACCATTTAAGCGTTGTTCACTTTCAATGCCCAACCATTTCGCTGATGCGCCCGTTGAGATGATCACTGCATCTGCTTCGATCCATTTTTCTTCATCGATCTCCACTTGATAAGGTTGCTTTGAAAAATCAACTTTGGTTGCTAATCCATAACGAATATCTGCGCCCATTCTCGCTGCTTGCTTTTCAAAATGAACCATCATTTCTGGTCCCTGGATCCCGTCAGGATAGCCCGGATAATTTTCTACTTCTGTGGTAATAGTTAATTGTCCGCCCGGCTGAATGCCCTGATACAAAACAGGTTTCATATTGGCACGTGCTGCGTAAATGGCAGCAGTATATCCTGCAGGACCTGATCCTATGATTAATACATGCACTTTTTCTGTTGTTGCGTTCGACATATTTTAAATTTCACTTTATACATTCAAAAATAGGAATACTATGATTCCGTTACGTTGATATTATGCACATTATCTTCCTTTTATTATCCATTTCTTCGTAATTCCTTCGTGATCTCCTGCTACCTGCTATCTATTTTGTTCGGGTGGTTACGAAGAACCCCCGAAGAAATCAGCAAAAAGGTAAGAATGAAATAACAGTCAGGTGATACAGAGATGAAACCACATTAAAAAACCCTTCGATTTGCATCAAAGGGTTTTTTTATAACTTTTCCTTTTTTGTAACCTGCTATCCCAAATATGCTTTTAAAGCATTGCTGTATCTTGCTTTTTGCAAACGCTTGATGGCTCTTTCCTTAATTTGACGAATTCTTTCTTTTGTCAGATCGTATTTCATGCCGATCTGCTCGATCGTTACGCCGTTCTCGCCATCCAATCCAAAATAAGCATTTACAATTTCTGCTTCTCTCGGGCTCAATGATTTTAATACACGGCGTATTTCTTCTCTCAAAGAATCTTTCATCACATCTTCATCCGTATCATCACTGCCTTCCAACAGATCACCCATGGCAACATCTTCTGCTTCGTGAACCGGAGCGTCTAATGAAGTGTGACGGGTATTACTTTGGAAAATATTGTTGATCTCTGTTTCGCTCATTTCCAATATCTCACTCAATTCTTCTGTTGAAGGTTCACGCTCATGTTCCTGCTCAAAAGCCATATAGGCTTTATTAGCTTTATTGTAGGTACCGATCTTATTTTGAGGAAGACGAACCAATCTGCCCTGTTCAGCCAAAGCCTGTAAAATAGACTGACGGATCCACCAAACCGCGTAAGAGATGAATTTAAACCCTTTTGTTTCATCAAAACGTTGTGCAGCCTTGATCAGCCCAAGATTTCCTTCATTAATCAGATCACTCAAAGAAAGCCCCTGATGTTGGTATTGCTTGGCAACGGACACCACAAAACGCAAATTGGCCTGAACCAATTTGTCCAAAGCACGCTGATTACCCATCTTGATCTTCTGAGCAAGGGTCGTTTCCTCTTCCGGAGTGATCATGGGTATCTTAGAAATTTCCTGCAGATATTTTTCAACGGCCTGAGAATCTCTGTTGGTGATCTGTGTTGCGATTTTGAGCTGCCTCATAGTGTATGGTTACTGATAATTTACTAACGTATTAAGACGCAAAAAGTTGTATTTGTGTTGCAACAGAAAGCGTTAAAATAACTTGCCTCAAATTAAGGTGTGCAAAGTTACGTCAAAACAGTCGAATCAGGTAGTTTTTAACGGTTTTATTACACACATTGTTGAAAACTCACTGTTTTATTCCGATTTATCGCTAAGAGACAGTCCTGACAGGTTGGCGCATACTTCGTAGATACTCCCTAGATACTTGCTATATACTCCTTATATAATATAAAGCGTATATAAGCCTTATGCACATAGTATTGTTTTGTATCTACAATTATCCCCACTCATACCTAATAAATAATTCCGCTTTATCTTAGCGCCATGAAGCAAGCTACCATAGATTTTCGTTCAGATACGGTCACATGTCCATCCAAATCCATGCTGGAAACTATGTTTTCGGCTCCTCTGGGCGACGATGTTTTCGGCGAAGACCCTTCCGTTAATCGATTAGAATCCATTACTGCTGAATTATTTGGAAAAGAAGCGGGATTATTTTGTGCAAGCGGTACGATGACCAACCAGATCGCCATCAAAGTGCATACACAGCCCGGTGATGAAGTGATCTGCGATAAACTCTCCCATATTTATCAGTACGAAGGTGGGGGTATTGCATTCAATAGTGGCTGCTCTGTCCGTTTGATCGAGGGTGACCGAGGCCGAATTACTGCTGAACAAGTGAAAGTTTCCATTAACCCAACTGATATTCATAAGCCTTTATCTACACTGGTTTCTTTAGAAAATACGGCTAATCGTGGCGGAGGAAGTTGTTACGATTTTTCTGAAATAGAACGAATTAAGCAGGTTTGCCTGCAAAATAACATGAAGCTTCATTTGGATGGTGCCAGATTGTTCAATGCAATAGTTGCCAAGAATGAGACTCCCCAACAATACGGTACTGTTTTTGATTCCATTTCAGTTTGCCTGAGCAAAGGATTGGGCGCTCCTGTTGGAAGTGTTTTAGTGGGAAATACTGCATTCATCCAAAAAGCCAGAAGGATCAGAAAAGTATTCGGGGGCGGAATGAGACAGGCCGGTATTCTTGCAGCCGCAGGTATTTATGCTTTGGAAAATAATATAACCAGATTGAAAGAAGACCATCAATATGCAAACCTGATAGCGCAAGCATTGCTGGAAAAAGATTTTACCGGAGAAATGTTACCGGTTGAAACAAACATCATCATATTTGAAGTAAAAGGCAGATTCACTGCCAAACAGCTATCGGAGAAATTAAAGGAGAACAATATCATCACTATTGCCATCTCCCCCACTCAGATACGAATCGTCGTTCATTTAGACATTACAAAAGAAATGGTGGAAAAAACCATTCAAATAATCCAAACCTTATAAAACAACTCAGATCATGTTACCGAAAATTAATCCTACGAATACACAGGCATGGCTATTATTGAAAAAGCATTTTGAAGAAGAAATGAGCCGAAAGCAAATGCGAGATCTTTTTGCGGCAGATAAAGAACGTTTTCAAAAATTCTCTATCAATCTGGAAGATATTCTCTTTGATTATTCAAAAAATATCATCAATCAAAAAACACTGCAGCTTTTAATGCAATTGGCTGAAGAATCTCATGTAAAGGATTCCATACATGATATGTTTGCCGGTTTGAAGATCAATGAAACTGAACAAAGATCTGTATTACATACTGCCCTTAGAAATTTTTCTGACACTGCTATTTTAGTGG
>CAIVCF010000047.1 GCA_903904335.1 uncultured Chitinophagaceae bacterium | reverse complement strand
TGGTGTTCAGTTAACCGATTCAGAATATGTGGTTGTGAATATGCGCATCATGACAAGAATGGGTGAAGATATCTTGCCTTTTCTTCAAAAGAAAGAATATGTAAGATGTTTGCATACGATCGGTGCTCCTTTAGACCAGGGAAAGAAAGATGTTACATGGCCTTGTAATCCAACAACAAAATATATCACACATTTCCCTGAAGAAAGATTGATCATTTCTTATGGAAGCGGTTATGGCGGAAATGCATTGATGGGTAAAAAATGTTTCGCATTGCGAATTGCATCGGTAATGGGCAAAGAAGAAGGTTGGTTGGCCGAACATATGTTGATACTCGGAGTTGAATCTCCAGAAAAAGAGAAGACTTATGTTGCAGCTGCATTTCCTAGTGCATGCGGCAAGACAAATTTCTCCATGATGATACCTTCTAAAGGAATGGATAATTGGAAAGTAACAACAGTAGGGGATGATATTGCATGGATTCATAAAGGAGAAGACGGCCGTTTGTATGCCATCAATCCTGAAGCAGGATATTTTGGCGTTGCTCCCGGAACAAACAGCAAAACAAATGCTAATGCAATTGAAAGCATTAGAGCCAATACCATTTTTACCAATGTTGCGATCACAAAAGATAAAGATGTTTGGTGGGAAGGATTGACCAAAGAAATTCCTGAAGGATTAACTGATTGGAAAGGCAAACCGTATGATCCAAAAAGTGGTCAGCCTGCAGCGCATCCTAATTCAAGGTTTACCGCACCTGCATATCAAAACCCTGCTATTGATCCTGAATGGGATAATGTGAATGGTGTTCCTGTTGAAGCTTTTGTATTTGGTGGTCGACGCAGCACTGCTGTTCCATTGGTTTCTCAAACATTCAATTGGAATTTCGGTGTGTATTCTGCCGCAACCATGGGTTCTGAAACGACTGCTGCTGCATTTGGACAAGTTGGTGTGGTTCGCCGCGATCCTTTTGCCATGTTGCCTTTCATGGGATATCACATGGGTGATTATGTAAATCATTGGTTACAATTTGGCCGTAACCTTCCTAATGCCCCACGTATCTTTAATGTGAATTGGTTCAGAAAAGATGAGAACGGTAAATTCTTGTGGCCGGGCTTTGGAGAAAATATGCGTGTATTGAAATGGATCGTTCAACGTGTGCATGGAGGTGCATCCGCAGTTGAATCACCTATTGGCTGGATGCCGCGTTATGAAGATATGGACTGGACAGGCATTGAGGATTTTTCAAGAGAAGATTTTGCTAAGATCATGACTGTTGACAGAGAACCTTGGAAACAGGAATTGTTGGGTCATGAAGAATTGTTTGCAAAACTGTATGACCGTCTTCCTAAAGAATTTTATTTCATGAGAGAATTATTACTTTCTGCTTTATGGCGTTCACCCGAACATTGGGCATTAGAGCCGGAAAGAGTATAAATTAGTTTTGATAATACAATGAAAGGAGCTTAGAAATAAGCTCCTTTTGTTTATTCAACATCACAGCGAGGGGGGATTAAATCTTTGAAAAACTGATCAATCTGTCATATACATCAGCATAACTGCTGCCGATGGGAACTTCTTTTCCTGCAACGGTTATTTTATTCTTGCTGAATTTTTCCACTTTGCTTAAAGGAACAATATAAGAACGATGAATTCTTGCAAACTCTTTCGAAGGTAATTTTTCAAGCATCGCTTTTAATGTCATCAAAGTAAGAACAGGAGAGGGTTTGATATAAATTTTGATGTAATCGTCCAATGCTTCGATGAGTTCAATGTCTTTTAAATTGATCTTCATCATTTCATAATTCACTTTCACATACAAAGAATTCAATTGTAATTCCTGTGAGGATAAAAATTCCATGTATTCATTTGCTTTGTACACGGCTTTTAAGAAACGGTCGTATTCAAAAGGTTTCAATAAATAATCAATCGCATCAACGTTAAATCCTTCAGCGGCATAATCTTTAAATGCAGTGGTAAATATCACCAAAGGTTTTACACTCAGATTTTTATAAAATTGCATGCCGTTAATATCCGGCATTTGAATATCAAGAAAGATCAGGTCAATACTGTTCTCCTGCAGATAATCTTTTGCTTCATCGGGGTTGGTAAATACTTTAGCCAACTGCAAAAAAGGTATCTTCTCACAATACTTCGTCATTATCTGAAGTGCAAGAGGCTCATCATCTATCGCTATACATTTCATCATACTAAGTCAATATCTAAATGAACAATGAACTGATTATTATTTTCAGCAACTTCCAATTTGTGTTTCTGCGGATACAATAATTCCAATCTCCTTTTTACATTATTGATCCCTATGCCTGTTGTGTCTTTTATTGCGTTTTCGGTTTTCACGATTCTGTTGATCACTGAAAAAGAAACAGATTTTGTTTTTGCGAATAGCTTTATTTCAATGGCCGAAGCATCTTTGGTGCTGATCCCGTATTTAAAAGCATTTTCAATAAAAGGGATAAACAATAAAGGCGCAATTTGTTTATTCTCTAAATCACCTTCGGTGATAAAATCAACTTTCACCTTGTCTGTAAGCCTTACTTGCTGAAGTTCGATATAATTTTTTATGAAATCTACTTCGCTTTGTAATGATACACTGTTGTTTTGTGTGTCTGTCAAAACATACCGAATGATGGAAGACAGTTTCATTACGGCATTGGCAGTTTGTGCACTTCCTGTTATGGCAAGTGAATAAATATTATTCAATGTATTAAAAAAGAAATGCGGATTGATCTGCGATTTCAGGAAGGAAAGCTCTGTATTAATTTTTTCACGTTCTATCTGCTCTTTATG
Organism: uncultured Chitinophagaceae bacterium; assembly: GCA_903904335.1. Classification (GTDB taxonomy): domain Bacteria; phylum Bacteroidota; class Bacteroidia; order Chitinophagales; family Chitinophagaceae; genus CAIQDX01. The sequence continues at coordinate 4,656 of CAIVCF010000047.1, read as the reverse complement.
ATCTTCTATCTTTTTCCATTCGGTCATCACAGATAAACAAGTGCCTACTGCAAATACAAGTATGAACACTGCGTAAGAACCCGGAAAATACCTGAAATCACTGTTTCGTTTGTAGATTGGAGGCCTGTGAGTAATGGCGCTTTGTTTGCTGCTGTCAGCAGGAAGTAATTTTGCTTTTTCTCTTTCAGCTCGATGTTGCTGTGCAATTTCCTGACGAATGGTTTCTTCATCATTACCTGTGATCCAATGCGCCACTTCTTTGGGTACATAAAAGAAAGCCACAAAACAGGCAACAACGCATAAAAGATATAAAAGCCATTTTCTTTTAAACAATAACAGCGGAATTAATATCAATGTATTGAGATAATAAAATCCCAATAAAAAAAGATTAATGATGATGAGAAGGATAATGATGTATTTGCTGATGTCGAACGGGATATCTTTTGATTGGGGGAAAAAAATATAAGGCAGCAAAAAGAAGCAGATCCATGTTGCCAGATGTGCTATCGCTATAATTATTTTTTTATTTTTATTCAATGCAAGACTGTTTTAAAATTTCATGTCGTATTTGTTCCAGATATAAATTTCCTTAATAGGGCTTCTCGGGGTGCTCATGGTAGAACCTGGTGGCTCTATTAAACTACTGGCTCTTCCTGTACTTAATCTTCCGCCCGGTCCCCCTGATACGATTTCTGTTGATGTAACAGTACGTTGCTGCATCGCTGAAATGTCAGGTACATTTAATTTTAAGCCCACACTTATTTTTTTTCCTGTCAAAGAAATTATTGTAGCATCTAATAATTGAAATGGGATAGCATACTCAATATAAAGTGTGTTTGTATTTTCATCTATCGAATAGGCAACCGTTAACCCATTATTGTTGATTAATCCGTATATTTTTTCTTCATCCAGTCCAACTAATCCTGCGGTTTTCATGATGACCATTCTTGATAAAAATTGGTTCTTTATTGTGGCATCATCAACATCTATCTTTTTCCCATTTCCATCTTTGAATTTACTTACAAACTCCATTACTTGTGCTGCTGAGGCTTTTATAGGAAATTCAATGGTTGTAGATTCTTTATGCTTTCCTTTCAGGTCAATAAACAAATTCATTCCCAATCCCATAATCCTTGTGATAGAAACCATATCCGAGATCTTTAACGCAACGAATAATTGATCTTTATCATTATCAATTGCTGTTGCAATACTTGTCTCTTTATCTGCAACAAAAGAAGCAGCAGGCCATTCTGTAATCAAGCCGTCAATTACATGTGTAACTTTTGGTGTATCTGCTGTCATCAACATTTTTTGAACATGTTTGGCAGCAAAGTTTGTAACTGAAGTGCCAATCATGAATGGCATCAACAATAAAAAAAACTTTTTCATGCAGCAAGGGTTAGAATCAAAAATAATTATGATAATAGGAGTATAACTAATTTTTGGGTGAACAAAGTTGATTAATCGGTAAGCCTTATGCGTCGCGTACGGTGACTAAACAATATGATTTACTTCTTCGTACAAGCTTTGTATCAATCCGTCAGCCAATCCGATCTTGGGAACATAAATTTCTTCTATATCTGTCCATCGCATCACATTGATGTATATCTGGAGTGCAGGAACAATCACATCGGCCCTGTCTTCTCTTAATTTATAAATACGGATACGCTCATCCAGAGAAAATGAAGAAAATTCTTTGTAGTAATCTTTCAAGAGGTCCAAAGGAAGTGGTCTTCCTTCTTTCTTTTTACTTATCGAAAAAATTTTGTTGATATTACCGCCACTGCCGATAGCGATCATGGGCAAAGAGCTTTTGGTATTGCGTTTCAGATGCTCTTTCATTTCATCCCATGTTTTCTCAGTTACCTGGCCTTTCAATAAACGAATGGTGCCGATGTTGAATGATTCTTTGTATTTCAATTTCCCTTCCGAAAAAAAAGTAAGTTCTGTACTGCCACCGCCCACATCAATATATAAATAGGAATGTTCATTATCTAAATTTTCGGCGATATGATTTTCGTAGATCAGATTCGCTTCTTCATCACCACTGATGATCTTTATTTCAATACCTGTTTCTAATTTTACTTTTCTGATAATGTCCTCACTGTTATACGCATCACGCATGGCACTGGTGGCGCATGCTTTGATGAACTGCACTTCATAAGCCTTCATCAAATGACCATAAGCTTTCATGGTCTGAAGGATCATCCCGATCTTCTGTTTGGATATCGCATGTTTTTCGAATACATCAAAACCCAAGCGCAGGGGTACACGTACGAGATTCAGTTTATTAAATTGGGGTCTGCCGTCTTTCTTATGTATTACTTCGGCTATTAATAATCTTGCTGCGTTACTTCCAATATCAATTGCTGCTAACCGCACTTTGCTTTATAGATTTTTGGTAGAGATAGTGATACGTTTCTATTTGAGACCGTATCTTCTTTTTACCAACGGAAGGTACATAGTTATTAGAGAGTTCATTGTCGAGTATTCTTGCTTTTACGTTATCTCTTAATTGAATGTGGATAATATCTTTCAATTCCTGTCTGATCAAAGGATCATTTACGGGTATGGCAGCTTCTACACGGTGATCGAGATTGCGAACCATCCAGTCAGCAGAAGATATATACACTTTCTCCTTTCCATCATTATGAAAGATCATTACTCTGGCATGTTCGAGATATTCATCCACAATACTGATGGCTGTTATGGGCTTTTTGAATTTTTTATTTTGGATCATGGCACAAAAAATTCCGCGTACCACCATTTTTATTTCAACACCGGCCATTGCCGCTTCATATAATTTATTGATAAGACGTATATCGCTTAATGAATTTATTTTTAAAATAATGCTTGCTGCTTTATTTGCTTTTGCATTTTTAATCTCTTTTGAGATATTGGCTTCTAATTCTTTCCGCATATTAACAGGGCAAACCATCAGTGTTTTGCATGAACGCAGAGGATGCATACCTGAATGCCAGTTTTCCAGGTATTTAAAAATCCGGTTAATATCAGCCATGACATTTCTGTTGGCAGTTAACAAGCAATGATCGCAATATACTTTTGCAGTACGTTCATTCAAATTACCAGTACTCACAAATCCGTATTGAATGGTTTTATTGCCTTTTCTTTTTTTAATGATGCAGAGTTTGGCATGGATCTTCATTTTGGGAACGCCCAACAATACCCTTACGCCTTCCTCTTCCAATATTTCTTTCCATTCCAGATTTGCTTCTTCATCAAATCTTGCCTTCAGTTCGAGCATCACCACTACTTCTTTTCCATTACGGGCAGCATTGATCAATGCATTAATGATTTTTGAATTGGGTGCCAAACGATATGCCGTTATTTTAATGGAAGTAACATCAGGATCCATTGCCGCTTCTCGCAACAGATCGATCAATGCATTGAATGTGTGATAAGGAAAGTGAAGCATCACATCCTGTTTTGTGATCACATCTGTAACACGAACAGAATTTTGCAAAGCAGGATGCGTAAATGGTTGTCGCCTGGTGCTTTTATTTTTGAATACTTCAGGAAAATCCATGAAGTGGCGAAAGTTATGAATGCGACCGCCCGGAATTAAATTACTTTTTCTTGAAAGACTCAAGCGGCGAATTAAATATTCCAATAAACCTGCATCCATTTCTTTATCATACACAAAACGAACAGGTTTTCCTTTACGGCGATTCTTTAAACCTTTCTCGATCTTTTCTACAAATGTGGTACTGATATCATTATCAATATCCAACTCTGCATCTTTGGTCACTTTAAAAATATGTGATTCGAAATGATCATAATCAAAGTAGGAGAAGATGAACGGAAGGTTAAATCGGATCACATCTTCTAATAAGATAATAGAATGTTCTCCGGTCCTGGAAGGCAATTCAACAAAACGGCCTATTGCCCGTGCAGGAACTTCAATCAATGAATATTTTTGCCTGTAAGCAGAATTTTTTTTGCTCATCACTACACCGAGATAAATACTTTTATCTCGCAGATAAGGGAGTTGCTGCAGGCTTTCTATCATCAGCGGAATAACATTACTGCGTACATGTTCATCAAAAAAATTGCGTACAAATTTCTGTTGTTCTCTGTTCAGATGTTTTTCATCAACCAATAAAATCTTTTCTTTTCTCAGTTCTTTTAAAATGCCGTCCCAGATGCGGTTGAATTCATTTTGCTGCTGCAGTACAATAGTTTGAATGGCATCAAGAATTTTCTGGGGGTCATCTTCCATATGCATGTTCAATTTCTTTCGCTTTTCAGCAAACTCGATCATGCGTTTTAAAGTGGCCACACGAACACGAAAGAACTCATCGCTGTTATTGGAATAGATACCCAGAAAACGGATGCGTTGTTCTAAGGGAACAGAAGTATCGTTTGCTTCCTGTAAAACCCTGCCATTAAAACTGAGCCAACTGATATCTCTGGGGATGATTTGTTTCTTAGCCATGCTGCAATTTCGTTGGGTTCAAATATATGAAAGGCTATTTTTAATTGGTGTAAAGTTTCTATGAACTTGTTTAAACTTTTAATTTTCTGATAAAAATAGATGTAATACACAACCAGAGCATACTCCACCAGTTTCTTGTCAGTTTTTCGTATCGGATGATAATTCCTTTAAATGCATCCATCCAGGCATTTGATTGTTCT
>CAIVCF010000046.1 GCA_903904335.1 uncultured Chitinophagaceae bacterium | reverse complement strand
GGTCGGAAATCAGCCGCTGAGTGCAATGGCACAAGCCCGCCTGACTGCGAGACTGACAAGTCGAGCAGGGACGAAAGTCGGCCATAGTGATCCGGTGGTTCCGCGTGAGTGGGCCCTCGCTCAACGGATAAAAGGTACTCTGGGGATAACAGGCTGATTCCTCCCAAGAGTTCATATCGACGGGGGAGTTTGGCACCTCGATGTCGGTTCGTCACATCCTGGGGCTGGAGAAGGTCCCAAGGGTTGGGCTGTTCGCCCATTAAAGTGGCACGTGAACTGGGTTCAGAACGTCGCAAGACAGTTCGGTCTCTATCTGTGGTGGGCGTTAGTAAATTGAGTGGACATGTCCTTAGTACGAGAGGACCGGGATGTACGCACCGCTGGTGTATCTGTTATGCCGCCAGGTGTAATGCAGAGTAGCTACGTGCGGCAAGGATAAACGCTGAAAGCATCTAAGCGTGAAACCTTCCACAAGATGAGTTTACTTTTAAGGGTTGTCAAAGACTATGACGTTGATAGGCTACAGATGTACAGCTAGTAATAGCAAAGTCGAGTAGTACTAATTACCCGTAAGCTTTATTTTTTATTCTTGTAATTTTTCAAGCTTCCCAATATGTAACTTATTTAATTATTAATTAATAATTTTCAATTAATAATTATGAAGACTTTATGGTGGTTTTGCCGAGGGTGTTCACCTCTTCCCATTCCGAACAGAGAAGTTAAGTCCCTCATGGCCGATGGTACTTGGGCCTTGTCCCTGGGAGAGTAGGTAGCTGCCGTATTTTTTAAACCCAATCAGATTTATTTCTGGTTGGGTTTTTTGTTTTTATGAATCGATTGATTTAGCTTTCTTTTCCTAACTAACAGATGCAGATCTCCAACGTTGCCATACTCGAAAACCCTGCTGCCGGAAAAGGTAGAGCTATCCAATTATCTGCTTGGCTTAAACGACAATTGCATGTAAAGAATATTACATGTACTGTTTTCAACGAAAAATGGCCGTCATCTTTTGACGAATTCTCCGATATCTGGATCATTGGTGGCGATGGTACTATCAACTATTTCATCAACCATTATCCTGATTGTCAATTGCCACTTGCGCTTTTTAAAGGCGGAACAGGGGATGACTTTGCCTGGAAATTGTATGGTGAGATCTCAAAAGAAGAACAACTTGAACTTATTTTAAAAAGCACACCCCAATATGTCGATGCCGGAAAATTCAACGAAACGCTTTTTATAAATTGTTTGGGAGTAGGATTTGATGGGGCTGTTCTTGAATCAATGAGCACCATCCGTTTTATAGGCGGGCATTTTGGCTATTTATTAGAAGTGATCAAAAAAATATTTTCATTTAAAGAACACTCCTTTATCATTACTGCTGATGAAGAAAAATGGACTGAAGAATTTTTATTGGTGATGATCAATAATTCTTCAAGAGCCGGTGGCGGATTTTTTGTAGCCCCAAATGCTTCCATCAATGACGGAAAATTAGATATGGTGCTTTGTAAAAAATTACCGGTGCTGAAAAGATTGAAATATTTGCCCATTATAGAAAAAGGAAAACATCTGCATTTGCCTTTTATCATTTATCGTTTGGGAGAAAAATTTTCTATACAATGTAATAATGAAATTCCTGTGCAGGTGGATGGTGAATTATTATTTGCCAAAGAATTAAAGGTGGAAGTATTGCCCAAACAGTTTTTATTCAGGTATTGAACATATAAACTGCTTCATCTTTTAATAACTTCCCCGTTTCCCTTTCATATATTAGCTTTACAAAAACAAAGCTTCATGAGAAAGATCATTATCCTCATTCTTTTAGTAACCGGCATCTCTGTTCAATCTCAAACGCTACAGGAAATTGAAAGCAAAAGAATTCATCTTCCCAATGGATGGAGTTTAACTCCTGTTGGAAAAAGTATGGCGCTGGGCGATCTTCCGTTAAATATTGCTGTAAGCAAAAGTCAAAAATTAATGGCTGTTACCAATAATGGACAAAGTGAACAGACCATTCAGTTGATAGATGCTGCTACCGAAAAAGAATTGGATAATATCGTTATTGCCAAAAGTTGGTATGGATTAAAATTCAGTGATGATGAGAAAAATTTATATGCTGCAGGTGGCAATGATAATATGATCTTGAAATATGAAATCGTCAAAAATAAATTAAAAATTTCTGACAGCATCATTCTCGGTAAACGCTGGCCCGAAAAGATTTGGCCATCCGGAATCGAAATTGACAATGCCAAACAAATATTGTATGTGGTGACCAAAGAAAATAATTCTTTGTACATCATTGACCTGAAATCGAAAAATATTCTTTTCAAAATTGAATTAGGCGCAGAGGCGTATGCATGTTTACTTTCTCCGGATAAAAAAATATTGTACATCTCCTCATGGGGCGGAGATAAGGTATTATTATTTGATGTAATGAATCATACAATAAAAAATGAAATTGCTGTTGGAGATAACCCCAACGAAATGTTTTTAAGCAAAAATGGCAAATATTTATATGTTGCCAATGCCAATGATAATTCCGTTTCTGTAATTAATGCCGTTGAGCAAAAAGTAATCGAGACATTGAATGCGGCATTATATCCCAATTCACCAAGCGGTTCCACCAGTAACGGTGTTGCTTTAAGTGCAGATGAAAAAACACTATACATTGCCAATGCAGATAATAATTGTTTAAGTGTTTTTGATGTAAGTGTTCCGGGAAAAAGTAAATCAAAAGGATTTATTCCGGTGGGTTGGTATCCCACAAATGTAAAAGTGGTTGGCAAAAAAATATTTGTAAGTAACGGCAAAGGATTTACATCAAAAGCAAATCCAAAAGGACCAAGTCCGTATAATGCAAGACAGTCTGTGGTTTATCAACAAGGAGATCCGCATAGGAGCCAGAATGTAGAATATATTGCCGGATTATTTACAGGCACATTAAGCATTATTGATGAACCTTCTGAAAAACAATTAAGTGTTTTCTCACAGGCAGTGTATCATAACACACCGTATTCAAAAAATATAGAATTGAATGCTGCGGGTGAAAAAGGGAACCCTGTGCCTATGAAAGTAGGTGATGCTTCACCTATTAAATATGTATTCTACATCATTAAAGAAAACAGGACTTATGATCAGGTTTTGGGTGATGTAAAAAGCGGTAACGGTGATACCAGTTTAACATTGTTTGGTGAAAAGATCACACCCAATTTACATTCGATCGTAAAGAATTATGTGTTGTTGGATAATTTTTATTGCGATGCAGAAGTGAGTGCAGACGGGCATAACTGGAGCATGGGTGCTTATGCAACTGATTACTTGGAAAAGACATGGCCTACCAGTTATGGAGGTCGCGGCGGCAGTTATGATGGTGAGGGTTTACGTGCTGTTGCCAATAATAAAAATGGATTTATCTGGGATAATTGCAAAAGGAATCATGTGAGCTATAGAACTTACGGAGAGTTTGCTGATTATGCAAAAGCCAATATTGATGCATTAAAAGGGTATGCTTCTCCAACTTATACCGGATGGAATTTGGATGTTCGTGATACCACAAGATTTTATCAATGGAAAAAAGAATTTGATTCATTGGTTGTAATTAATGCGGTACCGCATTTTAATACCATGCGGTTTGGAAATGATCATACAGAAGGTTTGCGAAAGAACAGACCAACACCGTATGCTTTTGTTGCAGACAATGATCTGGCTGTTGGATTATTTGTTGAACATTTAAGTGAGAGTCCTATCTGGAAAGAATCTGCTGTTTTTATTTTGGAAGATGATGCACAGAATGGCCCGGATCATGTGGATGCACATAGAAGTCCGGCTTATCTGATCAGTCCTTATATCAAAAGAAATTATGTAGATCATACCATGTATTCTACTTCATCGATGATAAGAACAATGGAACTGATTTTGGGAATGCCGCCGATGACACAATATGATGCAGCTGCAATGCCGATGTGGCAAAGCTTTACAGCGAACCCTGATTTCACAACCTATAAGCATTTGCCTTCTAATATTGACCTGAATGAAAAGAATGGTCAAAATAAGATGGCCGCACTCAGCGAAAAATTTGATTGGGGGAAAGAGGATAAAGTGCCTGATTTGGTGTTCAATGAAATTTTATGGCAGGGCATTAAAGGCATAAATCCACCTGCACCATCAAGAGCTGCCTTTGTAAAAGTGAATAATAAAAATAATAAAGATGCTGATGATTAATTAAAGGGTGTTCTTCGTGGTTAAACGAGTTCAGTCATATTTGAAAGTACAAGTGTGCGGCTCTTTCACCGAAAGAGCCGAAAGCAACAGGTGATACCATGAAATACTTCTGCGTGTAACAAAAATATTTTATGCAACATCTTCACCGGTAGAAGCAATCCAAAGTTTAAACCAATCTTCTCTCGATAAATGAATATTATTGGCTTGTTTGGCTTGTAATAAGCGATCGACTTTTGTTGTGCCAACTACAGGAATAATTCCTGAAGGATGCGTTAACAGCCATGCAACTAATATTTGATCTACACCTGTTTGGTATTTTTCAGCAAGCGCTGTTGCAGTGGCAGTAATGCTTCTGAAGCGATGATGTGTTTCATCGGTAAACATGCCACCCCCCAATGGTGACCATGCCATTGGTACGATATTGTGCTGTAAACAATTATCTAATGTGCCATCGATGAATGAGGTTAAATGGATAATGGATATTTCTACCTGATTAAATTCGATTAAAATATATTTCCTTAAAGCCTCTGTTTGATGCGGCAAAAAATTCGACACACCAAAATGCTTTATCTTTCCTGAATTTTTCAATTGCGTGATGGCTTCTGCAACTTCTACTGGATTTAATAAAGGATCCGGACGATGAATAAATAAAATATCGAGATAATCCGTTCCGAAATTTTTTAAGGATATTTCCGTTGATTGAATGATATGTTTAGCAGAAGTGTTGTAAGATTTTATTTGATGCTGCGGACGATTTTCAGTCATCATCTGGATACCGCATTTTGAAATTAACTGCATTTGCGAACGCAATGCAGGAGCTTCTTTTAATGCATTGCCGAATTCTTCTTCGGTTGTATAATCACCATAAATATCCGCATGGTCAAAACTTGTAATGCCATGTTGCAAGCAGGCATCGATCATTTTTCTGTATTCTGTTGTTGAATAATTGGCACCCCATTTTCCCCAGCGCATACAACCGGCAATGGGAGATGATAATTTCAGCATCGGTAGTTATTTAGATACTAAAATTATGTAAAATTCTAAACAGTGGGTTCCTGCTGACTCAAACAATGCCAGCTTCCTAATCCCCAGATCACATCTGTGGAATTGATACCAACCACTTTTCGTTCAGGAAAACATTGCTGAATAATATTCAATGCTCTTTCATCATTTGCATCATTAAAAACAGGAACAGCAATAATAGCATTGGCAATATAAAAATTAGCATAAGATGCAGGCAGGCGCTGATCTTCCCAAATGACATGTTCTGCGGGCATCGGCAATTCAATGATGTTTAATTGCTTTCCATTTAATAATCGCATTTGATGCAACTGTTTTAAATTATGTTGCAGTAAAGGATAATTTTCATCATTCACATTTTCATCAACTGCAGCAATTACCGTGTCTTCATTTACAAAACGAACGGTATCATCGATATGTCCATCGGTATCATCACCAATGATTCCTTCATCCACCCAAAGTATTTGATCAACCCCATAAAAGTCCTGTAAATATTTTTCTATTTGTGATTGGTTCAATGTAGGATTACGGTTCTGATTTAATAAACATGCTGTTGAGGTTATTAATGTTCCATTTCCATTGAAGTCTACAGAACCACCTTCCATGATAATGCCGGGATGATATACAGGTAAATTTAATTTTTCGCCTATCAATGTTGGTATTACATCATCCAAATCATACGGCGGATATTTATTGCCCCAAGCATTATAATTCCAGTCAACAATAATTTTTCCTTGCCTGTCGGCAGGCAGGTTGCTTTCTTTTGGATTGATCAAAAATGCCGGGCCATGATCCCGGCACCAAGCATCATTGGTGGGGTGATGAAAGAATTTTATTTTATTCAGATCAACATGCTGTGCAGCTAAATGTTCTTTTGCAAATAATTCCATTGCAGCATTGGCAACATTAATGCAAACTTTTTCACCTTCGCTAACTGCTTTGATGAATTGCACATACGGATGATATACAGTATGGATTTTCCCCGGCCAGCTCGCTTCTTTATGTGGCCAGCTCAGCCATGTTGCTGTATGCGGATGCCATTCTGCCGGAAAAAAATAGCCAAGCTCTTTTGGTGTTTTTTGCATTAGTCTTCGTCTAAAAATCTTTTTGTAATAGGTTCATAAGAATCAATTCTTCTGTCGCGCAAAAATGGCCAATGTGTTCTGTAATATTCAGATTTTTCCAAATCAATTTCTATTACAATGGTCTCTTCGTGATCATGTGAAGCCTTGAACAATAGTGAACCGAATGGGTTTGAAACAAATGAGCCACCCCAGAATTTCATGTTGCCTTCCTCGCCAACTCTGTTCACAGAAACAACATGCACACCATTGGCAACTGCATGAGAGCGTTGAATGGTTTGCCATGCATTGTATTGCTCTGTATTAGTATTTTCATCCTGATGTTTTGCCCAACCAATGGCGGTGGGGTAAAATAAAATATCTGCACCCATCATTGCTGTAATTCGTGCAGCTTCAGGATACCATTGATCCCAGCAAATCAGCACACCTAATTTTGCATATTTTGTTTCAAAAACTTTATATCCTAAATCCCCCGGAGTAAAATAAAATTTTTCATAAAAGCCGGGATCATCAGGAATATGCATTTTGCGATACTTGCCTAAATATTTTCCATCAGCATCAATCACTGCTGTGGTGTTATGATATAATCCGCTCGAACGTTTCTCAAACAATGATGCAATGATCACCACATTTTTTTCTTTGGCAATTTTACTTAATACATCTGTTGATGGGCCCGGAATAGCTTCGGCCAATAGAAAATTATCATGGTCTTCAATATCGCAGAAGTACAAAGAAGTAAAGAGTTCTTGCAAACAAATGATTTGTGCGCCTTTTGCAGCGGCATCACTTATTTTTTCAATGGTCTTCGATACGTTGCTGCTTTTATCTTTCACGCAACTCATCTGTATCAAACCAATTTTCACTTTTGACATGATAAAAAATTTTCGTGGCAAAAATAATGTTTACAATTTCTAACAAAGATTAATTGTTCAATTTATTGTGTAACCAGCTGCAAATCTGCTATGAACTTTTCTTGCATCGCACTCTTGTACTTCACCAACAATCTGCATCCATTGATATAAAATAAAAAATCCCGCAACTAATTGCGGGATTGAATTTTTTTAATGGAATTGCGTGATTAATACCTGTTGTATCCACCGCCGCCGCCGCTGTTGCCGCCACGATCACGGTTATAACCGCCACCGCTGCCGCCATTACTGCGACCGCCACCGCCTCCGTAACCGCCACGACTTCCGCCGCCGCCGCCACCAAAGCTGCGTTTCTTAAATCCACCACCGCCGCCGCCTTCTCTTCTTTCACCTTCAGGGCGTGGAGTTGATTCGTTTACAACAATCTTGCGACCTTGAATGTCTGTGTCATGCAATGCACTGATAGCAGTACGTGCAGCTTCATCATCAGCCATTTCAACAAAACCAAAACCTTTGCTACGGTTGTTGTTGAATTTGTCAGTAACAATCTTTGCAGAAGTTACTTCGCCATAAGGAGCAAATAATTCTTGCAGGTCTTCACTGGTCATGTTCCAGTTTAAATTTCCAACGTAAATGTTCATGTCTTTGTTTGATTAAATAAATAATAACCAATGATCAAAACAGTAACCAAAAACCCTGAAGCATTTACGTAAAAAACCTTCGAGAGATATGGAAGAACTGGTCATTGGACTTACGAAGATAGTTTTTTTATTGATTTTCCAAATTTTTTTATTATATCGCAAAATCCCGCAAATCCGCTGTCGGCAAATAATGCAGAAAGTTTTGATATTCAGGTTTAGGCCTAAAAAATCCTTCAACAATTTGCTGCAGGCTTAGAATATTGATCAAATAATACAATTATTCAGCTACTACTTCAAATTCAATTTCAGTTGAATTTCCGTTTCCGAAATCAATAGAAGCTTTATAAGTGCCTAATTCTTTCACTTCATCAGTGATATTGATTCTTCTGCGGTCAATCTCGTAACCTTTTTGATCGCGTATCGCACGTGTGATCTGTAAAGAAGTAATGCTGCCGAAGATCTTTCCACTGGTTCCGGTCTTTGCTGAGAGTTTCACCGGAGAGGATTTCAACACTTCGATTACTTTATTGATCTCAGCTAACATAGATGCTTCTTTCTTAGCTTTCACTTTCAGCTTTTCTTCCAATTGTTTTAAATTAGAAGGATTGGCTTCAATGGCAAATTTTCCGGGGATCAGAAAATTACGTGCGTAACCATTTTTTACATTTACTAATTCATTACTTCCGCCCAGATGATCTACATCCTTAATTAAAATTACTTGCATGATTATTTGGTTTAGTTCCCAAGAGCCCAGTTGCTTGAACTGTCTCCCGACATTACTCGGGATTAGGGAAGGTTACTAATTTAAAATTCTATTTCAATAAATCTGTTACGTACGGTAACAATGCCATTTGACGAGCTTTTTTAACAGCATCGCTTACTTTACGCTGATATTTTAAAGAGTTTCCGCTTAAACGGCGAGGCAACATTTTGCCTTGTTCGTTAATGAATTTCTTTAAGAAATCAATGTCTTTATAGTCAACGTATTTAATGCCATATTTCTTAAAGCGGCAGAATTTTTTCTTGGGCTTTTCCTGTTTGATGGCCGTCAGGTATTTGATTTCGTTCTTTGCCATGGTTATGCCTCCGCTTTTTGGGTTACTTTAAATCCGCCATTTCTTTTGGTGTAGTTGTACTCGACGGCGTATTTATCGAGTTTGGTAATCATGTGACGCATCACTGATTCGTCACGCAATAACTGAATCTTCAATTTTTCATTGAAATCAGCATTCGCTGTAAATTCCAATACCCAGTAAATTCCTGTGGTTTTTTTCTGGATAGGGTAAGCTAATGATTTTAATCCCCATGGATTACTGTGCACAATAGTTCCGCTGTGATCTGTGATAAAGTCGGAATACTTTTTCTGAGCAGCTTTAAAGTCTTCTTCAGAAAGCACAGGTGTAAAAATCAACATTAATTCGTAACTGTTCATTTACCTGTTTTTAATTTAATTAATTGGTTTTTCCCAATGGACATCCATTCTTATCCGGAATGAACGATTCTGCCAAGACAGAATTGGGGCTGCAAAAGTAGGGCTTTGCAGCGAGAAAAAGGGTGTTTATTGACAAAAATTTTGAGTTATTCTGACTGCTACCATGAAAAGGTGGCTGTGAACCGAGTCCCGAAGGAATTCTGATAAATTATGGCAGCAAACAATGCTATGAAAATTATGCTGACGATCCATAAAATACTGATAAATACTTGTTAATTAACTCTTTTTAGCAAAACAACGTATGATGGAAAGTGGTCGCTGTAACCTCCACGGTAGGTATTGCCATCCCAGGTTCGCATGGGATAACCTTTATAACGACCCGTGTTTTCAGTTAAAAAAGACCGATTGAATACCTGAGACTGATAAAAAAAGAATCCTTCCTGTTTTTTGTTGAGCCAAGGATAAGAGAGAATGAGTTGATCGAATAATGACCAAACATCTCTGCTTAAGATACTACCGATTCCTTTTTTATACAATTCAGCAAAAGGATTAAATAAACCAAATAAAGTAACATCATCTGCATATTGCTTGGCTTTTAAAATATCATTGATGCTTTTATTTATTGGATCATCGTTGAAATCTCCCATGATGATTATTTTCTGAGAGCCATCAGCTTTGAGAATGCTGTCGATATGATTTTTTAAAACACGGGCTGCAATTATTCTTGAGGTTTCTGTCTGTTCTTCACCGCCTATTCTGGAAGGCCAGTGATTCACATAAACATGAATAGTTTCTCCGTCTAATTTCCCTTTTACCTATAAAATATCTCTTGTGTAATAATAACCACGCATTCTTACATAGATCGGTTTGCTTGCTTCAACAATAAAATATTTTGGATTATACAGCAAAGCAACATCTATTCCACGCTCATCTTTACTGTCATAATGAATGTATTGATAATTTATTTTTTTCAAAGCAGGATGTGTAATCAAATCAGTCAACACATTTTTATTTTCAACTTCAGCAACACCAAGAATGGCAGGACCATCATGATTTTGTATGTCATCATCTGATCCTATCTTAGAAATAACAGTTGCTATTTTTTGCAATTTGTCTGAATATATTTTGGAATCATAGTGTTTTTCTCCCTTTGGCGTAAACTCATCATCTCTTGATAGCGGGTCATTGATCGTATCATAAAAATTTTCGCAGTTATAAAATGCAACGATGGCAGTTTTATACAATTGTTTTTTTTGTGCTGTTGTGAATGCAGATAATAGTATGCAAAAAAATAGCCACAACGTTTTCAGGATTACGTTTTCAGGAAAAATCTTCATATAGTATTAGTTATTGTAAAAATATTTATAAAAAATAATATTACAAAACAAATAAATAATTAAATTAGCTTATTCGTTAAAATTTATTTATGCAAAAAGCGGCATTTGCAGGTGTCTTATTCTTTGCTGTTGTAATACAATCAGTTGCACAAAAAACCAAAAGATCAGTTCAAAAACAGATCGGAGACTCTTTGGTTAAGCAGGATCCATTTGTTTCGGGTCCTGAAAAAGTAATAACAATAGAGAATCTGCCAATTGTTTCACTCGATGAAAGTGAAATAAACAGCAAGCCTTTTCAAAACATCGCTTCTTCAGTTACTGCAACCTCTGATCCTTTTTTATCTCAGGCATCTTTTAATTTCAGCCCTGTAAGATTTCGTTTCAGAGGATATGATGCTGATCATAATATAATGTATATAAACGGGATACCTCTTGAAAATATTGAGAATGGGTTTGCTCTATCTTCTTTGGTGTATGGGTTGTCAAATGATGTAGTTCGAAACAGAGAAGTTTCTATCGGGTTACAAAATAATAGTTTTTCATTTGGCGGTATCGGTATTTCAACGCAAATTGATAATAAGCCGGAAAAACAAAGAAGACAAAATTCTTTTTCTTATGCATTTGCTGATGGAATATATACGCACAAAATGTCTTTTACACATGCCTCCGGCATCAATAAAAAGGGATGGTCATTTGTTTTTTCCGGAAGCAGGCGTTGGGCTGATGAAGGGTATGTTCCCGGAACTTATTCAAATGCTTGGAATGGTTTCGCCGGATTGGGTAAAAAAATCGGATTAAAAAATAATTTATCGATTGTTGCATTTACAAATATTTCCGAAAACGGAAGACAGGGCTTTGCTGTTGCAGAAATGGATTCTCTGAGATCGG
>CAIVCF010000045.1 GCA_903904335.1 uncultured Chitinophagaceae bacterium | reverse complement strand
TTTCATCGACTTCCGCTACAAATGCCCACCATACAGGGTTTTCGGAGAAACCGCTTTCTTCAAAATGATCCAGATCAACTGTTACTTCATGCGGTGCTTTTTCGTATAAGGCCAGTTCATGGATCAATTCCAATAAACGCGGACAATCTTTTTTTTCTGCTTTTCTAATGGTAATGTTCATTCAGTCAATTTTATTTACCCATTCGATATCCCGGGCCTTTTAAAAATTTGCCGGCATTTGCATTTGTATGATTTCCGTCTTTTAAAATTTGAATACCATTTACAAAAACATCTATCATGCCATCAGCATATTGATGCGGCTTTTCATAAGTGGCATTGTCTTTAACTTTTGCAGCATCAAAAACAATCAGATCTGCGTAATTGCCCACTTTTAGTTCACCACGTTTTTGTAATTTCAAATGTTTGGCTGGAAGATTGGCTAATTTATAGATAGCTAAAGGCAATGAAAAAACTTTTTCATCACGTGAATAATGACCAATTACTCTTACAAAATTTCCATACGCTCTTGGATGCGCATTTGATTTTAAGAAAACGCCTTCATTGGTATAAGATGCTTCATCACTTCCGAAACTTACCCAAGGTAGTGCGACTTGTTTTTTTACGTTCTCTTCATTCATTAAAAAGTAAGCTACTTCAACTCTTGTGCTGTCTTGAATGATCAAATCCATTGCAGTTTCTTGGGGACTTTTATTTCTGATCTTAGCAATTTCGGCCAAATTTTTTCCGATAAATTTTTTCAATGAATCTTGTTTGAAAGAAAGCATCAAAATATTTTCGGGTTTGCCAACAGCGTAATAGAAATTTTCCCAGGTTTGCGCATTAGTGTTCATTTCTTTTTTCATTTGTGAGCGAATAGATGGCGTCATTAATCTTTCTCTTAATTTACCAAAACCGCCATCTTGTAATGTTGGAGGTAATACAGATGTTAATCCTGTTGCACCAGCAGTGTAAGTGTACATATCAGCCGTAATATCCATTCCATTCTTTCTTGCTTGCTCAACAATTTTTATTGCACTATCCATTTTATGCCAATTGTCTTTTCCTGCAGCTTTTAAGTGATGAATCTCTGCAGGAATATTAGCTTCTTTTGAAATTTGAATGAGTTCATTGACTGCTTCAATAAATTTATTTCCTTCGCTTCGCATATGGCTTGAATAGGTGCCACCATATTTCGATGCTTCTTTTGATAAGGCAATTAATTCATCTGTCTTTGCAAAAAAATCAGGTGGATAGATTAAAGCATTAGTAACACCTAGTGCTCCTTCTTTCATTGCCTCATCAACTAAAGCTTTCATGCTGTCTAATTGAACATTGGTAGGCGCTTTATTATCTTCACCTAAAACATATTGCCGAATTGTTCCTGTTCCAACAAAAGATGCAATGTTAACAGATATTCCTTTTTTCTCCAGATGATTCATGTACTCGCCCAATGTATTCCATGTAACATCAAACTTTATATCGCCCTGACCTTTTTGCATTTGTTGTTTCATATCGGCATTTAGTGGAGCCATGCTTGATTCGCAAAAAATTTCTGTGGTCACACCCTGCTTCACATCACTTTGCCCTCTTCCATCCTGAATTAATGAGACTTCGCTATGTCCCATCATGTTAATGAATCCCGGCGCTACTGCATTTTCTTTGGCATCAATGTCATTTTTCGCAGAAGCATTGGAGAGATCACCAATGAAAGCGATTGTATCATTTTCAATGGCGACATCAGCTTTAAATGGTTCACCACCATTTCCATCATAGATCACTCCGTTTCGGATGATCGTATCATATTGTTGTTTTTGTTTGCAGGCAATCGAAAGCAGTGATATAAGGAATGCAATGACAAAAATTCTTTTCATGATCATGATTTGATTTTTGAGATATAATTATTTTTTTCTTGTTGCTTTAAAATTACCATTGGGTTGCATAAAGGTTACTGCTGTAACATTTCCTTTCTCATCCGTTTCAAATTTAGCAGCATAGCCATCCAAAGCTTTTAATGCAAATTTGTTTATATCAACATTCACTAATTCGTATTCTGGTTGTCCGGCAACAAATGCATATAATTTTTCAGTCTTGATATAAAATTTTGCTTCAGCTCCTGGCGCAAATTCATATACGCCTTCATACTTTTTTAATTCATCAGCAGTAATAGGTTTCGCTTTTGCTTTGCGAACAAATTTCATTGATTCAAGGCCGGGCTCCAATTGCATCAAGACTGCATTGATCTCACCTGCATCGTTCATGGTGAAATGCAGTCTGGTAGGTGATTTTTCACTGGTGTCAATTCCTTCTTTCTTATCAACCTCGAAAGGTTGGAAGATATCATAATGAAAATGCTTTAACCAGTTTAATTCATCACCGGCTTTTAAAAACAATGAATCATTTTTTAGAAATATTTCACCGGTTCCATAACCTAAATGTGTATACATTCCTTCATAATCTTTTAATGGATGTGATGGTCTGGTATTTTCTTTTTGATTACTGCTTGCTTTTTTCTCCGCTTCTTTTGCGGCATTTTTTGCTTTGGTACTAGCAGCTTTCAAAGAATCATTCCATGCGAATGCAGATAAATGTAACATTCTGTCAGCTATTATATTTCGAACGACCGAAGGAACGGATGAACCATCCTGATTCGATAAAACAATGATACCGATACTATCACTCGGAAAGAAACAAGTACTCGCACTGAATCCATTGATATTTCCGCCATGTTCAACACGATAATGACCGCGATAGGAAGCGATCATCCAGCCAAAACCATAATTAGATAAATGCACATCCGGATGTTCTTTGCTCGGTAATGCAGCACCAATGACCATTTGGCTCGATTGCGCTTCAGATACGTATTGCGAGGGTAAAATTTCTTTATCATTATATTTTCCGCCGTAGATCCAGGTTGTAACCCATTTTGCCATTTCATTTACAGAACTGTTGATGCTTCCTGCAGGGCCCATTCCATCAATATTGTAATAATCTAATTTTTTAATGATGCTGTCTTTTTTCAATCCATAACCAATGGATGCATCCTCATCTTTTGCCATAACAGTCACTGAAAAATTAGAACGTTTCATATCGAGCTTATCAAAAACATTTTCCTTTACATTATTCTCCCATGATTTGTGTGTTAGTTTTTCTGTGATCACACCTTGTAATAAAAACATAAAATTATTATACTGCCATTTTTCCCTGATACCTGCTGTTGGCTCCTGATATTGAATTCGCTTAATTAAACTATCTCTTGAATGAGTTGAAAATAAATACCACGAATAATCGTGCCTTGGCAAACCGGTACGATGCGTCATGATATCACGAATTGTAATGTTAGTGGTCATGTTATCATTATAAAATTTCATCTCCGGCAGATAATCATGAACGGGTTTATCATATTCTATTTTGCCATCTTTTTGAAGCAATCCAATTTGTGAAGCTGTAAATGCTTTGGTACAGCTTCCGATTGCAAATAAAGTATTGGGAGTAACAGGCAATTTTTTATCAATATCACGATAACCAAAACCTTTCGCGTAGACTACCTTGTTTTTTTCAACAACAGCAACTGCAAAACCCGCAGCATGCCAGTCTTTCAGCACTTTTTCGAACGTGGTATCCAATCCTGCGAATCTATCAGTTTTTTCAACCCTTTTATTTTTCTTTTGCGCAAAAGAAAACATGCAGACGAGTAAGAATAATACCGTGATGATCTTTTTCATGCTATACTTTTTAAAATGTTAGTCGTTTGATGAAATGAAATATTACAAGTTGCGTAATGCTTGTTCGAG
>CAIVCF010000044.1 GCA_903904335.1 uncultured Chitinophagaceae bacterium | reverse complement strand
TACAGAAGAGGCCGCCTGAATCAGACACAATAGCGTATGGAAAATATATGATAACTGCATCGGCCTGCAGGGAATGCCATACAAAAGATAAGAAAGGTCAAATCATTGAGGAGCTTGCGTTTGGTGGCGGAAGAGAATTTGCATTACCATCCGGCATCGTTCGTTCTGCAAATCTTACACAGGATGTAAATGGATTGAAAGTATGGACAGCAGAGATGTTTATCAAGCGATTTAAAGCTTACCAGGATACATCCTTTCATTCACCAACAATGGGTGAAAAAGAGTTCAATTCAATTATGCCATGGATGATGTATTCGAAAATGAAAGAGTCGGATTTGTATGCCATCTTTAAATATCTGCAAACGGTAAAACCGATTGTTAATACAGTTATCAAGTTTACACCAAAGAATTGATCGAACTAAAATGGAAATGAGTTGTTAAAAGGAAAAAAATTGTATGATAAGATTCCTTTTTACAATTTTGTTTTGCTTGAGATTTATTCAAACAGAGCCAAGTGTATCAGTCGATGATTTTAAGTCTGTACTTGGAAACTGGAAGGGTACACTTACTTATTTAGATTACAGCAGCGGCAAACCTTATACAATGCCCGCAAATGTTTCGATCAGTATCGATACAAAAAATAACGATCAGGTTATTTTTTCGTATCAATATCCTAATGAGCCGAAAGCCAATAGCAGTGATACTTTGCAGATAAAATCCAACGGAACTATGTTTGATCAAGCAACAGTTACACTAAAGAAAATAAATGCTTACAGAAGTGTTCAAATAGAAACTGAAATAACCGGCATTGACGGCAACGATAATAAAAAGGCCATACTGAAACATGTGTATCTCATGAGCAGTAAACAATTCATCAATCGGAAAGAAGTTAAATTCATGGGTGAACAAAACTGGATCACAAGAAATGAATACAATTTCAGCAGGTAGAGATGTACTTTTGTGAGATGATCAGCCTACTTAAACAATACCAACATATTTTTCATGCGGTTGTTCCCTTTAAACCTGCAACGAATAAATTGTTGCGGATGGATCTTACAGAAAAAAATACATCACTTACTGCTTCGATATTTAATGATACAGAAAAATTTTCTGAATACATCGATCAACAATTATTATCTGCAAATGCAACGTATGGTATTGGCGGTTATGATGAATTGCGAAACTTGTATGTAAGAAGTGAAGTGTTTAGCGCCGATGAACCAAGACGTTTACATTTAGGTATTGATATTTGGGGAAAGCACGATACGCCTGTATTTGCGCCCTTGGGCGGTGTGATACACAGTTTTGCATTCAATGATCATTTTGGTGATTATGGTGCCACCATTATTTTACAACATCAGATCAAAGCAAAAAATTTTTATACTTTGTACGGTCATCTTTCTTTAAAAGATATTCAATATTTAAAAGAAGGAAAGTTTGTGAGCATGGGCGAAACGATCGGGCATTTTGGTGCTGCAAATGAAAACGGTAACTGGCCGCCGCATTTGCATTTTCAAATTATTTTAAACATGGGTAATTACAACGGCGACTATCCGGGCGTTTGCAAAAGGAGCGAAAGAGAAGAATATCTGCAAAACTGCCCGGACCCTGATATAATTTTGCAACTGATGCAATTTGCCAAATATTTTTTTCAGTAATTTGCTTGGATAAAATCAATGAATCATGTCACACCAAAACGACGAAGAAGTAAAAGTAAATTTCGGTGGCACCGCTATTTTATCTTTTTTAATAGTATTTGTTTTTCTCCTAATGTTCTCAACTTGTCACGGACCATTTAATCCGGGTGGCGAAAAAGCAGCAACAGAACAGCCTTCTGATAAATAAAAACAATAATCCGCAATCATGATTGCGGATTATTTATGGTTCAAACTTTTGTTTTCATGGCATCAGAGTTGCGTCGCACACTTGTACAGCAACAAATTTGGCATCATTACAATTTCAATAATTTGAATGCATGTCCCCATTGATTTTTTGTAAAGCCCGGTAAGCACCACAAAATACACAATGGCTCAATGGCGCGTGCAGCTTCAATGGCACCCATATCTTCCGTCTCCCAATCAAATGAAGTAAGAATATCAGTAACTGTTTTTTTAGCATCTGCATCATTGCCCGCAATGAACATGCTTGGCTTGCCACCTGGAAATTTTGGTTTGTACATGAATGCATTGCCCACGCAACTGAATGCTTTTACAATTTTCGCTTCGGGAATTGCAGACTGAATTTTTTCTGCCAGACTATTATTGTAATCTGTAAAAAATTTCAACACACCTTTTACCGGAGGCTCTGCAGCAATAGGATTCGTGGCATCAATCACAACTTTATTTGTGAAATTTTCTTTTCCTGCCAATGTAATGGCATCAAGCGCTGCAGTGCCGCCAACCGCCAGCACAATCAATTCAGCTGTGGAAGCAGTTTCTCCGAATGTGCCAATGGCTATTTTTGGATTATTATTTTTAAATTTTACTACTTCTTCTTTTGAAGTGTTACGTGTCCCTAATTGAACAGTATGCCCTTCGCTGTTGAAGGCTTTGGCCAAAACCTGACCAACAATGCCTGATCCGATGATACCAATTTTCATAAAATTTATTTTTGGTGAATAAAGTTATGCAGTACAAGAGTGCGACGCAACAACAGTAATATTAATTTACTATTGCTTGTTTAAAAAATAAACAACTATTGTAAATAAAAGTTGCAAAAGGAGGCACCAATAGTTTTTGTAGATTTGAGCCGATATGGTAAATCCGAATTTAAATAGTGATAAAGAAAATCTGAATCTGGCGGATAAAGAATTTGAGAACACCATTCGTCCAAAAGAGTTAGAAGATTTTTCAGGTCAGCCGCAATTGATAGAAAATCTCATCATCTTCATCAAAGCAGCTAAGATCCGTGGAGAAGCATTGGATCATATTTTATTTCATGGTCCTCCGGGATTAGGGAAAACAACACTCAGTAGAATTGTAGCAAATGAACTCGGTGTAAACATTAAAGAAACTTCAGGTCCTGTTATTGAGAAGCCGGGTGATCTTGCAGGATTACTTACCAATTTAGAACCCAATGATGTTTTATTTATTGATGAGATACATCGTTTAAGCACTGTGGTGGAAGAATATTTGTATGCGGCAATGGAAGATTTCAGAATCGATATCATGATCGATACTGGCCCGAATGCAAGAAGTGTACAAATCAATTTAAATCCATT
>CAIVCF010000043.1 GCA_903904335.1 uncultured Chitinophagaceae bacterium | reverse complement strand
TTAAAAGTTTAAACAAGTTCTTTGTCAAATAATTCATAGAAGTTAGAGTCCCAACATTTTTATTTGCAAATTAATTTTTGCCAACAGGTTTTGATTTCGCGCGAAAACCTTTTCGTAAATATATTACTCTAATCTTTTTAGCTACTGTAATTTCACTGAAAATTAACTTGCTATATGAAAAAAGTTCTCTTCAGTGTGTCCCTGTTTTTGATTGCTATAGGGCTAAATGCACAAAGCTATCTTGAAGGAAAAGTCCTTTCTAAAGACCAGAAACCAATTGCAGATGCTTCTGTAAATCTGGACAAAACCAATAGTTTTATTTCAACAAATGAGTCAGGTTATTTTAAGTTATCAGTTCCTGCTAATTTTAATAATCCACTTGTATTAAATGTTTCCAGAGTTGGTTTTGTAAAAAAGAAAATTGAGGTGAAACCAAATTCAGGTAGTCTGCTGATCATTCTGGAATCCGAAGATCAGACTTTGAATGATGTAGTGGTAGTAGGATATGGTACTGTAAAAAAACGCGATGTTACGGGCTCTGTTGTTTCATTAAGTAAAGACCGTTTACAGCAATTGCCGAACAATAACTTTACACAAGCATTGGAAGGTGCTTTGCCTGGTGTAACCATTACCACCAATACAGGTGGTGCAGAAGGTGATCAGGTAAGTATTTTAATTGGCGGTAGAAATTCAATCAAAGCCGATACAAAACCTTTGATCATTATGGATGGAATACCTTTTGAAGGAGGCTTTTCAGATATTAATCCCGATGATATTCAGTCGCTTGAAATTTTAAAAGATGCATCAGCCGTTGCTATTTATGGTTCAAGAGGATCGAATGGTGTTATTTTAATAACTGGTAAATCAGGAAAAAAAGGTAAGAACACAATTTCACTAGATATTTCTAACGGTACTCAAACCGTTTCTAAAATACCTAATCTATTAAGTCCAAGCGATTTTTACAATTTCAAACAAACAAGAAATGCGGTTTCTTTAACCCCTTCTGAAATAGCGATCAATGCGAGTGGTACCGGTGTAAATTGGTTTGATCTGGCAACACAAACAGGAAAAAGGTCCAATGTGTCCCTTTCAGTGAATGGCGGTAATGATCAAACTACTTATTATTTAGGCGTAGCTGCATTAAATGTGGATGGAGTTGCGAAAGGAGATGTTTTTAAAAGATACACCCTACGCCCAAGTTTGGATATCAAGATCAATAAGTTTATCACTGTCGGAACAAACAATATCATTACTGTTTCAGACAGAAGCGGAACTGCTGCAAACTTTTCGGGAGCTAATGGTCAGGGTGCCATTTTAGCGAATCCTTTGACTACCCCTTTTAATGCTGATGGAACACCGAGCATATATGCATGGCCCGAATATCATTTAATGGGTAATCCACTCAATAATTTACTGATATGGAATTCGGATATGTCCTATAAAATTTTCAGTTCTGATTATATTAAAGTTTCACTGCCTATTCCGGGTCTTTCCTATCGATTAAACGGAGGTGCGGAAATAAGCAACAGAAGTGTTAGAACATCCTGGGGTAGAAATACTACCAATGGATACACCAATAATGGAGAAGGGGAGTATTACAGTTCTGTAGAAAGAAGTTTTACTTTAGAAAATATCTTGAGTTACGTTAAAGAATTCGGGAATCATTCTATCAATATCACAGCATTATATAGTAGTCAGAGCCATGATTTTGAAGGTAATGATACAAGAGGCTATGGCTTTCCCAACCTAGATTATAATTTTGCATATAATCTTGATCAGGCTACTATTACCAAGAGCAGTAGTACGTATGCTCCGGTAGGTACCAATGGAGCACCATTTACACAAAACCGTGTTTCCCAGATGGCCAGGATCAATTATGGTTATAAAGGTAAATATCTGGCAACCCTTACTTCCAGAAGAGATGGTTATTCAGGTTTTGGCGTGGATAATAAGTATGGTATTTTCACAACAGGCGCTTTCGCGTGGAACCTGTCCAGAGAATCATTTATTCATTTGCCAACTTCTGTAAGTCAGTTAAAGATCAGAGTATCCTATGGTTTAAATGGTAATGAAGCCATCAGAGCCTACCAGACACAAACTACACTTACTAATAATGCTTATGTTACCGGAGGCCCCGGTGATACTTCAAGAGTAGGTTATATTCCATATATCGCAGGAAACCCTGTGATGGCATGGGAAGCAACCAGAAAGTTTACAGCAGGTGTAGATTTTGGATTCCTGAATAACAGAATTTCGGGTAGTGTAGATTTCTATAAAGCTCAAACAGGTAATCCCGGATTGCTATTGCAAAGATCAGTATCTCCTGTTACAGGTTATACTTCTGTGTTAATGAATATCGGTAAGGTCCAAAACACT
This sequence comes from uncultured Chitinophagaceae bacterium, assembly GCA_903904335.1. Taxonomy (GTDB): domain Bacteria; phylum Bacteroidota; class Bacteroidia; order Chitinophagales; family Chitinophagaceae; genus CAIQDX01. Next base: position 8,749 of record CAIVCF010000043.1, on the reverse strand, counting down.
GGTGTGGAATTAATGCTGAATACAAAGAATATTGTTACACGAACTTTCAGTTGGTCATCAACATTGGTGTTTGCATATAATAACAATAAGATCGCCTCTATTTACGGCGATGGTAAAAATGATACACTGAATACCTGGTTCATCGGACACCCGATCAATGTAAATTTTGATCTTGTGTATGATGGTATATATAAAACAGCTTCTGACAGTATCAATTCTCCTATTAAATCTCCTACCCCAAGATTAGGCTATGTAAAAATAAAGGATATGAATGGTGACAGTGTCATTTCTACTGCAAACGATAGGACCATCATTGGTCAATTGGATCCAAAGTTTACATGGGGATTCACCAATACTTTTACGTATAAAAGTTTTAGTTTATCCATATTCATTCAAGGAGTGGAGGGTGTAACAAAAGAGAATCCATTAATGCAGGATAATGTTGGTACAGATATTACAACGAATACAACAAAGAAAGATTGGTGGAGTACAAGTAATCCTAACGGGTCACACTGGTCCAATAACTTAAATTCTAACATTAGTCCGGTCCCTATAAAAATATATGAGAATGCTAACTTTATAAGGTTAAAAGACATTTCATTTGCATATAATTTTTCACCCTCTTTTTTGAAAAAAGCACAGATCACCAATCTTAGAGTTTATGCAAGTGCGAGAAATTTATTAACATTCACTAAATACAATGGGTTAGATCCTGAATTATCAGCTGCTTCTCAATTGAATATTCCATTACAAAAGGAATTGACCATTGGACTTAATGTTGGATTTTAAATTTTAAAAAGAAAAAACTAAATCATATGTACCGTTTTAATAAATATCTTTTGAATAGCATTGTTTTGATGCTGATTCTATCAACGATTCTTTCTTGCAGAAAGGATTACTTGGATGAACATCCATTAACAGGACTTACTCCCGAGGCAATATACACTTCAAAATCAGGCTTCGAAACTGGCTTATATGGCATTTACAACCTCTTTCGATTCGAAAGGGCTGGTACCGGTCAGATGGAAAATCCGGTTAATACTGGCAATAACAATAATAATATGATGATCACACCAGCAATCATTGGTGTTGATAACGCATATAGTAATTATCCTGCTGCAGGTCAGCCGGAATATTTCTTTAATAATTTTGGAGCTACTTTAAATCCATCCAGTACGGATATCAATACGCTATTCAATTGGCTGTATAAAATTGTGAATGCTTCCAATGTTATCATCGTGCGATCTTCAGATCCAACCATTAATTGGACAGCCCAGGACAAAAATCAAATTGTTGGGGAGGCTAAATTGTTCAGGGCATTAGCGTATCGCCATCTAACTTATTTATTCGGTGATGTACCGCTTAATCTTGGTACAGATAATAGTGTAACAAAGAATGATTGGGTTAGAACACCGGTTGCTGATGTAAGAGCTCAAATAGAAAAAGATCTTTTAGATGCAGAAGCAGGGATGGCAGCTTTACCTCCGAATGAAGGTAGATTTACCAGAGGTGTAGCTACGCATTATTTGGCTGAATTATATTTGGCGGAAGGACAATATCAAAAGGCAAAAGACAAAGCGACTGCCTTAATTAGTAGTGGGGTTTTTTCTTTAGTGACCAATCGATATGGTGTAAACGCTGCAAAACCGGGAAGTGCATTTACTGATATGTTCTTTGATGGCAACAGCAATAGAATCGAGGGAAATACAGAAGCGCTCTTTGTTATGCAAAATATGTATCCAACCACTGCTCAAGGATTTGAATATAATATCATGAGAAGATGGTGGGAAAACAGGTATGCCTCAATTAGCATTAGCGGGGTTGCGCCTGTTGGTTATATGGTGGTAAATGGGGGAAGAGGATTGGGTAGGTTTGCCCCAACAAAATGGGCGCTACTAAATTATGATCCTGCTGATGTTCGTGGTAGTCTTTATTCATTCAGATATTCCTGGATCATGAATACTGACGAAGCGGTTACTTTAAAAGTGCCTGCCGGTGTTACCAAGGGTGATTCTTTGGTTGTTGAAAAAAATATCGTCGGAACAGGTACCACAGCAAGCATACAATTAAGGTATCGGTATATCATGACCAATGCTGCTACATTGCCTGCCGGTAAAAAGCTAGGCGATACTGTGAGAACGGCATATCTGACATATGCTAATGAACCATCTTCTGACTTTAACTGGCCTAGTACCAGAAAATGGGATTGGGCACCGAATGTTTCAACCGATATTCAACAGGCTTCTAATGGTAATGATGAGATCTACTTAAGATTGGCTGATACGTATCTGTTATTGGCTGAAGCCCAATTAGACTTAGGAGATGCGGCAGGAGCGGCGACTACCATTAATATTTTAAGAGCTCGTGCAAAAGCACCATTGGTAACAGCCGGTCAGATCAATATTGATTTCATCTTAGACGAAAGATCCAGAGAATTATTTTCTGAAGAACACAGAAGGTATACTTTGTTGAGAATCAGGGACCCGCAAAATCCTGCTCAGCCCATCTGGTTTAGAAGAACGCAACAATATAATTTTGTTGCAGGTCCGCTTATTCAATTAAGAGATACTTTATTGCCAATTCCACAGGAAACAATAAATGCAAATCTGGGTAAGCCAATGCCTCAGAATCCGGGATATTAGTACCCCTTTCAATAAATAACTATGATCAATACCAAAAAGGCTACTTATTTAAAACTAAGTAGCCTTTGTTTCAGTCTTATTTGTATTTTTTTGAATTGTTCAACAACAATAGCTCAAAAAAATAATCATACAATCAGTATTGAAGCAAAGGAATGGAGTAGAGACAGTAATCGGAAAATTCAATATTCAGACTGGAAATCATTTCCTTCTGTTGTGATCGATTCTTTAGATGGATTTACAGCTGTAAAAGAACTTAAAGTTGACAGATATGGCGCTGATCTATCTGTTACAAGTGGGTCAACAGGGTTTTTTAGAACGGAAAAAATAAATGATCGTTGGTGGGTGATAGATCCTTTAGGACATTTATATGTAGTAAAGGCTGTTAACGGGATTCGGCAAGGCAAATCACCCAATAATATAAAGGCATTTGAAAACAAATTTGGCAAAGATGAAAAGTGGATAGCAGCATCAGCCGATTCACTTCATAATTGTGGTTTTAATGCTGCCGGTTCCTGGTCCGATATTGAAACGATCATTGCATACAATAAAACAGCTAAACAACCCTTGGTCTACACAACACAATTGGGTTTGGCAGGCGCATTTAAAAAATATATCAGCAATAAATTTCCGGAAAGAAAGAATGAGTCTGATCTGTCTTTGATCTTAGATCCTGCGTTTCCTGTTTTTTGTGCAGAAGAAACAAAAAAAATAGTTCCATTAGCAACAGACCCCAATTTATTAGGGCATTTTTCTGATAACGAACTTCCTTTCACTTCTTCTGAATTCAACACAGTTGTTAAGGAAGAAAATAGTAATACACTAGGATATATAGCTGCAAAAAAGTGGATGACTGATAAAGGGATCACTTCTACTACTATTACTGCTCAGCAAAAAGAAGAATTTATTGGTTGGATTACGCAGCAATATTATTCTATTGTAGCTGCCGCGATCAAAAAGAATGACCCCAATCATTTGTATATAGGAAGCCGTTTGCATTCATCAGCGAAAAACAATCCATATATTTTTAAAGCTGCTGAACCATTTATTGATATTATTTCTATTAACTATTATGGTTTCTGGCAACCCAAAGAAAAACACATTTCTGATTGGGCCACCTGGAGTGATAAACCTTTTTTTATCACTGAATTTTATACAAAGGCAGCCGAAACAGGAATGGGTAATATGAGTGGGGCAGGTTGGTTGGTGAAAACACAAACGGATCGCGGTATTCATTATCAGAACTTTTGTTTAGAATTATTAAAGGCAAAGAATTGTGCAGGCTGGCATTGGTTCCGTTATCAGGATAATGATCCCAATGACCCTACTGCCGATCCTTCTAACAGTGACTCTAATAAAGGGGTTGTAGATACGCAATACAATTTTTATGAACAGTTGATGACGAAAATGAAACAACTCAATGATAATGCGTATGCTCTTATTAATTATTTTGATAAGCATCAAAAATGAAACATTTTATTAAAAATATAGTTCCTTTATTTTTTGGGCTAAGCATTGCATCCTTCTCAAGTATTCATGCACAGTTGAATATTTACAAAGATGGCTGGATCGATTTTAATAAAAATGGTAAGAAAGATATTTTCGAAGATCCAATGCAACCTATCGAAAAAAGGATCACCGATCTTTTATCGCAAATGACCGTTGAAGAGAAGACCGTTCAATTAGCAACATTGTATGGGTATGGCAGAGTGCTAAAAGATGAACTACCCACTCCTCAATGGAAAAACAAAATTTGGAAAGATGGCATCGCAAATATTGATGAACACTTAAATTCCACAACCTTTCGTGAACAAACAAACACGAAATATTCATTTCCTTACAGCAGACATGCGGAAGCGATCAACACCGTTCAGAAATGGTTTGTTGAAGAAACCCGTTTAGGTATTCCCGTAGATTTCACGAATGAAGGGATACATGGTTTGGCAAGCGAAAAAGCTACTGCATTACCTGCTCCCATTGCATTAGGAAGTACATGGGATAAATCAATTATCAACAAGGCCGGTCATATCGTTGGGCGGGAAACAAGGGCCCTAGGTTATACAAATGTGTACACACCTATTTTAGATCTGGCAAGAGACCCTCGTTGGGGAAGAGTGGTAGAATGTTATGGCGAAGATCCTTTTCTTGTTGCGGAATTAGGAAAACAAATGGTATTAGGTGTGCAGAGTGAAGGAGCAGGGTCTACTTTAAAACATTATGCTGTTTACAGTGTACCGAAAGGAGGAAGAGATGGGAATGCAAGAACTGATCCGCATGTTTCTCCGCGGGAATTGTTTACGATGTATTTGTATCCGTATGAGCGGATCATAAAAGAAGCACATCCGTATTGTGTGATGAGTAGTTATAACGATTGGGATGGAATGCCAATAACCGGCAGTTATTATTTCTTAACGGAATTGCTTCGGTTAAAATTTGGATTCGATGGGTATGTTGTGAGTGATAGCGATGCTGTTGAATTTATCAATACCAAGCATCATGTTGCAAAAGATTCAGCCGATGCAGTTCGAATGGCCATTGAAGCCGGCTTGAATGTGCGCACTAATTTTCAAGTTCCTGATACATATGTTTTACCGTTAAGAAAGTTGGTGAAGGACGGAACTGTAAAAATGCAAATATTGGATTCGAGAGTGGCTGATGTATTGCGCATTAAATTCAGATTGGGTTTGTTTGATCAGCCATATGTGGAAGATCCCAAAAAAGCAGATGAGATCGTTTATAATGAGGATGCCAGATCATTTTCAAAACAAGTATCGCGTGAATCACTTGTATTATTAAAAAACGAGAATCACACACTGCCTTTAGATAAGAAATCGATTAAGAATATTTTAGTTACAGGGCCGCTTGCAACAGATACAACAACTTCGATGAGCCGTTACGGACCTTCCAGGATAAAAGTAATTTCAGTATTAGAAGGATTAAAAAATTATTTGAATAGTTCCATCACAATTCAATATGCAAAAGGTTGCGAATCACAGGATGCCAATTGGCCTGAGAGCGAGATCTTTCCATCCTCATTAACCGAAAATGAGCAAAAAGAAATTGATAATACAATAGCATTGGCTAAGAATGCAGATGTGATCATTGCTGTAGTGGGTGAAACAGAAAATCAATTTGGAGAAAGCAGAAGCAGAACAAGTCTTGAATTAGCCGGTCATCAATTACAATTATTACAGTCTTTATACGCAACAGGAAAACCTGTAATTGCAATATTGATCAACGGGCAGCCATTAACCATTAATTGGCCTAAAAAGTATTTGCCTGCCATCATCGAAGCATGGTGCCCAGGTGTAGATGGCGGAAATGCCATTGCAGAAACATTATTCGGGGATTATAATCCTGGAGGAAAATTACCTGTTACATTTCCAAAATCTGTGGGACAAATCGAATTGAATTTTCCATTCAAGCCGGGTTCTCAGGCCGGTCAACCGGGTGATGGGCCGAATGGTTTTGGGAAAACAAATGTGTATGGTGCATTATTTCCTTTTGGCTTTGGTTTAAGTTATACAGAGTTTTCTTATTCTAATTTGAAGGTATCACCTGAAAAGCAAAACATCAATGGCAACATTCAAATTTCTGTTGATGTTACCAATTCTGGTAAATGGAGAGGAGATGAAGTAGTTCAATTATATGTAAAAGATCTGGTGAGTAGTGTAACAGTGTATGATTCTCAATTGAGAGGATTCGAAAGAATTACATTAAATGCAGGCGAAACCAAAACAGTGAATTTTTTATTGAAATCATTTGATTTGCGATTACTGGATAAAAATATGAAATGGGTGGTTGAACCTGGAACATTTGAAGTAATGGTGGGAAGTTCATCAGAAGATATCAGGGTCAGAAAAAAATTTGAAATGAAATAGATGCCTTTGAAATAGAAGTCATAATAAAGATGTGTTCAATCAGATAACTGATTAAAAACAATTAATAATTAAAAATATAGAGATGAAAAAAGAAGCGTCAACATTATTTTCAGTTAAAGGCAAAGTAGTGGTAATAACAGGTGGGGCAGGTATTTTAGGCCAGGGCATATCAAAATACCTAGCAGGGGAAGGAGCAATAATAGTGATACTGGATAGAAATTCGGAATTAGGCGAATCGCTTGTTAATGAAATAAAAGCAAACGGTGATGAAGCTTATTTTTTAGTAACGGATGTTTTATCAAAAGAAAAGCTAGAAGAGAACAGAGATGCAATCATGAAGGCTTATGGCAGGATTGATGTATTGTTGAATGCAGCAGGCGGTAATATGCCGGGTGCCACCATTGCACCGGATAAGACATTTTTTGATCTGGAAATAGATGCTTTCAAAAAAGTGGTAGATCTGAATTTATTTGGAACAGTGATTCCAACAATGGTATTTGCAGAAGTGATGTCTAAACAAAAAGAAGGGGCTATTGTTAATTTTTCTTCTGAATCAGCTCTGAGGCCCTTAACAAGGGTTGTTGGTTATGGGGCATCTAAATCTGCAGTTACAAATTTCACGAAATATCTCGCAGCTGAATTATCTATAAAATTCGGGTCAGGTATCAGAGTGAATGCCATTGCTCCCGGATTCTTTTTAACGGAACAGAACAGAACTTTATTAACCAATCCCGATGGGTCTCATACCGACAGAGCTAAAACTATAATCGCCCATACTCCATATGGAAGATTTGGTGAGGCAGAGGAATTATTCGGGACCATTCAATATTTGATCAGCGATGCTTCCAAATTTGTTACTGGAACGGTTGCTGTAGTGGACGGAGGCTTTGATGCATTTTCCATTTAATTAAAACAACGCTTATAAATCTCTGAAACTTTAAATTATTTTTTATGTACTTAACAGAAAAAACAATGAGATGGTATGGCCCCAATGATCCCGTTTCATTATCGGATATCAGGCAGGCCGGTTGTGCCGGGATCGTAACGGCATTACATCATATCCCCAATGGGCAAGTATGGACTGTTGAAGAGATCAGTAAACGTAAAGAACAAATTGAAGCAGCGGGAATGCAATGGACCGTTGTAGAAAGTGTGCCCGTACATGAAAATATTAAAACACAAACAGGTAATTATAAAATTTATATTGAAAATTATAAAGAGAGTATAAGAAACCTGAGTCAATGTAATGTGAAGATCGTCACCTATAATTTTATGCCGGTACTGGATTGGACAAGAACAGATCTAGCCTATGAGGTTGAAGACGGATCCAAAGCTTTGCGATTTGAAAAAGCTGCTTTTATTGCGTTTGAAGTGTATTTATTGAAAAGACCCGGTGCGGAAAATGCTTATACAGCAGAAGAACTTTCCAATGCAAAGAGTCGATTGGATGGAATGAACGATGTTGAAAAAAATCAATTGATCAGAAATATCATTGCCGGGCTGCCAGGATCTGAGGAGAGTTTTACACTGGAACAATTTCAATCTGCTCTGGATACCTACCAGCATGTGGATGCCAAAAAATTACGCGAACATCTTATCTATTTTCTTCAACAGGTCATTCCTGTGGCAGATGAATGTGCTGTAAAAATGGTGATACATCCTGATGATCCTCCTTATCCGATCTTAGGATTACCAAGAGTAGTAAGTACCGCGGCAGATTTCGATGCATTGGTGAAAGCAGTTCCATCACTTAACAACGGGCTTTGTTATTGCACCGGTTCTTTTGGTGTAAGACCAGATAATGATCTGCCCGCCATTGTAAAAAGATTTGGGAACAGGATCAATTTTATTCATTTGCGTAGTACCACCAGAAATGCTGCGGGCGACTTTTATGAAGCCAATCATTTAGAAGGCGATGTTGATGTATATGCAGTGATCAAAGAAATAGTAAAACTAATGCAGGAAAGAAAAGTTTCTATTCCTATTCGCCCGGATCATGGGCATCAAATGCTGGATGATCTGAAGAAGAAAACAAACCCCGGTTATTCTGCCATTGGTCGTTTAAGAGGACTGGCCGAGATACGTGGTGTTGAATTGGGTGTTGCAAGAAGTTTATCTGAGTAATTATTTAATAGGATTAGGTAGAATAAACGCAAAGAGTTTTTAAGTAATTGTAAGGATGAGGAATTTGATTCATCAATCTTATCACTACATCATTAAATAACCAGT
>CAIVCF010000042.1 GCA_903904335.1 uncultured Chitinophagaceae bacterium | reverse complement strand
GCACCCCCCTGCTATATAAGATCCATCCCCTCGGCGATCATGCATTAACTGTAGAATTCGGTAGTCTTATTGATGATTCAATCAACCAAAAAATTATTTTACTTTTTCATCAACTCAAACAAAAAAATATTGCTTTCATAAAAGATATTATTCCAGCTTACGCTTCATTGACGGTTGTATATGATGTGACTGCGATCAGAAAAAAAGCTCCTTCTGCTTATTTGTTCATGAAAAAAGAAATGGAGAACGAAATAATAAATTGTGATTTTAATATAACGGTATCAGTCAGAAAAATAGAAATTCCTGTTTGTTATGATACTTCTTTAGGAATTGATCTCGAAGAAATGTCGCAACAAAAAAATATTCCCGTTGATGAGATCATACAACTGCACAGCAATAAGACTTATCGTGTTTTTATGATCGGATTCTTGCCCGGATTCGCTTACATGGGATCTGTTGAAGAAAAAATAATCACAGCACGCAAACAACAGCCGAGAATAAATGTTTCTGCAGGAAGCGTTGGCATTGCAGGAGAACAAACGGGCATTTATCCTTTTGATTCACCAGGTGGATGGAATATCATCGGACAAACGCCAATCAAATTATTTGATACAAAAAGAGAAAACCCTGTTTTATTGGAAGCAGGTGATGAAATAAAATTTATTCCCATTGATTTAAATGAATTTAAAAAAATAAAAGAATCGGTTTGAGTATCCTCATCATTAAACAAGGCATTGCAGATAGCATTCAAGACCTTGGAAGATACGGTTGTCAACACCTTGGCATCAACCCAAACGGTGCCATGGATACTATTGCTGCACAAACAGCCAACCTTTTGGTGGGGAACGATTTGAACAATACCGTGATCGAAATTCATTTCCCGTCATCTGTTATTTTATTCAAAGAACAATCACTCATTGCTATTTGCGGAGCTGATTTTTCTCCAATGATCAATGATATCGCCATTCCCATTAATACACCTATCATCATTGAAAAGAATTGTGTGTTGCAATTCAAAAAACCAATCAGTGGTGCAAGGACATATCTTGCAGTGAAAGGTGGCTTTGATCTGCCCAAATGGTTAAACAGTTTCAGCACCAACAATAAAGCAAATGCCGGTGGCTTTGAAGGAAGAAATTTGAAGAAACACGATGAGATCCATTTCCGTTCTGTTCAAAAATATGGTGCTGTATTAAAACAGAAAGATTGTGAAATATTATCCTGGCATGCTTCTCTAAAAAACTTCTATTCAGCTTCAAACTTCATACGGATCATAATTGGATCTGAATACGATTGGTTGACTGATGATGCAAAAAAATTATTGGGATCATCTTCATTCACTATTTCTAATCAAAGCGACAGGATGGGTTACAGAATGAAAGGAGAAAATTTATTATTAAAAAATGATCAACAATTAATTTCTTCCGGTGTAACAAAAGGAACCGTTCAATTATTGCCCGATGGTCAGGTGATCATTTTAATGGCCGATCATCAAACTACAGGTGGTTATCCGAAAATGGCTCATGTTATTTCAGCAGATATTCCGAAATTGTCGCAAATGAACCCGAATGAAAAAATTCAATTCAACATCATTCAACAACAAGAAGCTGAAGATATTCTGTTCGATCAATATCAACAGATCTTACAATTGCAAAATGCTTGTAACTTTTCTTTAAAAAAATTTAATGAGCAATATGGATTCCATTGATCTCAATTGTGATATGGGCGAAGGGTTATCCAATGATGCCGATCTGATGCCTTTTATCAGCAGTGCCAATATTGCCTGCGGTTATCATGCGGGAAATATTAAAACAATGAAACGCAATGTGGAAGCGGCTTTACAGTATCATGTTGCCATTGGTGCACATCCTGGTTATGATGATAAAATAAATTTCGGAAGAACAGAAATTTTGTTGCCGCAAAAAGCTTTGTACAGCCTGGTATCAGCACAAATTATTTCCTTGTATAAGATCTGCATTGAGAAAAAAGTTGGATTGCATCATGTAAAACCGCATGGCGCGTTATACAATATGGCTGCAAAAGATGCAGAAACTGCAAACACCATTGCGCAAGCCATAAAAGACATTGACGAAAATTTGATTTTATACGGATTAAGTGGAAGTTATTTGATCAGTGAAGCAAATAAATTAAACATAAAAACGGTAAGCGAAGTTTTTGCTGACAGGACTTACCAAGATGATGGCAGTTTAACTTCTCGCAAAGAAAAAAATGCATTGATCGAAAGTGAAGATCATTCCATACAACAAGTTTTACAAATGATACAGCAGCAAACCGTAACCACTGTTTCTGGTAATCAGATCAATATTGTTGCGGAAACTGTTTGTATTCACGGTGATGGGAAATATGCCGTTGCGTTTGCAAAAAAAATAAATCAAACACTCAAACAAAATAATATTGAAATTAAAGCCATCTAAACGCAATTTTATTAACGGTGCAGGTTTAGGTGCTGCATTTCTCATGGCCAACTCTTCCATCGGGCCTGGCTTTTTAACACAAACAACCGTCTTCACGCAACAACTGCTCACCAGTTTTGGATTTGTGATTATTGTTTCTGTATTATTAGATATCGGTGCGCAATTAAACACTTGGCGCATATTAACGATGAGTGAAATGCGAGCACAAGATCTGTCCAATCAATTATTGCCGGGTCTTGGTTATTTTTTATGTGCCATGGTTGTCTTGGGTGGATTTGCATTCAATATCGGCAATATTGCCGGATGTGGTTTAGGCATCAATGTATTGACAGGCTTGAGTTTCGAGAAAGGTGCCGTTATCAGTTGCATTATTGCATTGATCTTATTTTGGGTAAAAGAGATCGGTAAAATGCTCGATGGCTTTACAAAAATTTTGGGCACATTAAAAATATTGCTGACTTTATTCATTGCGTACGCTGCGCATCCGCCGCTTTTACAAAGCATTCATCATACATTCATTCCAGAAAAGTTATCTACTGCTGCCATCGTTACGATAGTTGGCGGAACGGTGGGCGGATACATTACATTTTCCGGTGCGCATCGTTTATTGGATGCAGGCATCAAAGGGAAAGAAAGCATTGCACAAGTAAATAAAAGTGCTATCAGCGGCATCGTCATTTCAACCATTATGCGTTTCATTTTATTTCTCGCAGTTGTTGGTGTTGTCATTAAAGGTGTTGTGTTAGACGCTAATAATCCTGCAGCAACAGTATTTCAAACAGCTGCCGGAAATTTTGGTTTAAGAATTTTTGGAGTGGTTTTATGGAGTGCTGCCATTTCTTCGGTTGTGGGTGCAGCATACACATCAGTTTCGTTCTTTAAAACATTTCATCCGGTATTCATTAAGTACGAAAGATTATGCATTTCAATTTTCATCATTTTATCAACCTGCATATTTGTTTTCATTGGTAAGCCTCGACAATTATTATTATTCGCGGGTATTGCCAACGGATTTATTTTACCCATTGCATTGGCCATTATTTTAATTGCATCTACCAACATAAAATTAATGAAGGGCTATCAACATCCT
>CAIVCF010000041.1 GCA_903904335.1 uncultured Chitinophagaceae bacterium | reverse complement strand
TCGGTGATGGAAATGCAATTTGCCGATTTTGTTACCGTTGGTTTTAATCAGATCGTCAATAATTTAGCCAAGATACATTATCGTTGGGGACAACATGCAGATGTTGTGATACGTATGCCAACGGGTGCAGGAGTTGGTGCAGGGCCTTTTCATTCACAAAGTAATGAAGCTTGGTTTACACATGTGCCCGGATTAAAAGTAGTGTATCCATCCACACCTCATGATGCAAAAGGTTTATTGATCGCTGCGATCAATGATCCAAACCCTGTTTTATATTTTGAACACAAAGCGTTGTACAGAAGTATCAGCGGCAACGTTCCGGAAGCATATTATGAAGTTGAAATCGGCAAAGCCAATATTGTGAACGAAGGCGATGATATCAGCATCATTACTTACGGTGCAGGTGTGCATTGGGCATTGGATTATGCAAAAGAACATCCCGAAATGAGCATTGAAATCATCGATCTGCGTACTTTATTGCCCTTGGATTATGCTGCCATTAAAAATGCTGTTGCCAAAACAGGAAAAGTTTTGCTGTTGCATGAAGACACATTGACCGGTGGCATTGGCGGAGAGATCAGTGCATGGATCGCAGAACATTGTTTTGAATTATTGGATGCGCCTGTTTTACGTTGTGCCAGTTTAGATACACCCATTCCTTTTAATATAGCTTTGGAAAAGAATTTTTTGGCGCAAAGCAGATTGGATGAACATGTTAAGAAATTATTGTCTTATTGATCATCTTTCGTTTTTATTCAGCTGAATACATACAAAAATAAATTAAGCTATGTTTTCGCAAATACCCATTTATTTTTCATTGATTATATTTGCATCGTTATAATGATAGCGCTTGCCTGTGGTATGACTTTTTATTCACTAACAAATACCCATTTATATGGCAACAAAAACTACAACAACCAAAAAAACTGCAGCAGTAACTAAGAAAGCTCCGGTTGCAAAGAAGAAAACAGCAGTAGCAGCTGATCCGAATAAATTAAGAACTGCAATTGTAAATGCTTTGACTACTTTCCAGAAAATTGATGCTGCTGCAAATGCTGAAATCATAGAAAAACTTCAATTTGTAATCGGAAGTTTTGATTTTGACCAAAATCCAATTGGTTTATACGAATTTGGTGAAAAAGCCTTGCCTATCTTAACCAGTATCAAAGAAAAAAACAGCAAACTGGTAACTAAAAAAGTGATTGACGATCTGGAAAAAGCTTTAGCTAAATAATCCTGTAAAAGAGATTTTTATTTTATAAGAACTGTCAATTATAAATAATTGACAGTTCTTACATTTTATTGGCTTATCGGGCTCGGATAGATTACAGTTTTTTCATCTCCCCTCTTTGTTCATTATTGATGAACCAAATCTTTATAACAGTACCAGATTTGTCTAATTCAAATTCCAGTTGTCGGTTGCTGTCATCTGCATAAAAGAATTTCGTATCGGATTCAGGCTTTAGTTCAATATCCGGTGTGCCGTCTCTGTGACGAAATAATTTATTGTCTTTCTTAATTACTTCCAGTGTAAGACCTGCATTGTATTTCCCAATATATTTATCTAAGAGAGATGGATCGATCTTTATTTCTTTATGTTCATAAGGTGTTTCAACAGGCAGATCAAAAACAATGGAAGCCAATCCTTCAGCGATCACATCAGTGATAGGCAAAGTATTATTTTGAGTCACTTCTGTATTCGCCAGAACGATCACGCATACATCATCATTCACATAACGACTGATATTACTGATGAATCCGGGAATGCCTCCGTTATGCCATATGCGCAAATGTTTTTGCATGCTGTCGATAATAATACCATAACCATAATTTTCTTTGCCGGGTGTAAACATTTTTTGTTTGGATGCATCCGACAAAATTGTTGTACCATATAATGCCCTATCCCATTTATACAGATCCTCAACGTTTGAAAATAAAATACCCGCACTGAATGGCCATGCCAAAGAAACATAAGGAGCATTGGTTATCTTTTTCTTGTTCATTACATAACCTTTGGCACGCATAGGTAATACTGAATCTGATCTATCGGCACCCGAATTATTCATGCCTATTTTGGTGAATGTATTTTGCTGCACATAATCGGCATAGGATTGCCCGCTTAGTTTTTCAATAATGCATCCTAATAAAAAGTATCCCGAGTTGCTGTATTGATATTTTGCACCAGGTGAAAAACTGTAAGGTTTGGATTTAATAAATGCAATCATAGAATCTTTACTCAATGAAACTGTTGCAAGGCTTCCGAAGTGGGCAGTATAATTCGCAATGCCCGATGTATGCGTCAACAGCATATGGATGGTGACGCTATCACCTTTCGGAAAATCAGGGAAGTATTTGCTCAGCTTATCATCCAAACTCAATTTTCCCTGTTCTGCTAATTGTAAGATAGAAACAGCAGTAAATTGTTTGGTGATGGAACCGATGCGGAATTTTGTTTCTACTGTATTGGAAACATTCCATTCCCTGTCGGCAAAGCCATAGGCTTTTTTGAGTAAGATCTTATTTTGTTTTGCAACCAGAACAACTCCATTAAAGCCTTTGATCTTCATTTGTGCATCCATATACTTCTCTAAGGATGGCGTATAATTTTTCTGCGCCTGCAGTGTAAATGGCAGTAAAATAAGAAAGATAATCTTTTTCATGATATGGTTTAGTTGTAATATAAATATTAAAAGAATAAAGTATCAGGCACTTGTTAAGTTGCTGATACTTTATTCTCCCGGATGATAAGTTCTTTCTGCATGTTGCAATACATCTTCTTTATAAAATAAAACGTCTTTGAATTTTCCATGACTATACATTTCTCCCTGATCAAAAAAATGTTTAGAAGAAGGATCACCGCTTTCGCCACCTGCCAATAAAGATTTAGCTTTTATTTTTTTACCGAACTCAACAGCACAGATAAAACTGTTACCATTCACACCATACATCTTTTTTGTGTTTGAATAAATACGGCTTGTATAAGATGGTATCTGTCCCCATTGTGATGAGGTAAATCCAACAGGTATACTCTCTTTCGAATCATCAAATTTTGAATCGATATCATCATTCAATCTCTGAAAGCGATTGATCTCTCCCCAAGCAATATTCCATTTACCATAGAGATGATTCAAATCATTGATAGCAGTTTTAAATTCACCTAACAACAATGCTGCATTGTTTTCATCTGATGCAAACTTTGCTATCTTGATAACT
>CAIVCF010000040.1 GCA_903904335.1 uncultured Chitinophagaceae bacterium | reverse complement strand
TGAATTAAGCATTGGTAAAAATTTGATCACAGGTGAAAGCTGGAAAATTGAATTACCGAAAAGCAATGTATTGCAATTCATCACCGAAGACGGCAGTAAGATATCTGCTCGTCCGAGCGGAACAGAACCGAAGATCAAATTCTATTTCAGTGTAAATACCAAACTCAATAACAAAGCAGATTTCGATGCAAAATATGCTGAGCTTGAAGCGAAAATCAAAGGCATCATTGCAAGCTTGCAATTGAGCTAATTTTTTTTTCAAAATAATAAAACCCCGATAATTCAACACTATCGGGGTTTTTATTTAGTGAATAAGTATACTTTTAAGATAATGCCAGATCTTCTTTTTTTATCTGTATGTTATTTGATTTTTTTTTAGGTTCCGGCATATCTTTTTCAATCCTCATCTTATAGAATGAACGCCATACAAAAACAAGTGAGATGGATAAAAATACAAGTCCGGCATAAGGAGCAAAGTCCCTGAAGCTTTCTGAAATGGCGATTTCCATTGCGAGTAACCCAAATAGGGTAGTGAACTTAATGATAGGATTTAAAGAAACAGAAGAGGTGTCTTTAAATGGATCACCCACAGTATCCCCAACAACAGTTGCATCATGCAATGCTGTTCCTTTTGCTTTCAGGTCTACTTCCACAACTTTCTTTGCATTGTCCCAGCAACCGCCTGCATTCGCCATGAAAATAGCCTGAAACAAACCAAATACAGCAATGGCAATTAAATAGCTTACAAACAATCCGACTGCATTATTGCCGCCAATTCCTGATGGTGAGGATAAACAGGCAAATGCCAATGCAAAAAAGAAGATGGCAATAAAAATATTGAACATTCCTTTCTGCGCATATTTTGTACAGATCTCAACTACTTCAACTGATTTTTTTATATCTGCTTTCTTTGGTGCATCCGGATCGAGATTGATATTTCTTTTAATGAATTCAACAGCCCTGTATGCACCTGTACTTACCGCTTGTGTAGATGCTCCGGTAAACCAATAGATCACTGCACCGCCGCAAATAAATCCAAGTATGGAATAAGGGTTTAAAAGATTGAGAATCGTTTCTGGATTTACATTCAATGTTTTTTGTATCATCAATATCAATGAAAATATCATGGTGGTTGCACCCACAACTGCCGTCCCTATCAACACAGGTTTTGCAGTTGCCTTGAATGTATTACCTGCTTCATCATTTGCTTCGAGATAATATTTTGCTTTTTTCCAATCAGGTTTAAAACCAAAATCTTTTTCTATTTCAGCATCAATGTTTGGAATTTCTTCGATCAATGATAATTCATAAACAGATTGTGCGTTATCTGTTACAGGACCATAACTGTCAACAGCAATAGTAACCGGTCCCATGCCCAACATTCCGAAAGCAACCAATCCAAAAGCAAAGATGGATGGATAGATCATGATCTCACTCAATCCCATACTGCTTACCAAATAAGCAACGAACATTAAAACAGCAAACATCAATCCTTCCCAGAAAGCACTGAAATTACCGGCAACAAAACCGGATAAAATAACCAATGATGCGCCGCCTTCTTCTCCTGATTTCACTACTTCCTGCACATGCGCTGATTTGGGTGAAGTAAATACTTTGGTTAATTCGGGAATGATCGCTGCTGCTAAAGTTCCGCAACTGATAATGGTTGATAATATCCACCACATGTTTGTATTGCCCTTCAGATCAGGAATTAAAAAATAACTCGCCGCAAATGTTACAGCAATGGAAAGGATGGAAGTGATCCATACCAAATTGGTGAGCGGTACTTCAAAATCCATGGTAACTGCATCTTTGTATTTATAGTTACTGTACATCTTATCTATGCTGAATGCAAGTAAAGAAGTTACCACCATTAAGATCCTCATCACAAAGATCCAAACCAATAACTGAACCTGAATTTCTGCACCTGCAGTGATGGCCAATAAAATAAATGAGATCAATGCAACACCTGTTACACCATAGGTTTCAAAACCATCAGCAGTTGGTCCAACACTATCACCGGCATTATCTCCGGTACAATCGGCAATAACACCGGGATTACGTGGATCATCTTCACCGATCTTAAACACAACTTTCATCAGATCAGAACCTATATCTGCGATCTTGGTAAAAATACCTCCAGCAATTCTTAACACAGAAGCACCTAATGATTCACCAATGGCAAAACCGATAAAACAAGAGCCTGCAAGTTTGCCGGGAATCAATAATAAAATGATCAGCATCAAAGTCAATTCAACACATATCAAAACAATACCGATACCCATTCCTGCATTCAACGGTATCAATAAAAGGTTCAGCGGTTTTCTTTTTAACGATGCAAATGCCATTCTTGAATTAGCGATGGTATTCATCCTTATACCGAAAGCGGCAACAGAATAAGATCCTAAAATGCCGATCACTGTCCATGACATGATCAGTAATACACCGCCAATGCCGAATAATGCATTGCCTGCTTCATCTTTGGCAAGAAAACCAAAATAACTTGCAACGGCTGCACCGATGAACAAGAAAAGAATAGCCAAAAATTTACCCTGTTGTTTCAAATAAGCTTTACAGGTTTGATAAATGACTTCTGAAATATCCAGCATGGATTGATGTGCCGGTAATTTTTTAACTTTCATGTATTGGGATAGACCAAACAACATTCCGAATCCGGTTACTAAGAAACCGTAGTATAAAATTGTATGGCTTTTGATTGATTCGGGAATTTTTAAAGCGGCATCATTTGCCAAGGCACAAAGGGGCATAGCAAAGCCTGCCATGAGCCAAATTAATTTTTTCATTTTGGGAAATTTGAATAGAATGATATAAAAGCAAGAATACAAATGGTTGCTTTGGTATAAGCGTTTCCATGTGTGCTGCATTGAGGTACAAATTTACTCAGGGTAAACAGGTGTTTTCCTGATAAAATAAACATTTGGTCATGACTTTTGTCATCTTACGGCTGTTTAAAATGCTGTTTAATGAATGTCATTAACACCATAAAGCAGGATTGTTTTTCCCCAAACAAACATTTTGCAGATGCATGAAGTAGATTTGTCAGGTTTATGAAAAAATACGAAGACAGCTATCAGCACAAAGGATTACGCAATCAATTAGTGAATCTGTTAAAGCAAAAAGGCATAACAGATGAGAATGTGCTGCATGCCATCAATACCATTCCACGTCATTATTTCTTAGATTCTGCTTTTGATAAGATCGCTTACGAAGACAGGGCTTTCCCAATAGGCGAAGGGCAAACAATTTCTCAACCCTATACGGTTGCCTATCAAACACAATTATTGCAAATCAAAAAATCGGATAAGGTTTTAGAAATCGGAACAGGTAGTGTATATCAATCAACAGTTCTTGCAGAAATGGGAGCTTGGGTGTACACCATTGAAAGACAAAAGAAATTGTATGATGAACACAAGAATTTTTATTTCCGTTCCAAATATCCCAATATCAAATTCTTTTATGGTGATGGTTTTGAGGGCTTGCAGGCTTATGCACCTTTCGATAAGATCATCATCACTGCTGCAGCGCCATACATTCCGCCAAAATTAGTGGCACAATTAAAAGTGGGTGGCATGATGGTGATACCAGTTGATGAAGGCGAAGCACAGCGCATGTTACGTATCATCAAATTGCCCGATGGCGGTAGTAAAGAAGAATCATTCGATCTGTTTTCTTTTGTACCAATGCTTACGGGAAAGAACGGATAAAATATTTTTATTACCTTGTTGTGATGAAATATGTATTGCTGATATTATTTTCTATCGCGTTTAATTTTTCTGATGCACAACATAAATTTCATTTGCAAACAGCCGAGCCTTCTGCAACCAGAACCGGCGGCACTGCATTTTATAAAACGGTGGCTGCATGGAAATGGAAAGAACGCGATTCATTGGCAGTAAAAGAGATACTCTCAGGAAATATCCCTTCTTTTTATAAAAAATTTGTACGCATCAATGTTTCTATCATCGATTCTGCAACAGGAAAAGAGATACATGCATCCTATTTTGTGGCACCTGATTATTTAAGCATCGGTACTGATGATGATTGGGCAAGGATCCCTTTAACACCGATGGCTGCACAGATCATTGCAGACAGTTTTCATTGTTTTTTACCTACACGTAAAATGGTGGATGATATTTATAAACAGGCGGTCGTAAAATTAGAACCTGTGCCCATGTACGCTTTTCGCGACAGCAGTGTTACCATGTGGCAACATCATTTGATCGTGGAAGGGCAACGCAAACTGCACAAAGGATTGATCGCAGGAATTAAAAAAGATGTGGTGTTATCCGGTTTGGTTTCACGTTATCCCAAACCCAATCACGAAGCCATTTATGGATGGCACAAATTAGATGGTAAAGCTATACAACCTTTGTACATCGGACATATCAACTGGTGGGTTGATTACAGTCATGGCATCCGGTTAATTTACAAAACGATTTGGGTGGATGGAAAGAAAATGGATTATACCGAAGTGTTATCGCATCCTGTTTTGAAACGATTATTGTGTGATGAAGCGTTCTCTGACTTCTACAGATACAATTAGTTTTGTTTTATCGGCTTTAGTATTTCATGGCATCGCCTGTTGTGTCACTCTCTTGTACTGTTAGTTCTTTTTGGATCATTCTGAATCAAATATCAATGGTCATTTAATGATATTCCAAAAACTCATCTTTCTTCTTTTTATAAACCCTAATTTTTTGTAGAGATTTATTGCTGCGGTATTGGTTTCCAAAACATGTAAATAAGGGATTCTATTTTGCGAAAAAATATTATTTACCGTATGCGCTATCAGTTGTTTTGCATATCCTTTTCCTGTATGATCTGGGTGTGTAACCACGGCACTTACTTCTGTAAAATCATTCATCTTCAATCTTTCACCGGTAACAGCTACTAATTCATCATTCTTGAATATCCCGAAATAATCACCTAATAAATTTGTTTTTCTTTTAAAATAGCCCGGCTGCACCAAATCAACCAATTGATATAAAATATCTGCATGTTCATTTGTAAGTTGTACGATAGATTCTTTTATCTCGATATCAATTTTATTGTTGATGACCATTTGAAGGCAGACCAATTCCTGCTTTAATTTCAATTTTTCTGATAAATGAGGCTCGCTTCCGATAATAAAAAAATTATCAGTCAACTTAGCATACTCATCAATATCTCCGGCAATGTTTGCAGGCTTTTCAAAAGCACCAAAAGGGCAATGATCGGGATTGTAGAATTTTACAGTATCAAAATCAATAGAAAAATGCTGATGCGTTTCAACCAAAGAATGCCAAACAGGATTGTCTAATTTGTTATGATCTTGAAATTCCGCCATTTAATTTTTTGCAATTAAAACAATGATACAAATATCTCAGCTTGTAATTTCCATTCATTCTTAACTTTTCGCCACATGGCTGAATAATTGCCGCCTTTGCTGTAAGATCGAATCGCTTTCCAGTTACCCGTTTCCCATGCCAATGTATCATTATAACTGATCAGTATTTCAGTAGGTGTTCTTATATACGCTACTTCGGGATTTGATCTGAATAGTTCTCTCCAGGTAGCCGCAACCGTATCTTTTCCAACTAAGAAAGTCGCATTACCACGAACCTGAACAAAATCTGGCAGCCAATATTTTGAAATTCCATCAACATCATGTTTTGCGATGGCAGCATTGGAAGCCGCTCTTTGCGATTTGATGATGGCTATCTGCTCTTCTTTTTGTTGTGCTGAGATAGATTGAACAAAAATAAAAAGACCAAAAAATATGATTATATATTTTTTCATGGATGAGTAGATTAACCATTTCCCGGTTTCTTCGGCATTACTGCTTTGAGTTGTTGTGGTGGTTTGTTAGCAGGCGGAGCAGTTTGTTTATTATCTTTTGGTTTGTTAGCAGGGGTTGTTGTTTTATTTTCTTCAATGATATTTTCTGACTCAGGTTTCAGATCTTCGGGTTTAATATCAGCAGGCACATAATCCTGCGATGTACCATTGCCCATATCTTCTCCTTCAGCACCGGATGGCGGTTTGATATTATTGAGATTATCAAAATTAAAATCAGTATTCAACACATCTGGCCGCACAAAAGTTGAATTGGGATCGATGCCGAGAAGCTTCGGATCTTTCAAGCACTTCGCATAGAAATAAGCCCAGATAGGCATAGCGGCCCTTGCACCTTGCCCGTTCAGATCATTCTTTGCAAAGCGAATAAAACGGTCATCACTTCCCACCCAAACACCGCCGAGTAATTGAGGTGTATAACCCATGAACCATGCATCACTGTTATCATTCGTGGTTCCGGTTTTTCCTGCAATTTCTCCCTGCACATCAAAACTCCAGATATTTCTTCCTGTACCGAATTGCAAAACACCCTGCATCATTTTAATCACAGAATAAGAAGTTACATCACTGATCACTTCTCTGCGTACAGGCGAAAAATTTTCCAATACATTTCCGTTCTTGTCTTCAATGCGTTTGATGTATAAAGGTTTTACATTAAATCCACGACCGGGCAACATGCTGTATGCCTGTAACATTTCATACAAAGAAATTTCGCAGGAGCCGATGGCAATGGATGGATGCGGTTGAATTTTTGTAAGTAACCCGCATTTATTTTTTAAGAAATCAACAAAACGGATTGCAGCATTATTTCCCTTACCGTCTATTTGTTTGAAGATATAAGCAGTGGCACAGTTCCTCGACCACGCTAATGCTTCTGCCATGGGCATTTCAGCACCCGTGCAGGAGGTGGATGTTGCGGGCACCATTCCATAAGCACCAAAACTTTGTTGTTCATCATGCACGATAGTGTTGGGCGTGAAGCCTGCTTCTTCAATGGCCAAACTGTACAACAATGGTTTAATGGTAGAACCCACCTGACGTTTGGTATTGTAATTAACGTGATCGTATTTGAATGTTTTAAAATCAATGCCGCCCACCCATGCTCGTACTTCGCCGCTTAAAGGATCCATCACCATAAAACCTGTTTGCAACATTTGCCTGCAATATTTTACGGAATCATAAGGCGTCATCACCGTATCTTTTTCACGGTTATTATTCCATGCGAATACTTTCATTCTTACGGGAACATCAAATGTTTTGCGGATATCTTCATCCTTCATTCCTTCTCTCTTTAAACTTCTCCAACGGTCAGTTTGTTTCACAGAAGCTTCCAATACATTTTCATAACCTTTCCAGATGGATCCGTTCTTTACGTTTTGCTGGCTGTTGAATAATTTCTGCATGTAACTCATGTGCTTGGCTACCGCTTCTTCTGCATATAACTGCATCCTGGGATCGATGGATGTATAAATTTTTAAACCATCGCGATAGAGATCATAATTATCACCATCACTTTTTTTATGTTCCTTGCACCATTTCTTCATGTCTTCACCCAAAACCATTCTGAAGTAAGGACCTAAGCCTGTTGTTTCATCTAATTTTTTATAATTGATCTCAATGGGATGTGATTTTAAAGCGAGTGCTTCCTGCTCTGTTAAAAATTCATTGCGCACCATTTGATCGAGAACAGTATTCCTTCTGTCTAATGCTCTTTTAGGATTACGACGCGGATTATACAAGTATGGTGCATTCACCATTCCTACCAACAATGCGGCTTCATTGATATCAACACGATCGGGTTCTTTTTGAAAAAAAGTTTTGGATGCATTGCGGATGCCATACACATGGTCGCCATATTCAACCGTATTGAGGTATAATGTGATGATCTCGTCTTTTGTAAAATTCTTTTCAAGCTTAACAGCAATGATCATCTCTTTGAATTTCTGGATCACACGTAGTAAGAAATTTTTAGTGGCCCAGTTTTCTGTAAATAGATTTTTTGCTGTTTGCATGGTGAGTGTACTGGCACCACCATCTCTTCCCAAACCTTTGATGGCGCGAAGCATGGAACGCAGATCAATACCACTGTGTTTATAAAAACGTTCATCTTCTGTTGCTACCAAAGCATTCACAATATATTTACTGATATCTTTAAACTCAACATTGATGCGGTCTTCCACATAAAATTTACCCATTAGATTTCCGTCCTGTGCATAGACCTGACTTGATAAAGAAGCAGTAGGGTTTTGTATGTCTTCAATGGATGGCATTTCTCCAAATACACCCCAATTGCATAAAAACAAAAAGAGAATGAATGAGCCGATACCTACAAAAAAAATGCGCCAAAATATTTTTACTGCTTTAGTCATACACCCGTGTTATTATAAATATAAATCTAAATTAACTGTTTTGATTTCAAAATAAGAGCCCGTTAAAATTTATCGGGAAATATCTGATGAATGAATTTCATGTAAGCCCCCACATCTTTTGTTGTTTTTAACAGATCGAGATTCTTATTGCTGATGATGCTGAACGAATATTTATCTTTTGTAAGCCATGGAATGATCCTTGATTTCGCAACGGGGGAAACATTATCAGCATAATTAACCGCATCACCCGCATTGGCAAACGGCCCAATCAGTAACAAATCATATTCACTGTTGATATTGATGGATGAAAGATCGATTTTTTTATTATAATAATTTTCAAGATTATACCGGTTGAAGGCATTGCGTGCTTCACTCGTAAATACCCGATCTACTTTATGGAAGATCACTGTTACATATTGAGCATCCACCGGAACAAATGCATACGCATCTGCAGCAATGATCGCAGGTTTCAGATCAGCTTTAATGTCCCGTGCTTTTATTTCCTTTGCGGCAACTTTTGCAACCGTATCTTTTTTGATCGCATCTTTTGCAGGAGCTGTTACAGCGGTCACTGAATTAAGATCAACTCTTTTCACAACCGAATCTTCGTTTTTTTCAATCTGCAGATTGGTGAGATAATTTTCGATCTCATTTCTTCGGCGCAAAACACTTACCATTGTTTTTGCTTTATCTGCCATGGGTGTTCCGGGAAAACCGGAAGACAAACTTTCCAATCGATCAATGGCAATACTGTCCTGTTTCTGTTTGATATAATAAACCGATTCAATAAACAATAATTGCGGTGTCCAGTATTTTTTACCATACAGATTATCTGCATTTAGTTTTTCTTTTTTTGCCTCATCAAATTTTCCTTCAATGAATAAGTTATAAACAGATTCATATTTTTCAGTTGCATTGAGTTTGTCTCTGTCAATGCCGCCATTATTGATCTGACTGGTTAATTTATCATCAGCATAAGTAGTATTCAACACATTTTTGACTGAATCAAATAATGCTGTTCTCCCCAATTTTTTATAACAATAAGCGAGATTGAAAAGTGCTTGTGCGTTGAGTGAATTGTCCGGAAACCTTTTCAACAAGCTGTCATAAGAAGCAATGGCAGCTTCATATTCTTCTAATTTATTTTGAAAAGTTTCGCCGTTTGTAAAAAAAGATTTTGCGACAGACTGTTCTGCGGCAGCAATCTTTTTGGGTGTAGTAGGAATACTCAATAGCAATCCCTGAGGTGTAAGATCCTTTCCTGTACTGCCTTTCGGTGCATCTGCCCCCGGCTGATCAACATCTGCTGTTATAACAGCTGCATTGCCATTATTATTTTGTTGCGGTGCAGTGAATTTGCTTACGGCAGATTGTCTTCTCCAGTTATCTGCATTGGGTCTGGTTCCCCAACGTGTTTTAAAATCACGAAAGCCTTGTGCTTTTAAGCTTGCATTCAAAAAATAAAAATCACTTCCGGGGGAGGATGCATTTGTATTAAACAGGTTGGCATTTGCAGCATTGTTCGGATCAAGCAGATTCGTTCCGCTGCCAAAATTCAGGTCATCCGCTTCTTTTAATCCCTGCTCTTTTCTGATTTGTTTATATATTTTTTTAACGGCTGCAATTCTTTCTGCTTCGGATAATGATGCTAAATGCAGCAGACTGTCCTGCAAATGAATATTGTTCAAATTCTTTGCGATGATCTTCAAAGCAGGTTTGCGTAAGTCAACCCTTTCTTTCTCTTCGCGGGATATTACATTGGTTTGAACACTGTCGTATAAATCAGCGGCATGAATAAATAATTGTTCATCGTAATTGATATCTGCAAGCAATAAAAAACTCTTTGCTTTCTGTTTCGGATTCGCAAAATTAAAACGGATGCTGTTGGTCAGATCAACTTTTGCAGCCTTATCTTTTTGCTGCTGCAATTGCAGAATGGCTGCTGCATAATAAATGATGTCGCGATAGTTTTCAAACTTATCTCTTTTGGCAAGTTTGTATAATTCATTCAGATTTTCCTGAAGTGCAGTTTCTTTTTTTGCAGCAGAAGCAAGGCTTACAATATTCAATCTTGCATACACATCCATGAACGGATCGATCGTATGTTTGATGGAACGTTGAAACATGGCAATGGCCGCATCGTTCTTTTTAGAAAGTTGGTATAACTGGCCGCATAAAAATTCCCATCTTGCTTCTTCTGCAACTCCGGCTGCATTTTCCAATGCTTTTTGTAGATGCCATGCAGCACTGTCGTACACCTGTTGTTTGTAGAAGGAATAAGCGATCATTTCATGCAGATCGGTTTGCAGGCGTTGCGGAAAAAATGGATCTGCCCTTAATATGGAAAGCAGGCCTGATGCTTCCGCCAATTTATTTTGTTCTAAATAATTCCTCGACTGCCAGATAAAACTTTCATTGCGTGCAGGCGGCTTTTTTGAAATTTTTTTCAACAGACTTTGATCTTCTTTTGTGGAAACCGTAAAAACGCCATTGGTATTACTGGTATTACTTCCCAGCAAAATATCATAACCATCATCTTTTGGCGCATAGATATAATTGATGTACTGAAATACCTGTGCTGCAGAATCAAATTGCTTTCTCAGCAAAAATGCTTTGCCTAATAAAAGATAGAGATCATCCACCCAAGAATTTCTGAGATCATGCAGCAATATCCCTGCATTGCATTTATAAATAATTGTATCTAAAGTTTGTTTTTCTTTGGCAGTGCCATCGAGTGTATAATTATAGAAAGAAAGCAGTTGTGTATAGTCATCCTTGTAAGATGCTTTTGCAGTGCTGATAATATTATTCAGTTTTGTATTGGCATTGAAATAATAATTATAATGGGTGACAGTGTTCTGATAGAATTTTTTGGTGGCACTGATCTTTTTATCGGGCGTTTTTTCAGAAGCTAATTTGCGGTCTTCGTATTGTTTGGGTTTGCTCTTATCGAGATCGATAGTGGTATTGGGTTGACAAAATGCCATTATAGTCAACAACAATCCGGTTGCAGAAAAAATCGTTTTATATAAATGATGCTTGGTCAGAAAAATCATAGCTGAAAATCAAATATAGCACGTTTTAAAACTACAGTTATTTTCCAATTCTGTATGTTTGAGGACTGATTCATCCGTACATTTACACCCTATTTAACACAATGGCAAAATTAGAGAATGATAATCGTCTAAAAAGGCTCAGTAACCAATATCGGTTGGTGATCATGAATGATGATACTTATGAAGAAGTGGTTACTTTCAAACTCACCAGACTCAGTGTATACGTGGGTTTCAGCACTATATTCGTGTTGCTGGTGAGCATGTCCGTTGCATTGGTCATTTTCACACCCCTGAAATATTATGTGCCGGGTTACGGCAGCAGGCAAAGTAGGGTGGAACTGCAGTTATTGAAGATGCGGACAGATTCTTTGGAACAAACCATTCATTACCGGGAACAATATTTGGAAAGTGTAAAAAAAGTATTGAACGGAACAGCACCCACCCAAAGAGACACAGTGGCTATCACGGTACCTAAGCCTGAAATTTCAAATGATTAATTTTTTATGAAAGAAGACCGCAATAATCTGCTGTTGCAATATGCAGGATTGGCCATGCAGTTGCTGGTGAGTTTATTATTGGCGGTTTGGTTGGGTAATTGGGCGGATAAAAAATTAAACACCGGAATTCCTTTATTATTGTGGATATTACCTTTGCTTGTGATCATCGGCATGATCATTAAAGCCATCAAGGATACATCAAATAAATAATATGCAGCAGCAACCCTCGTTCTCCAGAAAAATGCTTCCTTTATTTTTCGCTTTTGTGTTGATCAACAGTCTGGTTTTATTTTATCAGAAAAACCTGGATCAACACAAAATAGATTCATTGGTTGTATTTGCGGCCAATACTTTATTATTTATTTTAAGTGTGCTGAGTTTGGCCATGCATACAAGGTCAATCGATAAAAAAAATCCCAATGCCGCTATTCGCGGTGTGATGGCTGCGACTTTATTAAAATTAATGGTGTTGACCATTGCAGCCTTGGTGTATTTATTCTGGGCAGGGAATAATAGAAGCCTCGAAGCCATTTTTGCGGGCATGATCTTATATGTTATTTATACTTTTATAGAAGTGCGCATCGCATCAAAGACCAATCAAAATAATAATGGCGGCAAGTGAACATCCCATGCAGGCATTGGCAAATTTTTTGCCTGAAGGAAGTTTTGATCTCGTGGTGCAATACATCCATCATTATAAAGTACATCTTACTGTAAGCAAAAAAAGAAAGTCTGTGCTGGGCGATTATCGTCATGCAGGAATGGGTGGTAATCACCGCATCAGTATTAATGGCAATCTCAATAAATATGAATTCTTAATAACGCTGCTACACGAGCTCGCACACCTGTTAACTTTCGAACAATTCAATAACAGTGTAGAGGCGCACGGAAAAGAATGGAAAAAAAATTACAGCAAGTTGCTGATAGATTTTGTGCAACACAAATTATTTCCTGCCGATATTGAAAAAGCATTGCAGCGTTCTATCATTAATCCTGCTGCCACGGCAAATGGAGAAACAGAATTATTATTGGTGTTGCGTAAATATGATGTGAGGAAAAACACAGATTTGCATCCTGTTGCCGAATTACCTGAAGGCACTTTATTTACCATGGATGATGGACGCATTTTTAAAAAAGGAAAGAAACGTGTAAAACGTTTTGAATGTATTGAAGTGAAATCAGGATTGAAATATTCGGTGAGTGCATTGAGTGAGGTGAAGATCGTGCAGTCTTAACTTTCAGTTAATTAAAATGGTTTTTCTTTCTTTATATGTTCAAATGCCAATACAATTTTTTTTATACTCGCCTTATTAAAACTCAATCTGGCTTTTCCTGTTCCTGTAAGCCCATTGATATCTTTCAAACAATGTATCATCCATTTTCGATTTTGTTTATTTCGGGTATTCCATTTGGTAGTGCTGATTTTTTTAATTGGAAAAATATACCAGTGTGATTGCCGGATACAATGGTAACTATGTGGTAGCTGCGTTATGGCTGTCGCCCATTCTTCCATCAATTGTAAAGAATCTGCAGTTGAAGGATCGATTACGTAATATGCTATTTTCCCATCTTCCTGAACAGGGATCACTGCTGCAACATGATAATTCCAGTTTTGTTTTAATCCGCCGATATGATCCTTCAGATATGCACCGCCAAACACCCAGGCTTTATAATTGGGAATATTCCATTCATCGAGTAAAACGCATACTGCATCAGCTTTTCCTTCACAACCATTATGAGAATTTTTCCAGTTAAACAATTTGTGTTGTTTAAAAAATAGGAATAATTGTTCTGCTTGTTTTTTGGATATTGTATCGTGTGGGAAAACAATATCAGAGAGAACGGCATCGAAAAGAGTGGGAACGATTATATCCATTGAATGGAAGATAGACTTATTTATTCGCTATGTGGTAAGTTCGGAAAGTTGTTTCATGTTATCCAATGATATTTGGATAAATTATAATTGTGAATCTGAAAGGCGTTAGGCTGACTTGTCAATTTGTTTAATTTAAAAAACCATAAAAAAAGTCGTCAACTTTCATTAACGACTTTTACGTATAACTTAATACTTACAACTTATTACTTTCTATGCAACCGCTTTCTTCACCAGATCAGCCGCTTCACTTAATTGAATGGCAGATTGTACTTTCAAGCCGCTTTCATCAATTAATTTTTTTGCTTCAACAGCATTGGTTCCCTGCAAACGAACAATGATGGGGATATGGATATTGCCGAGTTTGTTGTACGCTTCAATAACACCGGCAGCAACACGGTCGCAACGAACGATACCTCCAAAAATATTAATGAGAATTGCTTTTACATTCGGGTCTTTCATGATGATGCGGAAACCTGCTTCAACCGTTTGCGCATTGGCAGTACCTCCCACATCGAGGAAGTTGGCAGGCTCACCACCACTGAGTTTGATCATGTCCATGGTAGCCATGGCCAATCCTGCACCATTCACCATGCAACCTACATTACCATCTAATTTTACAAAGTTCAAGTTGTATTGACCGGCTTCTACTTCAGTTGGATCTTCTTCAGTAACATCTCTCATCGCAGCGAGATCAGGATGACGCATCAATGAATTTTCATCAAGATTCATCTTGCAATCTACTGCAATGATTTTTTCATCACTTGTTTTGAATAATGGATTTATTTCGAGCATGCTGCAATCCAAACCAACATAAGCGTTGTATAAATTGGTCACGAATTTTGTACAGTTCTTGAATGCTTCGCCACTCAATCCTAAATTGAATGCGATCTTTCTGGCTTGAAACGGTTGCAATCCGCCACCGGGATACACCCATTCCTTAAATATTTTTTCAGGTGTATCGTGTGCCACATCTTCAATATTCATCCCGCCTTCGGTGCTGTACATCACAACGTTTTCTCCTTTAGCCCTGTCCAATAAAATGGACAGATAAAATTCCTTTACAGGGTTAGGACCGGGATAATATACATCTTGAGCGATCAATATCTTATTTACTTTTTTTCCGGCAGGACCGGTTTGAATGGTCACTAAGGTTTGACCTAAAATATTCTTGGCGATATTGCTTACATCTTCCAAACTTTTTCCAACAGCCACACCACGTTGTTCGCTACCCACGATCTTTCCTTTGCCGCGGCCGCCTGCATGTATCTGCGCCTTCACCACTGCAAAGTTGTTATTGGTCTGCGTTTTGATCTGACGATAGGCTTCTTCTGCAGCCATCACAGTATCAACAGCAATACCTTCCTGAACGGGAACATTGTATTTTTTTAAGAGTTCTTTGGCCTGGAATTCATGTAAGTTCATGCGTTAGAATTTTGTGCCGCGAAGATAGCATATTTCAATATCCGTTTTGATGAAATGAAAAGCGATTCTTATTTTTTGACCGAACTTTTCGGATCGTTCCGGGCAAATTCATTTTATACCTTTCATGAATGGATATCTTTGGTATTGCTGAAAAGATCTGGTGAAACCGAATAATTTCTTTTAAAACTACTGCAGATTTTGTAGCACGCCTGACGGATTTGAATACCATTCCAACAGAAGTAGCGGATAGTTCGGATGATATACCGCTTATATATGGATCATATGCGCTTTATATAGGGAGTATCTAAGGAGTATATAGGGAGTAAAGGAGTAGGCAACACAGTGTCTTGTACTGTTATCGCGATGTAGGAAAGAGTGGAAGGGTGGTTGAAGCTGATGACATTTACTGTTCCGGTGGCAGTTATAATGAATTGATGTATTCTTAACAAAATAATTAGGTGTATATACACATAAGTTTGTACATTTGTTTTGCAAGTAACTTTTTTAAACTATTTAAATTCTTAAAAATTATGAAGAAAATTGTATTCAGTATTGTATTTACAACGGCTTTAGCAAGTCTGTACTCATTTACACCTATTAAAAAAATAAATGCACC
>CAIVCF010000039.1 GCA_903904335.1 uncultured Chitinophagaceae bacterium | reverse complement strand
GTCACTAAAACAATTGTTTCGACGAGTAAAACATTTGTTTCGATGACCAAAACATTTGTTTCAACCACTAAAACAATTGTTTCGACGAGTAAAACATTTGTTTCGATGACCAAAACATTTGTTTCAACCACTAAAACATTTGTTTTGGTGAGTAAAACATTTGTTTCGACGGGTAAAACAATTGTTTTGGTGAGTAAAACATCTGTTTCAACCACTGAAACAATTGTTTTGGTGACTAAAACATCCGCTCCAACCACTGAAACAAGCAAAATATATTGGGATTCCGGTTACTAAGAGACAAAAAAACCGAGGATTTACAAACAAGCATCCTGTGAGGTATGGTTATACGGTATCGATAACCAACTATTTGCCTTCAAAAAAAGCGGGATGTTTTATCAAGACAGGTACTTATTTTTTCACGGAATAATAGATAGCAATATGGAAAGAGATTTTTATTTGCCAGACGGTGACAATGAAAGGAAGAAAAGAACTTTTGGAGATTATTTGTTAGCTGCTTAAAATAAAACCCTTAGATTTATAAAAATTTTTTAGAATGACTGACTTGCAAAAGGCAAAAATGAAACGAAATATTGCCCTTCTGGAATTGCTTGAATCTTATAAAAAGACTTTTGAAAACGATAATGAGTTTGTCTATTTCTATGATAAGTTGTTGAAAGACCATAAAAAAGCAATCGCATCCGAACTCGAAATTAGCATGGATGACACGGCATTTAACCTAGAGAAAGCGAAGTTAAAAAAAGAGGTTAGCATGATGGCAAGTCACTTGAGTGCCGTTGCTTTGGATGCGTTTAAGGAATGGAATGAAAAAGAGTTGGTAAAAGGTGTGAAGTTTGGATACCTATATTTTTCACGTTGTAATGATTTTATAACCGAGGAGCGTGTTAAAAAAGTTCATCAGCTTTTGCACAAAGAAATAGAATCTCTTTCGCCAAATTACATTACCCACGATCAATTGGGGGAATTTAAAGATAAAATAAAAGAATTTGTTGATACGCCCGGGTCGTCATCTATCGTGGATAGGCCTTTGGTAGAACTGACTACTAAGTTTAGGGCAGACCTGAAATTGACTGATGTGGACACTCGGTATATATTGAAGAAAATAGAAACCTATAAGAATAAGCACAAAGATTTTTATGATGGTATAGTAAATATAACCACTTTGCCACCGATGGAGGACGAACTAACCACTACTGTAACTTTTTTGATTACTGACAGCAAAACGGGGTTGCCTTTGCAAAATGTAAGTGGCATATTGGATAAATCGGAAGAAACACCCTTTAGTGACATTGATGGGAAGTTGGCTTACGTTGATACAAAAGCAGGAAGGGGTATTGCAACTTTTATACTTGACGGATACCATGACAATGTTTCCATTGTAAAAATAAAAGCCGCAGTAGAAAACATTTTTGAAATAGCAATGGAGAAATTGTAATCGAAATGAAAATATTATCTCTTTAGGTTTAATAAGAAATCAATCAACTTACTGACCGCTTTTTTCCGATGGCTGTATTTATTTTTTTCGTCCATAGTCAT
>CAIVCF010000038.1 GCA_903904335.1 uncultured Chitinophagaceae bacterium | reverse complement strand
TGATTGAATGCCTGATTTAGTTATTAGCAATTGATCCTTCGCACTAATTTTTTTATATCAAAGCCATCCGGTACTGCGAGTAAAAATGAATCTCATTTTGGATATGGATTGGAATACAGACCGAAGCTCACCTGATCATCGCTTTGTTCAGGCTGGGTCAAGCCATGTTTAAGAGGAGAATAAACGCAGATAGAAAGTTACATAAAACAAATTTGAATTACTAGTGATACTAGATTAACCCATAGATAAGCTATGTCTTTAAAGACATGGCTTATACAAGGCTTATAGATGGCTCATATAAGGCTTATATAAGGCTTATCTATCTTTTTAGTATCTATTTTCTTATACTTAAAATCGCTTATAAGGATAGGTTACATAAAAAAGGGCAAACTTATAAAAGGTTGGCAACCCTGAAAAGAGTTGATAAAATGCAGCATTTGCTGTACTTAAAAACCCCTGCTATCCGAAGTTCAGCGAAGCACTCTTTGGATGGATCATAAAAGCCGGTATCTGACTGGCTCTGCTATATTAAGCGAATGTAATTCACATATAAAAAATTTTGATTCAATCAGACAAGGTCTGATTTTTATTGTATATCCTGAGGAGACGCAAAGATTAACTCTCAGCATATCAAGGCAAAGGTCGGAGAGACCTTTGCAATTGCGTGGTAAGACGACTCATTAACAAGCCCCTATTGAGTAGGGGCTTGTTTTTTCAATTTATTTTCAAACACATGTTCAAACTTTTCCAGTTTGGGGCGGATCACAAAACGGCAGTAACCCTGATTGGAATTATCGTTATAATAATTTTGATGATAATTTTCTGCGGGATAAAAATCTTTGAAAGGCTCAATAGCAGTAACAATGGGTTTATCCCAGGCACCGCTTTTATCCAATGCTGCTTTATATTTTTCAGCTTTTTCTTTTTGTTCTTTACCGTGATAAAAAATAACGCTGCGATATTGCGGGCCAACATCATTCCCTTGTTGATTCATGGTTGTAGGGTCATGCGTTTTCCAGAAAACCTCCAATAACTCATCATAAGTTATTTTGGAAGGATCAAATACAATTTGTGCGAGCTCTGCATGACCTGTATTTTTATCGCATACCTGTTCATAAGTGGGATTCTTTACAAAACCGCCGCCATAGCCGCTTTTCACCTGAAGCACACCTTCCAATCGTTGAAAGAAAGCCTCAGTGCACCAGAAACATCCTTCGCCGAATGTTGCTGTTTCTGTTTTTACTCCTGCCGGAATGGGTGTATTACTCATATTCTTTGTGTTTTTTTGAGGTTGAGCACAGGAAATCCATGTGGTTATTGCCAACAAACTGCTGATGAATATTTTTTGCATGATAGGTTGAATGTATAATTTAATTACGGTCATTTTGAATCAAAGGTTTGCAATCACAGTTATTTAACAACTCAAATCTTGTTTAGTTGATTTCCGGTAAAGACGCTAAAAAAAATATTCCTTACAAAATAAATTCAATAACCACTACGTTTTATAATAGAACTTGTTTCACTAGTGTTTTGATGTTGTAAATATAAGTTCTTTGAAAGTCTTGTCTGTATTGGGTTTCAGGTATTTTTGGGCCTAACACGATTTGAAAAGTTTGTGATT
>CAIVCF010000037.1 GCA_903904335.1 uncultured Chitinophagaceae bacterium | reverse complement strand
TAAAGCACTGTCGGGAATTGCGTTTAACAATTTGCGGGTGTTTTCTGCTTCATGCAAAAATTCGCCCAAAAGAGATTGTACTATCATTGTTTTTGGTTTTGAACTTTAAATTAATTTTTTTAAGTGTAAACACGTAACAAAATATATTATTTATGAGTTATTAAATTTGAAACTTTTTGGAAATGTTTCAATTGACAATTATTTGACATTACTTTCATTTTAATTAGATTGCAGGAATTAGATTCGAATTAATGCACAAAGAAGAAAAATTAAGAGTGTGATTCTTTCACTAAAAGAATCAGGACAACAATGCTTATTTGAAAAGAGAAAACTTATTACAAAAGTACTAACGAGATAAATTTTGCATTATGAATAAATGGCTGAAACGGATCGGTTATACACTGCTTGTTTTATTTATACTCCTAAATGTGATGACTGTTTTTCAAGCATATAAGTTCACGCATTTCTACGACAATGTTCCTAAGCCAAAGAAACCCAATGAGATGAATGTTGGTGAAAAAATCTCATCGATTTTTTTTGGTGTGAAATACCCTAAAAGCAAGGTGGAAGATTCATTATTGGTGCCGCATGAGACAGTGAGTTTTAAAGCAGAGGATAGTTTAAAATTGGAAGGATGGTATTTAGACAGCCAGAAGGATGATACCATTAAACCGCATATCGGCACTGTGATCATGTTTCATGGTCATGGCAGCTGCAGAAGCGGTATGATCAAAGAAGCTGAAGCATTTTATGAAATGGGATGGAATGTGCTGATGGTTGATTTTCGTGCACATGGCAACAGCGAAGGAAATACCTGCACCATTGGTTATAAAGAATCAAAAGATGTAAAAGCCGCTTACGATTTTATTGAGGCGAAGAAAGAAAAGAATATTGTTTTGTGGGGAATATCACTTGGAGCTTCTACTATCTTAAAAGGAATGAGTGATTACAATTTAAAGCCTTCTAAAATTATTTTAGAAATGCCTTTCGGTTCTTTACAGAATGCATGTGAGGGCAGATTAAATATCATGCATTTGCCGGGTGAACCTTTGGCAGCAATGCTTACTTTTTGGGGCGGAATTGAACAGGGTTATTGGGCATTTTATCATAAGCCATGGGACTATGCAACAAAAGTAAATTGTCCGGTTCTCCTGCAATGGGGCATTAATGATCCAAGAGTTACAGAAGAAGAAACGAATCATATTTTCAAAAATTTGGCCTCCCATCAAAAAACATTAATTAAGTATGTGCATTGCGGTCATGAAAGTTTGTATAAAAAAGAAACAGAAAAATGGAATAAAACAGTGGGAGATTTTTTAAAACAATAATCATTGTTTGATGATCACCGTTGTGCCAACAGCCATGGTATTGAAGAGTTGATTGATGTATTGATTCTTTGTACTTACACAACCCATGGTCCAGTTTTGATATTGATCGATCGCGAAATCTTCATGTGGCCAAGTGCCATGAATTCCAATCTCACCGCCGATCTGCGCATTAGCAGGAATCAAGCCTTCTGCTTTTCGTTCATTGAATTTTTCGATGCTTTCTTCATTAGGATAATCGATCGCTAAAAACTTGTTCCATTTGGGGTGAGGTCTTTTGGCAGAAATATGAAAAGTGCCTTCGGGTGTTTTTCTGTCACCCTGCATCATCTTGTCACCAAGATCCTTATTGCCGAAAACCACCGGATAAATGATCAATGCATTATCATCAGCATCAAAAACAGTCATTTCATATTTGTGTTTTTCGATAACGATATAATAATCACTGCTGCCGGCAACAGTTGGCTTAAATGAAGTATTGGTAGTAAATAAAACTGCAACCAAGAGAAAGGCAAATAGTCGATTCATATCAGTTGACTTTAGTTATAAACGAAAACTACGTCAAAAGATTATGTACAAAATGTTGTTTTGCAAAAAATTATCATAATAAAAATAAAAACACCTCCTGAAGAAGAGGTGTTTTAAGCAACATGCGAAAAAATGAATCGCAGTTATTTTAAGATTACCAATTACTGAACCGTATGCCCATTGCATAAGGGAACTGGTCAACTCCTGTAGATTCTTGATGTAAAGCATTAAAACTATAGCTGCCATATAATCTTATAGGGCCTAAGCCAATCTCAGTGATGGCTGCTAAACGCCAGGGTTGTAAGCCCAGGTCTCCATGATATTTTTGTTTGCCTCTTTCTGCGCTGATCTGTTTTCCATGATCATTGATCAAATAACCGGCACTAACACCCGCACTGATGCTGAATCCGTTATGCCTATGTGGCGATGCATTGAAATTCAGCATGACGGGTATCGTTAAATAACCGGCGTATAATTTATTTTTGGAAAAACCGATCGTGTCGTTGAAAACATGGGCTATAGGATCGCTTCTATAACTGATATTACGGTCGTATCGAAAATTATACATCTCCATACCAAATCCATATTTGAGGTTCAATACATGTTCTGATATATTCAGCTTTTGCATGAAC
This sequence comes from uncultured Chitinophagaceae bacterium, assembly GCA_903904335.1. Lineage (GTDB taxonomy): Bacteria > Bacteroidota > Bacteroidia > Chitinophagales > Chitinophagaceae > CAIQDX01. The sequence goes on along the minus strand of CAIVCF010000037.1, from coordinate 60,772 downwards.
AACCAGATATTCACGTTAGATGATTTTCCGCTGTTTAATGCAAAACTGCTTTGTGTAACCGGGGAGCCATTCACGGTTTTAAAATAACCCATTGTTTGTGCTGCAGTATAATTTGTATTGTCACGCACATTGGTAAATCCCAGATCGAAGATCCACCAATTGGTACTGATATTGTTGTTCCTTTTTTTTCTATGATTGGAATAAAATGGTGTGTTGATATTAATTGTAGTATGATCAGTATTGATGTCAACAGTGGTTGATGCAGTTGATTTTTTCTTTACAATAACAAAATTACCCACTTTAATAGTATCCGGATTAGCAGGTGAACTGCTATCACTTTGTGCAAAGCCTGCAGAACCAAATAGCAGGGCTGCCGTTAATATTGTCCAACGTTTCATATACTCTTAGTTTTAAGGATTGTTATTTCAGTGATTTTGTTTCAATGGAAAAATTTGCAATGGCCACTTTGCCGTCATCATCTTTTGATCTGGAGAAAACATGACTCGCTCTTTTAAAGAAACCAAGCAGTTTATCTTTATTCACTTCCACGTTTCCGATATAAATATTATTTCTTCTTTCATCCTGTTCAGTATCTAATTCTTTATAGATTGTTTGCTGATAGATGCTCTTTTCTTGTGTATCCGCGATGCTTGCATTGTTGTTTGGTAATTGTTTGTCAACTGAAGCCATCGTTGCAATATTGCCGGTTGAAGTTATTACAGGATCTGCCTGCTCAGGAATGTTTTCATTTTTTGAAGCAGTAATCGGCATTTTTATTTCAACATCATTTTTAGCTATAATAACATTGCTTTCGGTTTGTATGGCAGATGCTATTTGTCTCAAACCCCGAATTTGTTTTTTTACAAGATCTGTTTTTGAAACAACACCTGCATTGTTCAAGCCATTTGAATTGTGAATTGTTTTTGAAACCTCAGTTTTAGCAGAGGCAATTTGTTGTGTTGTTTTATCTTTTACGGGAATGATGGTCCAAACCAAAAATAAAAATCCGATCAATGCTGCTGCAATTCCTATCCTTGTCCAGTTAAAATAAATAACAGGTTTCTCTTCTTTTCTGTATAAAGATGCTTTATCGGGGAATGCAATAGTTTCATCTGTTAATCTGGTTTGCATCAATACAGTAAATTCTTCCTGTAATTGCGGATGCTGCAATACAAAAAGCTCCGTTTCTTTTTTCTGTTGAACATTCAATTCATCATCCGCATACAATAAAAAGCGTTCTTCATAATTACTCAGATTCAATTCATCAGAAGCGATTTTATATAAAGAAGATTTATCAGAAAAAATTACAGGATCGGCGTCTAATTTTGTTTGATTCAACATGATCAGTTCATGTGCAGTATCGGGATTATCTTCCATGAACTGCTCAACAGCCAGCCTATCTTGCGCAGAAAGCTCTCCATCCACATAAAGCAGATAAAACTCTTCGTAATTATTTCTGTTGATGTTCATTTTTATAAAACGTTTTCAGGGCTAACCAAATAATTTCTTAAGGTCAATCTCGCCCTGTGCAAATACACTTTCACCTGACTTTCATTCAATCCCATTATTTCACCGATCTGAGCATAGTTATATCCTTCATAATCTTTCAACATCACCAAACTTCGTTGTGTTTCATTCAATTGATTCAAGGCTTCCATCAAAACCTTTTTTGTGTTTGAATGGGTTTGATGTACTGTTTTCAATCCCTCACCAAATTCTTCCTTCAAAGATATTCTTTTCACTTTTCTGATATGATCGATCATCTGATTATACGCAACGGTGAACAAAAAGGATTTCGATTTTTCATTATCTACTGTTTCCCGGTTGCGCCATAATTTTTCAAATGCTGTTTGTACAATATCCTTCGCATCCTCTTCATGCCGGAGATTCTTGACAATGAATCTGTACACATTGTCAGCATATTGATTTACACATTGATTATACTCTCTTTCAGTCATAAACAGCAGCGATATTTCAGATAGTTTGCTTTGTCATCAGTTATACGCAGCAGGGTAAAATTAGTTACAATACAAAGAAAAAAAATCCCGCCGAATGGCAGGATCAGTTATTTATAAACGGCAGCAATCAGGCTGCTGACGGGATTATAGAAAATATTTTCGGAATTATCAGCAGATTTTTTATCAGAACTGCATTTTTGAGCACAGCAATCATTCAATTGTGTGCAATGTTTTTGATCATATTTTTCCTCAAAAAAAGCCATTGTTGCAACGGCCATGATAACCATCAAGACCAATTGCAATAGATATTTTGATTTCATAACTGCGATTTGGATTTATTAGACGAAATTAATTTCAAAATGTTACAATCAAATGAAAAAAAAGTTAAATAAGGTTAATCTTTTCGGAGCGGAAAGAAATATAATTTGTAGAGAAATTGAAACTGAAAAAATAATATTTTATATTTAGGCATGAACATTTCCTTTTTTCACACCGTAAATGCCTGGTTGCTTTGTTCGATACTTTTTGTATTGATGATGACTGCAAGTATTATCGGTTTCCGTACCAGACAAAAAAACCCATTGGCTGGCGAAAATCTTGGTCCTGTAGAAGGGTCATTATTTGCTTTACTGGGTTTGTTGCTGGCATTTACATTCGGAATGGCAGGTTCAAGATATGATACAAGGCGCTCTGTTATGATCGAAGAAGTGAACAACATCGGTACGGCTGTTTTGCGTGCGGATATGTATGATGATTCAAGCAGAACTGGATTCAGAAAAGATTTTAAAAAATACATTGAAGCAAGAGTGGCTTATTATGATATCAATGATGCAAAAATGAATGCAGCAAAAGTGCTGGCTTCAAAATATGCTGATTCATTATGGGCAAGAGCTGCAAGCCTGTCAAAAAATCCAAAGTATCTCGCTGCCACTAATCAAATGATTCCGGCATTGAATGCAATGATTGATATAACAACTGTTCGCGAAGCTTCGATGCGCACCAAAGTGCCCGATATTATTTTACTGCTCTTATTCGTCATATCCATCTCATGCAGTTGTTTGGCCGGATTTGAAATCCCTGTTTCAAAACGGATCAACTGGATAACTGTTGCGGGGTTTGCTTTATTAACTGTTCTGGTGATCTATGTTATCATGGATCTGGATCAGCCTCGAAGAGGATTTATTAACCTGGATGCGAACCAGAAATTGATGAAAGATCTGCTGCAATCATTTCCATAGTCAGTTGGATTAAAAATAAAATGCAAATACATTGAATAATAAAGATTATTCTTAATATAAATGCGTGTTCAAAAAATAATCTTCAAAAATTCATCTGTAACCCTAATTTTGCGCAATCCTTCAAAAATGAGTACTACACTAAATTCGAACGAGTCTGTTCCTTCGCAGAAAAAGAAAATTATTGTTTTAGGCAGTGGCCCGAACCGTATTGGTCAGGGTATTGAGTTTGATTATTGCTGTGTGCATGGTCTACTTGCCATCAAGGAAAGCGGATATGAAGCCATTATGGTGAATTGCAATCCCGAAACAGTTTCTACAGATTTTGATATTGCCGATAAATTATATTTCGAACCCGTTTACTGGGAACATCTCTGGGAGATCATTGAATTGGAAAAACCGGAGGGTGTGATCGTTCAGTTGGGCGGGCAAACAGCTTTGAAATTGTCCAAAAGGTTACATGAAAAAGGAATTAAGATCATAGGAACTTCTTTTGATGCAATGGATATTGCTGAAGACAGAGGAAGATTCAGTGACTTATTAAAAGATCTGAATATTCCTTATCCGGAATATGGTACTGCATTGGATGCCGATGAAGCGATTGCCGTTGCCAACAGAGTAGGTTATCCTGTTTTGGTTCGACCAAGCTATGTTTTGGGCGGACAGAGAATGCGTATCGTTATTAATGATGAAGATGTTGAAAAAGCAGTGATCAGTTTATTAAAACATTTGCCGGGCAATAAAATTTTAATTGATCATTTCCTGGACAGATGTCAGGAAGCCGAAGTGGATGCCATTTTTGACGGCGAGAATTTTCATGTGATGGGCGTGATGGAACATATTGAACCGGCCGGTATTCATAGCGGCGATAGTAATGCGGTTTTGCCTGCATTCAACCTTACACCATTAATCGTTGAAACAATGGAATATTACAGCGAGAAAATTGCACGTTCTTTAAATATAAAAGGATTAATTAATATTCAATTTGCTATCAAAGGTGATAAGGTTTATGTAATTGAAGCAAATCCACGTGCATCGAGAACTACACCGTTTATCGCTAAGGCTTATGGCATTCCATATTTGAATATTGCAACTAAAGTAATGATTGGTTCTGCAAAACTCACCGACTTTAATTTAGAAAAGAAGTTGGATGGTTATGCCATTAAAGAACCCGTTTTCAGTTTCGATAAATTTCCCGGTGTTAGTAAAGAGTTGGGACCTGAAATGAAAAGTACGGGTGAAGCCATTCGTTTTATAAAAGACCTTCGCGATCCATACTTCAGAACTTTATACAAAGAAAGAAGCATGAATTTGAGTAAATAAATTATTCTTAGAAATAAAAAAGACTTTCACATTTAAAGTGAAAGTCTTTTTTATTGTACCGCCTCAAAAAATTACAATACCTCTACAATCTTATTTTTAATAGCATACATGGCCAATCCCATTCTGGTATGCACTTTCAGTTTGTCGAATAATGTGTTTCGGTAATCGTCAACAGTACGCGGACTTACAAATAAGCGTTCTGCAATATCTTTATAAGTCAGTTCGGTACAGATCAAACGAAGAAACTCTTTTTCTTTATCGCCTAGCATTACGGGTTCTAAGGGCTGATGATAATCCTGATGCAAACCGGAAATGACTTTACCCGAAATAGTTTCAGATAAATAAAAATCTTTTTTGATCACTGATTCCAATGCAACATTGAGCTCATCAGGCTCAACATTTTTCATGAGGTAACCTTTTGCACCCAAGCGAAGCATCCTAATGATACTTGATTCGTCACTCTGCATCGAAAGCGCCAGCACTTTAATTTGCGGATAATTTCTGGTCAGCCATTTGGCGGTTTCAAAGCCGTCCATTTCGGGCATATTGATATCTAATAATATGATATCAGGTATAAGATAGCTTTGTATCTTTTCTATCAGGTCTTTTCCATTACTTGCTTCGAAAATAACGGAATAGTTTTCGAAAGATGCGATCAGTCGTGCCAATGCATTGCGCATCAAAGTGTGATCGTCGGTAACAGCTACCTGATAAACTTTTTTAGAACTTGCGGACATGGGTTAATCTTCTTTAGGAATGGTTTCTTTGATCAAAGGTAACGTTATTGCAATACATGTTCCGCTTCCGGGTGTAATAGTGATAATAAATTTTGCGCCTATCAGTTTTGCACGGTTGATCATGCTTTTTAAACCAACACCTCCTGAAGCAGATGGTTTATTTTTCTTTTCTTCCACATCAAAACCAACACCGTTATCTTCTACTTTTAAAACAAAGATATTGTTGGGTGTAAAATCCATCATCACATTTACATGAGTGGCTTTAGAATGTTTTAAAGTGTTATTAAGTATTTCTTGAAACATCCTAAAAAGGAAAATCGAAGTTTGTCCGTCTAAATTTTTGTGGTCAGGATTGGTCGGAGCGATAAATTCGATCGGCATCAAACCTGTTTTATTGATGGTGTTGATCTCGAATTGAACGGCTTGTTCCAAACCGATTTGTGAAATGCGGTCGGTGTGCAAACTCTTGGTGAGATTGGCCAGGTCAAGAATAGCTTTGTTTAATATTTCTCTTGAAGCAGTAATGGTTTCAAAAGCGGGATGCTCTTTAGTAAGGCCGGTACTTGCCATAGATAGTTTCACAACCGAAAGCATTTGCCCAACATTATCATGCAGTTCCTGACTGATGGTTTTTAAAGTTGTTTCCTGAATTTCCAATTGGCTGCGCAATAATTCCTGATCGTATTCTTCCTTTAATTTCAGCAAGTCTTTTTCATGTGACTGCTGTCTTCGTTGGTACAGAAAAACAATGGCAACAATAAACAGGACTAGTATAAATGCCATCGATGCACCAATGACAAGAAAAGACATTATTTCCGTATTCTGAGTCTGCATAAAAAAGCGATACTGAAAAATGAATATAATAGAATGTTCAACGAATCAAGAATTCTAGAAATAATAATTAATAGATGATTAGATAAGCCAGACATTAAATTGCTTAATCCATAAACAGGATAGGTAAAAGCATAATAGAATAATAGTCCTGTACAAATCCAAAATGGAGGTTGCCTTAATAAATTTACTGAATGGGGCATTAAAAATAATTCATAGAAATAATAGATACAACAAGCTGCCATTAATAAGCAACCTATTGAATATGTAAAAGAGTGAAATTGATGTACTCCCTGAAAGAGTATAATATTGATCGTTGCGGCAATTGGATATATCACTATCAGTCCTAATAAAATTTTTTTTGCGGAATCTCTTTTAATGAATTCTCTTATCATGAAAATGTAGAAAACAAATTCAAAACAAGTAAAAGGGTTGTAGATTAAAAATGTATGAGCATTTCTTTTCTCAATTTTTATCATCAAATTGGCCCCTAGTTCAACAAAGACAGTGACAAGTAAAAAAAACGGAAGTAATTTTAAATAAAGCGTAAGCGATTTTTTTTATAAAGGCTATAAAAACCGCATACGGTACTAAAAATGATGATATAAATAAAAAACGGTACATGCATGAATCATAAAAGTAAGTGGTATTTACAGGTATAAAAAAGAAAACCCCCGAATCCGGGGGTTTTAATATTATTTTAAAGCGTAGTACTAAATAACTACAAAGCCTTTATCTCCTTTATCAACAATAGTGATACCAATTTCATCATTATCTAAGTCATCACCCTGTCCGCAGAACGGAGGACATAATCTTCCACAATTATAGGCAACTATATTAGTTCCTTTTTCAGTATTGATATAAATATCTTTATTCTTGGTAGTGCCGTCTGCATTTTCTTTTTGCTTGGTAGCCACCATTACCAATGTTTGTCTGTCAGCATATTCAGCCAAAGGAGCATGTTCTTTATCATATGCGCCAAAATAGAATTTTACACCATCAGCACCATGTGTTTTGGCATGTTCGATGAATTCTTCTAATTCTTCTACACTCCACCATGCGCTCAAAGAATCTTCTTTGCCGATCCTTTCACTGTTATGAACCCATCTTTCTTGTTTGTAATTTCTGATCGCAGAATCTACATGTGCAGTATTTACATACTGGCCAACCTTTAAGGATTTTGTTTCGATTGTTTGCATGGTAAAAAAGGTTTTAAATGGATAATTTTAATTTACTCCGTAAAAGTATTTTCAAACAAGAAAGGATTTTTGAAAAAAATGATGAGCCTCAATCAATTATGAATTACTTCAATTTATAAATGATTAAAAATCCCTTAATTCGAGTTGAAATATTGAAAAAAAAACCGTTAATAGACTGGATGAAAAACCGTGAAAAAAGCAAATACTATACCGTTAAAACACGGTATAATTATACCGTTAAAACAACGGAAAAAATACCGTTACAATTTTTTGCCCTAATATTTAGTTTTTTGACTACAACAAAGGATATTAGCAAAAGGGTTAGTATAAGTGCCGTTTTTAAAATCCTATATCCTGTTAAACAAACCCTCCGATTTCCTCAAAAGTTTACCAAAACTGATGGGGAAATTTTGGTTAATAGGCAATGCTAAAAGGGGAAATTTATAGCTATTTGTCTGATTTACCTGACTTTATACTTTGATAAAGCCATATTCAAATTTTATCTCTACGCTTTAAAAGCAATAACTCCCACATAGATCATATTCTAAAAATAGCAGTTTATATGCTGAGATTCGAGATTTTCATCTGGAAACCTGTCCCGTTTCTGCGGGTATTATTGCCGTTTATTGCAGGAATTTTGCTTCAGTTTTATTTTGATCCGAATCGGGAAATCATCGGATTTGTTGTTGTTTTTGCACTGATACTTATTTCAGTTTTCAATCTTCTGAATACTCATTCAATGTTCAGCCATCAATGGTTAATGGGATTGGGTATTCAACTATTTTTTATATCTGCAGGAGCAGTTTCTGTTTTTTTGAATCAGCGAAAGATTTCACTTCAAAATTATAGAAGTGATTCTTATGTTATTGCAACTGTTCAGGAGCCATTAACAGAGAAAGAAAAATCATTCAAAACCTCTGCAAAAATAGAAACTGTAATCAATGAAAAAAAACAAACTGCAAATGGAACAGTCTTATTATATTTCAAAAAAGACGAACTTAAGCCTTTATTGCACTACGGATCAAGGATCATCATTCATAAACCATTACAGGCAATTATTAATTCAGGTAATCCCGGCGCATTTGATTACAAACAATATTGTGCATTTCAAGATATTTATTATCAGGTTTATTTGATGAGGAAAGATTATCAAATACTTTCTTCCGAAAATAAATCTTTCTTCAATGACTTTTTATTAAGAACGCGAATCAAATTACTTGCAGCATTGCGTCAGTATATTACAACTCCCGATGCACTGAGTATTGCAGAAGCATTATTGATCGGTTACAGAGATGATCTTGATAAAGAATTGGTGCAGGCATACAGCAATACAGGCGTAGTGCATGTCATCGCGATCAGTGGTTTGCATATCGCTATGATATACGGGCTGATCATTTTTTTTATCAAGCCTTTTCAAAATAAAAGATTTGTAAAATGGATAAAACCATTTGTTGTACTAACTATTATTTGGGGCTTTACTTTTATAGCAGGTGCCGCGCCATCCATATTGAGAAGTGCAGTGATGTTCTCGTTTATTGTTTTAGGCGAAAGTTTTTCAAAACGGATTAATATTTACAATAACCTTGCTGCATCTGCATTTGCGATACTATTATTTAGCCCGTTCAGTTTATGGGATGTTGGTTTTCAGTTAAGCTATGCTGCTGTATTAAGTATCGTCATCTTTTCAAAACATATCAATAACTGGTTTTATTTTTCAAATAAACTATTGAAATATATCTGGGAATTAACGGCAGTTACACTGTCTGCACAAATATTAACATTACCGCTTATCGTATTTTATTTTCATCAATTTCCGAGATTATTCTTATTTGCCAATTTGATCGCAGTTCCTTTATCGGGCTTGATCTTATATGCAGAATTGTTATTGCTGATGGTTTCGCGATTTACATCTATTGCTGTTAATGTTGGCAAGACAATCAATTTTATAATCACATGGATGAATGATTTTATTCTGCATATTAATGCTGTACCTCAAGCAACATGGCAATCACTTCAGATCAGTATTTCTCAAACTGTTATTTTATATTTTGCAATTGCAGGATTGACTTTTTGGTTACTGCGCAAACGTTCAAAAGCGTTTCTGATGGGGCTTGGTTCTCTGTTACTATTCAGTATCATTAGAGGTTTTGATTTTATTACAAAACAAGAGCAGAAAAAAATGATCGTGTACAATGTTCCGCAACACAAGGCAATGGATATTATTGAAGGAAGAAAATATCAATTTATAGGTGACAGTATTTTATTGCAAGACGGATTCCTGCAAAATTTTCATTTAAAACCTTCAAGGATATTGAACCGAATCAGTAAAGTTGATCAACTTTCATCTATCAATCATCAACATGAATTAATTACCTCATCCAACAAAAAAGTTATGTTGATCGATTCTTATATCAATCCTTCTATTGTTGATAAAAGGATAAAAGTGGATGCTATTATCATTTCTAAAAATCCAAAACTCAATATTAATCAATTGGCACAGGCATTTGATTGTGATGAATATGTTTTTGATGCAAGTAATCCCTTGTGGAAAATCAACCAATGGAAAAAAGACTGTGAGAACTTACATTTGCGGCATCATTCCATACCTGAGCAAGGCGCTTTTGTAATGGAGCTTTAATTCAATCATCGACGTTCTTCAATTCATCATCATGTCAAAAAAAATAAAGTCAGCGCTCATCTCCGTTTTTTATAAAGACGGATTGGAACCTATTGCAAAAAAATTACACGATCTGGGAATAACAATTTATTCAACAGGCGGCACACAAAAATTTTTGGAAGAAGCGGGCATTCCTTGTATTGCCGTTGAAAGCTTAACAACTTATCCTTCTATTTTAGGGGGAAGGGTAAAAACATTGCACCCTGTTGTATTTGGAGGAATTTTGGGAAGAAGGTACGAAGCACAGGATCTGGAAGAGATGAAACAATACAGTATTCCTGAGATTGATCTGGTGATCGTTGATTTGTATCCTTTCGAAGAAACTCTAAAAAATACTGCTGAAGAAAAATTAATTATTGAGAAGATAGATATCGGCGGCCCTTCGATGATTAGAGCCGCAGCCAAAAATTTTAAAGATCTAGTAGTGATCGCTGCAAAAGATGATTATGCTTCTTTAGAAAATTTATTGAACGAACAAAACGGAGAAACGACTATTGAACAACGCAAAGCTTATGCTGCAAAAGCATTTCAGGTAGTGATGAACTATGATATTGCCATCAACAATTATTTTAATCCTGATAATACCACCACGCAAACTTCAGCTATCAAACAAGTATTGCGTTATGGAGAGAATCCTCATCAATCAGCAGCATTCTATGGTGATCTGAAAGAAATATTCAATCAACTAAATGGAAAGGAATTATCGTATAACAATTTAGTGGATGTTGATGCAGCCGTACAATTGATCAATGAGTTCAATGATTCAACAGAAAAGGTTTTCGGAATTATTAAACACACAAATGTTTGTGGCATTGCTGCAAGAAGCTCTGTGAAAGACAGTTGGGATGAGGCTTTGGCAGGAGATCCTGAAAGTGCATTCGGTGGTGTATTGGTTTGCAATGGAACAATTGATGCTGCAACTGCAAATGCCATTAACGAAATTTTCTTTGAAGTATTAATTGCTCCGTCATTTGATGAAGATGCTTTGCAAGTTTTAAAATCGAAGAAGAACAGAATCCTTCTTCAACTAGTGACTCACGACTCACGACTCATGACTCAAAGAAAATCTTTATTGAATGGTACATTGGTTCAAGACAATGATAAAGGAAACTATGCTGAGTGGAAAGAAGTTGGAGGTAGAGAAACCACTTTGTCAGAAAAAGAGGATTTAATTTTCGCGAATCTTGTTTGTAAGCATTTAAAAAGTAACGCCATTGCTTTAATAAAAAATAAACAATTGGTAGGAAAGGGCTGCGGACAAACATCACGTATCGATTCATTGCGCCAGGCAATTGAAAAAGCCAAGCAATTTAATTTTGATCTGACCGGTGCCGTGCTAGCAAGTGATGCCTTCTTTCCTTTCAATGATTGTGTGCAGATCGCACATGAAGCAGGCATTGAAGCATTTATTCAACCGGGCGGCTCTATCAGAGATAAAGACAGTATTCAATATGCTGCAGAAAATAAATTGGCAATGGTGATCACCGGAATGAGGCATTTTAAACATTAAGTAATAGTTGAATTGCACAATAGTATTTCAACGGTACAAGAGTGCGATTCTTTCACTGAAAGAATCGAAGGCAACAAAAGCATCATTCTTGCACTTCTGTTGACAACAAAAAATAAATGGCATTTACCACAAAACAAAAAGCTTATATCGCATTAACTGCTACCAGTATTATCTGGGGCACAACATGGGTTGCGAGTAAGTTTGCCGTTTTAAATGCACCACCACTGGAGGTTTCAGCGATCAGGCAATTTACAGCAGGATTGATCTACATTATTTTTTTTACATTAAAAGGTCAGCGATTGCCTGCCAAAAAACAGTGGCCAACTTTATTGGTCATGTCTTTTTTTCTTTTGATCATCGCCAATGGTTTTGCTACATGGAGCATTAAATATTTATCAAGTGGATTGGCAGCATTGATCGCTGCATTGTATCCATTATTTGTTGTGGTGATAGAAATGTTCTTCTTCAAAACGAAAAACACCATCGCCACTTTTATCGGATTGATCCTCGGATTGGCTGGAATTTGTGTTGTATTTTATGACAATGCATTTCATCATAACTCAAGTGATTATTTATTTGGCGTGATCTTATCCATCATTGCAATGATCTCATGGGGAATCGGCACCATTTTCGTTGCTAGAAAAAAATTGGACATCAATCCTTATTACGGCATGGGCTGGCAAATGATGCTGGCATCGCCATTTATTTTTATGATGTCTGTATTCTCAGGAAAAAATATCCCGCTCGCTGAAATTCCAATGCAAACTTGGCTGGCGATTGCTTATTTGGTATTGATCGGTTCATGCATTGCATTTGTTTGTTTCATTTATTCCATGAAACAATTACCTGCAGCCATTGCATCATTGTATGCATATATCAACCCCATTGTGGCAATGGTGGTAGGATTCTTCTTATTAAATGAAAAACTAACTATTAATATTTTGATAGGAACATTGATCACCATTATTGGAGTCTATCTCGTTAACCATAGTTTAAAAGAAGTGCATACTACCGAGCCCATTGAAAATGAGATTTAATTTATTGTACCATCTGTTGTAATGTTGGCATCGGTTGTTGCGTCGCACTCTTCAACGTTCTGAATTTTCTTCAACAATTCTTTTTCAAAAAATCTTCATACATTTTTCTCCACGCCATACATTGCGGTTGCTCGGTTAAAAAATGATTGTGAAATAAACTGATGAATTCTCCGTTCACTGATCTCACCAGGTCAAAATAATATTGTAATTCTTCAGTTGTTTGTTCAACAGAATATTTTTGTTCGAAAATAGAAGTTGCATCCATAAAACAAAAAGAATGCAACAATAAATTCGTTATTTCATTTTTTTCCAGATCAAACCAAAAAAACGGTAAAGTATAAGAACCCCTGAAACCATTGATGGTACCGTATCCCAGTGAGTACTCATCCTTAATTCCTGCAGTAATTAATCTTCTGAATGTTTGAGGAATAGTAAAACGTAAATAATGCTGCCGGCTTTTTGTAATTATTTGTTGAGTGCTTTTATTTAAAAATGAAATTTCGTTTTTTAATAAGCTACTTTCTTGTAATGGTTGACGATAGACAGTGGACGGCGGACGATTTTTTCCCGTCATCTGCAATCTTTCATCTGTCATCTTCTCTTCATTTCCCGATTGCCAACTTGGATGAATTCCTACTTCATATTTCGAAGCATGTTGTTGAATTAATTGCTGCATTGCTTTTTTCCGGGGAGAAATATTCTTATCAACCCCTGTTCTTTTTTCTGCCAATAAAAAAAAGTAGATTGGTTTTAGTTGGTGTTGTTCGTGTAACTGATCTAACCAATCAAAAACATCGAATGGATCTTTTTTATTGCCGCTGTACACATTTCCGCGTTCAATTACTTTTTCAATATTTCCGGTAAATAAGTCGCGATAAAAACCAAGAACGTTTAACCATAGTGGTTGATGACGATAAGCAAATGCAATGTCAATATCATAAGTCGGGATATGCTTGAAACTTGTAACCTGAAACTTGAAACTTGAAATTTTCCCCAATTCTTTTCCCCATAGATTGATTAAAGGCAGTTGTAAAAAATTTTCTTTGTACGCAATGCTGTTCTTATAATCGTATCTCCCGTATTCATCTTTTTGATGCGGTAAATATTCCTCGTAGCGGCTTAGTAAATAAAAGGATGCAGCAAAAATATCAAACGGAATATCACCATCGGTTTTAAAGAATGCTTTTAAACCATTCCATTCAAAGCAATCTATGGATTGTTCTTTTATTTCTGTTTCAAATAATAAACCATGCGGTATTATTTGGAATGTTATGCAGTCGATCGTTTCTGAGGAATAACTAATTTTTGCTCCGTTATATTGAATGAAATATTCTTTATTATTGGTTAATTCAATGGCATCACCCAATAATGTTTTGGCAATGTATTGAAGACGGGAAGTGATATGTTGGGAATAAAGGATCAAACTTAAAAAAGTTGAAGAATGAATAGAACGTTAAAGAGTGCGACGCAACTGTAGCCCAATTCTTATTCAATAGCCCGTAACAAAAAATTAATTTTTATTTTTCTCCACCCACATTTCATTAAATGTTTTTTCGCTGAAATCAAGATCACTTCGATGTGTTGTCCATGCGCCGGCCACTTTATTCACCAATCGGTTCTTTAATTTGCCGTTGCTCATATTGTACATCTTTCTGCTGAGGCTGGCTGTTTTCCAAACCTTCCATGCAATGCGTTCTCCTAAAGCACTATCGCCTTCAACAACAGATTCATGACGATTCTCTAATAATAATTCGTGCAGATTAATCCTTACCGGACAAACCTGTGTGCAATTACCACACAAAGAAGAAGCATAACTTAAATGTTTGAATTCGTTCATGCCGCTTAAATGTGGCGTGATCACACTTCCAATAGGACCGCTATAAGTTGTTCCGTATGCATGACCACCAATGTTTTTATAAACCGGACAAGCATTCAAGCAGGCCCCGCAGCGAATGCAATACAATGCTTCACGGGTGATCGGATTGTTCAATAAATTTGTTCTGCCATTGTCCAATAAGATCACATACATTTCTTCAGGTCCATCGGTTTCATTGGCTTGTCGTGGACCGGTAACAATGGTATTATATACTGTAACTTTTTGCCCGGTACCGAATGTTGATAGTAATGGCCAAAACAAACCGAGATCATTAATGGAGGGTAACATTTTTTCAATGCCAACAACAACAATATGTGTTTTGGGAAAGGCGCAACTTAATCTTGCATTGCCTTCATTTTCTGTAACGGCAATGCCGCCGATATCTGCGATAATAAAATTGGCACCGGTAACACCCACTTCTGCTTGTACATATTTTTCGCGCAGTTTAATTCTTGCAACTTGTGTTAATTCTTCGGGCGATAAGCCACCGGGCACTCCTAATTTATTTGCAAAAAGTTTTGCAACATCTTCCTTGCTTTTATGCATGGCAGGTGTTACAATATGATAAGGAGCTTCTCCATCTAATTGCTGAATGTATTCGCCCAGATCAGTTTCAACACTTTCAATTCCGTTCTTTTCTAAAAATTTATTTAAATGAATTTCTTCTGTCACCATACTCTTACTCTTCACCAATGTCTTGCAATTTTTTTCTTTGCAAATTTTCCCTATTTCAGCCAAAGCCTGCTCTGCATTCTCTGCCCATAAAACTTTCGCACCTCGGGCTGTAATTACTTTTTCGAAATTTTCTAAGTATTGATCTAAGTGTTCAATGGCACGCCATTTGGTATTCTTGGCACGTTCGCGTGCAGTCATTACATCGGTAAATTGTTCTTTGCCTTTCGGCACCACTGCATTGTATTTGCCGATATTGAAATTAATTTTTCGGCGATGATCTAAGTCAGCCGCCTTAATGGTACTTTTTGCAATAAATGAAGCTGCGTTATTACTCATGATTTTTATTTTTCAGTAACGTAAATCGGTAGTCGCAAGTAATTAGGCTCTAAACTAGCGATTTACGACTCACGATTCACGTTCGGCCGTTGCTTTCAACGTTTCATAAAATTCTTCACCATATTTTCTGATCAGCGAATCTTTTAAAAATAAATATACCGGAACTTTTAATTTCTTTCCTAAGCTGCAGGCGGCTTTACACAGATCAGTTCTGGGCTCATAATTCAAATATTCAATATCAGGGTCCAATTTACTTTTGGTAATTCTGATCGGGTACAAATGACAGCTGATCGGTTTCTTCCATCCAATTTTTCCATCAATATAAGCTTGTTCAATGCCGCATAAAATTACACCGTTCTTATCTCTGAAACCATAAGCACAAATACCACTATTAACCGTTGGTGTTACCCAACCAAATTCTCTGTCGTATTCATACTTACCGATCTTTTGAATGGCAGCAAGTCCTTCTTCGCTTAAATATTCTTTAATGATATCGAAGTATTCAACCAAATGATCCAATTCTTCTTTTAATAACGGAGCACCTGCATCACCATCTTCGCAACATGCACCCTTGCATTTCGAAAGATCGCAAACAAATTGTTCTTCAATGATATCATCACTTATCAGTTTATTATCGATAGCTATCATAAATGTCTTAAAAGAATTTATACGAAGATAATTTGAAAGATTGAGCAATTGCAGAATCAGATGCAGCCGCAGAGAAGAAAATATTAACAGTTAATACAGTAACAAAAATTCAAGACAAGCGTATCATTTATTCACGGTGCAAACAGCATGCATCAGTGTTTGCTTTCTCCATCCTGATTATTCGGGATGGCTTTTTGTTGAAGATCATTTCCAGTGAAAAGTATTGATCAGGTGCTTCATGTCTTCCAATAAAAAAGTATTTACTATCGCCAATGAATCTGCATTGGGTGCAGCATCAAAATATAATGCACCGCGAAGAAAATGTTTGGTAGAGTCGGTCAGGAAAAACTGATTCGCAGTTGCCACATCACCACCCACATTAAAGAACATGCCGTGAATATTGTTCGGTGTTGTTATGATCGATTCATCAATGGAATTGGCTTTTGCATTGTGTTTATTGGTGAGCTTGAATGCATCATTGATCAGCTTATCGAATTTATTTGTACCGATCTCTTTATAGCTCACATAGATCCTTCCGTTGAATTGCGGGAAGTTAATATTGATCCACCAGGGATTTTCAGTTGCTTCACCGAAAAATGTAGAATCCTTTACCACATTGGCATATACGGGATATTCGAATGTATAAGGATAGCCGGGCTGATCAAATATCTGATATTTTTTTTCGGGAAAATCTATTTTAAAATAACCTTTCGGTTTAGGCGTGTAAGTGCTGTTACAGGAGAAGGCAAAAGGCAAAAGGCAAAAGGTAAAAGGCAAAAATAGTTGTATTAACTTCCGACTTCCGATTTCCGACTCACGGCTTTCTTTAACTTTCTTCACTTAACTGCGGCTTGATAGTTATTTTAATTTTATTGATGCGGTTCTTTAATACTTCCAATACAATAAATTCAAATTCTCCGCAGGGCACCATACTATTCACTGAAGGAATTTCACCGGCCAATTCCAGAACTAATCCTGCTAAAGAATCGCTTTCACCTTTTACAGTATCAAAAGTATCAACAGGCAATTCCATTACTTTACAAACATCATTGATCATCGTTCTTCCTTCAAACACATAATTATAATCGTCTAATTTTTTATAAGGTGCATCTTCTTCATCAAACTCATCATTAATGTCTCCGATTATTTCTTCCATGATATCTTCTAATGTTACAATACCGCTGGTGCCGCCGAATTCATCCACCACTACCGCAAAGTGAATGCGTTTACTTTGAAATTCACGTAATAGATCTTCAATCAATTTTTGTTCATGAACAAAATAAGGCGGCCGCATTAATGTATGCCAGTTAAAATCTGATTTATCACTCAAATGCGGAATCAGGTCTTTGGTATGTATCATACCTATCACTTCATCCAAATCGTCTTTATAAACAGGAATACGGCTGTAATGCAGATCAGCTACCTGTTTCATCAATTCATCAAAATTCATTTCATGATCAATGCCATGCACTTCCAATCTGGCACGCATGATCTGTTTAACGGTAATGTTGCCGAATTTTAAAATACCTTTTAAAATATTCCGTTCATTTTCATTGGTGCCCGTGTCTGTAATATCAATGGCATGGTATAATTCTTCATTGGTGATAGTGCCACTTGCTTTGTTGGATAATCGCTTTTCAATGATATCGCTGTATTTCACCATCCACTTGCTTACACTTTTAAAAATATAGTGTATCAATTCCACGATCGGCCCCATTTCTTTGGCAAAACGGATATTGTTTTGTGTTGCCATCACCTTGGGCATTACTTCACCAAAAAGGATCAGCATAAAAGTTACCGATACCACTTTGATCACAAATTCAAGCCATTCATAATTATAATTGAAGACAAAGAGATCATCCATCAAAATATTGGAGATGATGATGATGGCGATATTGATAAAACTGTTGGCAATTAACAGTGATGCCAATAATGTTTTGGGGTCTTCGAGCAGATCAACAATGCGTTTATAAGAGAAGCTCTGTTTGGTCTTGAGAAGATTGATGTCTTTATAGGTTAATGAAAAGAAAGCAACTTCAGAACCGCTCACAATAAAAGAGATGATAAATAAACACAGCAGTAAAACAATCAAAACAGTGGTAGCTTGCGTGTTTATTGCCAACAATAAAAAATGATTCGCTAAACCCGGGTGATAATCCAAAACAAAAAATTTTAGTGAACAATGATGCTATTATAAAAAGACCGATTGATTGTCGGTCTTTAAAATGCTCTGCGAAAATATCCTTTTTATACAACTTATCAGAAAGGTAAACTTTCTCCGGGATCGCCGATGGGTGGAACATCATCTCCAAAACCTTCGATTGGATCCGTTCCGCCATGCCCCCCATGTCCGTCTCCGCGTTTATCCAGCATGATCAGATTATCACCTACCACTTCAGTTGCAAATTTTTTATTGCCTTCTTTATCTTCCCAGCTGCGTGTACGCAAACGGCCTTCTATATAAATTAAACTTCCTTTGTGCAAATATTTTTGTGCTAATTCAGCCAATCCGCGCCACAGTACAACTGTATGCCATTCCGTTTGGGAAATTAATTTTCCGCTCCGGTCTTTATACGTTTCTGTTGTTGCCAGCGGAAATTTTGCAACGCCGATATTGCCTTCCAGATACTGCACATCCGGGTCTTTACCCAAATTGCCAATCAGCATAACTCTGTTTACACCTCTCATACTCGAAGTTTTTAGTTCATCAGTCTGATAGATAATCTTAAAGTTAGCTTTTTTTGGAAAATAAATGAATTAATAAAAAATTAATAAAAAGAATATGTGGACAAACGGAGGGAATACTATTAGGCTTTTGTTGCGTCGCACTCTTGTACTTTCAGTTCTTTAAGCAGCTCTTTTACTTTTTCACCAATAAAATCCCGTACCTGATTGAATGCTGCAGGTTCCATATGTTTAGGATCCGGGATCTGCCAGTCAATGAATTTCTTGGCGGGCATCCAAGGACAGGCATCACCGCAACCCATGGTCACCACTGCATCAAAGGGTGCGAAAGTTTTTACTTCATCTAATGATTTACTGTCGTGTGTACTTAAATCATATCGCAATTCTTTCATCGCTGCAATTGCTTTGGGATTTACAATACCGCTGGGTTTACTTCCGGCACTATACGCTTCAACGGCATCGCCGCCGAGTATTTTTGCAAATGCCTGACTCATTTGCGAACGATTGGAATTTTCGATACAAACAAAAAGTAATTTTTTCTTTTCCATTATTTTGTTTTTAAAATTCTATAAACAATAACAGCTAATACAGCACCTGTAAATGGTGCAGTTAGATAAATTCATATATTTTCTATATGATTACTTGCAATTGCAGGCGCTAAAGAACGTATCGGATTCATAGATGCACCAGAAATTGGTCCTGCAAACATTGCTTCTAATAAAACAACACTGCCGATTGCCAATCCAGCAAACATGCCTTGTTCTTTTGAACCTGTAGCTACTTGTAAGATCACAAACATTAAAAAGAAAGTAAGAACCGTTTCAAGAATAAAAGATTGACCTGCTTCGCCTAAAGGCATTGTTGATCCTAAAAATACGGAGGCTGGGAATAAAAATTTAAGCAAATAGCTTGCTGCAAATGCACCTGCCGCCTGACTGATAATATAAGGGATCGCTTCTTTCCATTTAAAACTTTTATTAACTGCAAATGCAATTGTAATAGCAGGATTCATGTGTGCGCCCGATATATCTCCAATAGAATAAATCATTGCCATTACGATTAAACCGAAAGTAATTGGTATGCCAACATGTGTAACTGAACCATTTGTTATTTCATTAATTGTTACGGCTCCGGTGCCGCAAAATACTAAAGCAAAAGTGCCGATGAATTCAGCAAAATATTTTTTCATTCCTTCTAAACTTTACATTGATATTATTTACTGCAACAACCCGGCGCACAACAAGCTTCCTCTGATAAAGATTTTTCAGCATAAACGGTTATTGAATAAATCGCAGTATTACTTTTTTTGTAAGCAGCGATCTGTTCTTCATTCAGATAATTCTTTAAAATATCATCGGGAATAATGATCGCTTTTTCTTTTTGCAGTTGAATATTTTTAAAGCCTGTTGCTGTGATGGTTTCGAGATAGACTTCCTTTTGAATGGCACCGGCCACGCATCCTGCATACATTTCGGCAGCTTGTTTTAATTCGGCAGGTATTTGTCCCTGCAGAACAATATCAGAAATACTGAAATGTCCGCCGGGTTTTAAAACACGATATACTTCTTTTAATACATTATATTTATTGGGAACAAGATTCAATACACAATTGCTGACAATCACATCCGCAACATTGGCGGTAACAGGGATCTGTTCAATATCACCAAAACGAAACTCAACATTATTGTATCCCAATTTCTCTGCATTGGATCTGGCTTTTTCGATCATCTTTTCAGTAAAATCAATACCAATCACTTTGCCGGATTCTCCTGTTAATGCTCTCGCAACAAAACAATCATTGCCTGCACCGCTTCCAAGATCGATCACTGTATCCCCTTTTTTTATTTTAGCGAACTCTGTTGGTAAACCGCAGCCCAAACCAAGGTCAGCATCAGGATTATAACCCTTCATGTCTTTGTATTCATCATTCATGATGGTATATACTTCGGTGCTGCAACCTCCTGCACCGCAGCAGGATGATTGATTGGTTGTTTTATCCTGTTCTGCGATCTCACTGTATTTCTGTCTTACTATTTCTTTTAATTCTGTTTCAGTTTTCATATTGATTATTTTTTAGTGGAAAGATTTTTTTGTAACTGTTATTAAAGTTTGGGGCTCAGCAACAAGATTTATTATTTTGTTGTTTTAGTTTAGAAAATAATAAACCAAATTCTGCATTGAATTTTTCAAATACTTTCCAGTTGATGCAATAACAACTGCGCGGGCCATCAACCGTGCCATTGATTAATCCTGCATCTTTTAATTCTTTTAAATGTTGCGATACGGTTGATTGTGCCAACGGTAATACTTCAACGATCTCACCGCAAATACATTCATTATGTTGTGCCAATACTTTTAAGATGGCGATACGTGCAGGATGCGCCATCGCTTTTGCAAATGAGGCAAGGTCCTGTTCTTTCTTACTGAATTCTTCTTTTTTGTGCTCGGCCATTTTGTTAATCGTATTTATACGATATAACAAAGTAAAGGATAATTTTTTATTTATCGTATTTTTACGATGAATATTTTTTGGATTCAGTAGTTCCCTCAATAATCGACAAGTGTTACGTAATTGAACTTATCTCGCAGGAATTCGGCTCAATGTATCAGGTTAGCTTGAGCCGTATTGGTGCCCTTAGTCAGTACCCCTTACCTGATTGTGGTTGGATGCTGATTCCTTGATCAGATATCCTCTCCTGAAACTGCAATATCAGCGATTGACCCTTATCACTATAATCCAAAAGCGGTGGTTGATAGAGGAATAAAGGCAGATAGAAGAATAAATAAAACAAATTTGAACTACTCCAAAAATACACTTGACCCTTAGATAAGCCTTATCTTTAAAGACATGGCTTATACAAGGCTTATAGATAGCTTATACAAGGCTTATATAAGGCTTATCCTGCCTTTAAGTATTAATTAAATACGTACACTTTATACTGTATACAGCTAACTGTTGTAAGCTTGTTTCTTTTATGAGTTACCGTTCATCCTAATAAAAAAGCCGCTTGTCAAATCACCCAAAAATACAGATAGTATATAAAGTATTAATAATCAAATAAATACAAACAATTATACTTCTTCTAATAGCCAATTACTAAAATAAACATTGTACTATGTGTTGCATAGTACCAAATAACCTCTTATCTTTGTGTTGTCAAAGTAGAAATAGAAAAACAAAAGCTACAAGACAAAAACAAACAATCATTTTAAAAAACTAAAAAATAAAGATCATGAAAACGCAATCAAACAATTTCCTTACTCAACTCGATGCAAGTGAAATGAGTGACTTAATGCAGGAAACAAAAGAAAGAATAGCAGTAAACAATGAAACTGCCAATCACAAAAGCATGTTAAGCACTGCAGATTTCTGGAACATTCAGCGAATGACAAGACCAAGAATTCAAAGAAGATATATTCTTTAATAGTAACCGGCAAACAACCAAAGCTGAATAGCTAAAATTATTTATCACAGGCCTGCCATCTTACACTCACCAATGGCAGCATAAGACGGCAGGCCGGATTTAAAAAGCACAACATGGACATCCAGAACACACAAAGCCAGATGCGAAAAGGAGTATTGGAATTTTGTATTTTATCCATAATCCGTCAAGGCGAAGTTTATCCAAGTGATATTGTTGAGCAAATGAAAACTGCCAACCTGCATATTTTGGAAGGCACGTTATATCCTTTACTGACAAGATTAAAAAATGCCGGATTGCTCACTTACCGGTGGGTGGAAAGTAATAGCGGTCCTCCCCGAAAATATTTTGTGATGACTGATAAAGGCTTAGACTTTTATGGGGAATTAGAAAGAACCTGGAAAGAATTGGCCGATGCGGTTCATGCATTAACGCAGCCACTGCAACAATCTTCATCTCAAGAAAATCAAACCCAACTTTAACCAAAAAATCGAACTGACAATGAAAAAAGTAATCAATATAAACTTTCAGGGCAGGGTAGTTCCCATCGAGGAATCCGCCTACGACATACTCAGGAAGTATGTGGACAGTTTAACTAAATTCTTTGCCAATGAAGAAGGAAGCGAAGAGATCATCAATGATATTGAAGGTCGCATTGCAGAATTATTTGGTGAAGCATTAAAGAAAGGAAGTACCTGTGTTACCGATGATGATGTAAACAGGATCATCGAAAGTATGGGAAGACCCGAAGACTTCGAAGGTGAAGAAAACAATGTGAAATCACAATTGGCCGGAGAAAAAGAAGAACAAAAATCTTCTTCTCAGCAACAATCTTCAGCAGCAAGTAATACAGGAGAACCACGCCGTTTTTACCGCGATGAAAATCATAAAGTATTAGGTGGTGTATGTTCAGGTATCGCCAATTATTTCGGAATTGATCCGGTAATCGTAAGAGTCATATTCTTAGTCACCACATTTGGTGCAGGATTTGGATTTCTTGCATACCTGATTCTTTGGATCGCCGCTCCCAGCAGTGCATCCAAAGTGATCGGATCACAACGTAAACGTTTATTCCGTGATCCGGAAGAAAAGATCGTAGCAGGTGTGTGCAGCGGTTTGGCACAATACTTTAATATCAGTGCGTGGATACCAAGATTATTATTCCTGATTCCGTTCATCTCATTCGTATTTCGTTCTACACATTGGGATTGGTGGGGCTTTCCGCACTTTCTAAGTTTATCATTCAGTCCGGGATCACTGTTCATCTATATCATTTTCTGGTTAGTCATCCCTGAAGCAAAAAGCACAGCCGATAAATTGGAAATGAAAGGAGAAAAAGTGGACCTGAACAATATCAAGAATACCATTCAGGGTGATATGGAAGGAATAAAAGAACGTGCAGAAAAGTTTGGGACAGAAGTAAAAGAAAAAGCGCAGGAATGGAGTAAAGAATTTACGCAAACCGTTGGTGATAAAAGCAAACAATTTACGGCAGAAGCATCTACTGTTGCGCGTAAGAATAGCAGAGGCTTAGGCGATATCATCGTATTGCTTTTTAAGATCTTTGCATATTTTATCTTGGGTGTGGTATTATTTTCAGTGGTTGTTTCATTATTTGCAGTTGGAGTAGTATTCACAAGTTTATTACCTGCTAAAGAATTCCTAATAGCCGATGGATGGCAGGATATTTTTGCCTGGGGTACGTTGCTGTTATTTGTTTGGGTACCGGTAATTGGTATCGTAACATTTATCATCCGCCGTATTGCAAAATTGAGAGGTAACAGTAATTTGATCCGCTATTCATTCCTGGCATTATGGTTGGTAGGTCTGTTCTGCTTCATTGGTTTGATCGCATCCTTAAGAAACGATTTTCGTTACAATAATCATGTGATAGAACAAAATGTCTCTATCGCGAATCCGAAAGTCAATAGTCTTGAAATAACGATTCCTCCATCAAATAAATATTATAATAACAGGAGGTGGTTTAAGATTGCACCTTTTTCAACTTTTGATGAAGACACCGTATTTGTTCAGAATATCAGAGTAAGAATCGTGAAATCAACATCAGACAGCTTTCAGGTAGTGATGACGAAAATGGCTAACGGAAGATCGAAAAATGATGCCGATGCAACTGCATCAAAGATCAGCTATAACATCAATCAGAAAGACAGTGTGTTGATGCTCGATAAAGGAATTGCTTTAACGCAAACAGAAAAATTCCGTAACCAGCAAGTGATCTTAACTATCGCAGTTCCTGTGGGCAAAAGAATAAAAGTGAATGAAAGCATTGGCTGGAATAATTATCAGCATGTTTCTATCGGTTGGGATGATGAAGACTGGGGTTGGAATTATTACAGTGATCAGAATGAAGAAAAATGGAGAAGCAATGTGGAATACATTCAAACTGAAAAGGGTTTGGAAAGACTAGACAGACAAAAAGATGATGAGGACAATGACAACAGCAATAAAACTTTAGATGAGTTCAAAAAAAGTAAAGAACAAATATTGAGAGAAAAAGAACAAAAGCTGAGAGAACTTAAAGAAATAGATAAGCAATTGGATACTCCTGCAGATAGTTCAAAGTATCATTATCAACCCGATGCACCTAAAAAAACCGAAACTAAGAAAGCTGTACAATCAGCAAACTTAAAATTGCGGAACTCTGAGTTCCCTTCAATCAGCAACGACCTATTAATGATGCGATTCTTTATATAAACTCGGTTGAAGTTGGGAGTAAAAGTACCTCTTGCTGATCTCGGGAGGAGGTACTTCCCTTTTAAAAAATCAAAACTAACTTGTATGAAAATTGTAATAAGAAAAAAATTTCTGATCGCTTTCTCTGTATTTGTTGTGGTCGCTTTTACTTCTTGTCATTACAGACATAACACCAATATTTCCATTCAGGAAAAAAGGGACTCCTATCAGTTTTATGCAACGTATAATGAAAGCAAAACAAAAAATGTATGGCATTATTTGAATGCAGAATTAGACGATAGTGAAATTTATTTTTCCGATGATAATTACTACAATGTAACAACGGTTTTGCATGACGATACAAGGCTGTATATCAAATCATCTCCGGGTAGGATCAAAATAAAATTAGATAAAAGAGATAACACAGAAGCTTCTTACAAAAGAGTAAAACATATTTGTGAGGGTTTGAAAGATGTTTTAAAATAAAAAATATGAAATTCAGTTTCTCATGTAAGCAAATAATTATCCTGTCCTTTCTGTTTCTTTTTTTCATTGACCTGCATGCGCAGGAAAAGAAAGTCGCACCCACATCACAAAGTTTGTATGCTGAGATTGCAAAAATGGACAGTATCCTATTTGCCGAGTTCAATGCTAAACACTTTGAAGCTTTTAAAAATTTATTTACTGAAGATCTTGAATGGTTTCAGGATAATGACGGATTGGTTCCCTATCAAAAGGTTTTCGAGAATTTCGGAAATGCATTCGGCAATGAAAATAGGCTAACAAGAGAACTGGTAAAAGGAAGCCTGGAAGTTCATCCGCTTAAAAATTATGGAGCTATTGAAATAGGAACGCATCAATTCAGGCATATAGAAAATGGCAAAGAAGAGATCGGCACTTTTAAATTTCTAATGATCTGGCAAAACAAAGATGGGGCATGGAAAATTTCGAGAGTGGTCAGTTATGATCATTGATCCATTAAATAAAAATAATATTCATTTTTTCTCTGTTGCAAGAGTTGGTTTTGGTGAAAAAGCAGTAAGTATAACAACTTGCTGCTTTTATTTTTTCAGCCATAGTGTAATGCCTATTTTTGTTGTACCGATAAAACAAACACCGAAAATGAAAAATACAGCTTTCACACAAAAACATATTGCATTAGGCGCAAAAATGGCTGAGTTCGCGGGTTACAATATGCCCATCAGTTACAGCGGCATAAATGATGAACATGCAACCGTAAGAAATAATGCAGGGATTTTTGATGTGAGTCACATGGGTGAATTTATTTTGAAGGGGGAAAATGCATTGGACCTTATTCAGCGTGTTACGACTAATGATGCTTCTAAATTAACTGCAGGCAAAGCACAGTACAGTTGTTTGCCAAATAAAGATGGCGGAATTGTGGATGATCTGTTGGTGTATTGCATTGAAGAAAATAAAACATATATGTTGGTTGTGAATGCAAGCAATATCGAAAAAGACTGGAAATGGATTTCCTCTTTCAATTCCGGGAATGTTGAAATGCATAATATCAGTGATAAAACTTGTTTGTTGGCAATTCAAGGTCCTAATGCTACAAAAATTTTGCAACCATTAACTGATATTGATATTTTAAACATGAAGTATTACACTTTTGCAAAAGGAAGATTTGCGGGAGTAGATAATGTGTTGATCAGTGCAACGGGTTATACCGGAGCAGGTGGCGTTGAAATTTATTTTGAGGACAAAAACGGTGATGCAGAAAAAATATGGAATGCTATTTTTGAGATGGGCGGGCCACAGGGATTAAAACCCATTGGGTTGGGTGCAAGAGATACACTTCGTTTGGAAATGGGCTTTTGTTTATACGGCAATGATATTGATGATACTACCTCGCCATTGGAAAGCGGTTTGGGATGGATCACCAAATTCACCAAAGATTTTACATCGAAAGAAATTTTAGAAAAACAAAAAGCAGAAGGCGTAAAAAGAAAATTAGTTGGCTTTGAAATGATCGATCGCGGTATACCTCGCCATGATTATATAATTAAAGATGCAACAGGAAATACAATTGGTAAAGTAACGAGCGGTACACAAGCACCTTCGCTCGGAAAAGCAGTAGGACTTGGCTATGTAGCTGTTGAAAATGCCACATTAGACAGCTATATTTTTATTGACATACGCAATACTTTGGTGAAAGCGAAAGTGGTCAAATTTCCATTCGTATAATGAAAATTAAATTTTTAGTTTTTCTTTCTTTTAGTTTTTTATTATTTGCCTGTCATCGTAAATCTATTCCTTCCGGTGAAGGGAATATCGTTACAGAAACCGGCTATGCTTCTTTTTATTCAGATAGTTTTGATGGCAAACCAACTTCAAACGGAGAAATATTCCGTCAAAATAAATTAACGGCAGCGCATAAGAAGATCACATTTGGCACGAATGTAAAAGTGACGAATTTGTCGAACAATAAATCTGTGATCGTTCGTATCAATGACCGCGGACCCTTTGTAAGTGGAAGAATCATTGACTTAAGTAAAACAGCTGCCAAGCAAATTGATATGATTGATGCAGGAGTTGCAAAAGTGCGAATTGAATACAGAAGAAAGCTATGAGATTATAGCTATGAGTTTCGAGCGATTACTCGAGGCTCTCTGCTCACAGCCCAGCAGCAAAAGTGTGCGGCGCAACTACAGTATCATTCTTATTCTCTTGCTCGCCACAAAAAAATCTAAATTATATTTGCTCAACTTATGAGTAATAAACCTGTTCTGCATACCATTCTCTCTCCACGTTTATTGGATATTTATGATGTAAGCAATAGCATTGTTGTGATCATTGATGTGTTCAGGGCAACATCAACTATTGCAACAGCATTGTTCAACGGTGCTGCGAAAGTGATCCCGGTGGATAATGTTTCAAAATGTATTGAACTCGGAAATGCAACGCCCAACAGCATTACAGCGGGTGAACGCGATGGAAAAATAATTGAAGGATTGGATCATGGTAATTCTCCGGCCGAATATCCCCGCAGTTTTATTGAAGGAAAAACATTGGTATTGACCACAACCAACGGTACCAAATTATTGCACATGGCATTAAAGAATGGTGCTGATGAAGTGATCACAGGTTCATTTACTAATCTGTCTGCTGTATGCGATCATTTAGCTGCAGAACAAAAAAATGTGATACTGGGTTGTTCGGCATGGAAAGATAAATTCAACTTAGAAGATACTTTGTTTGCAGGTGCTGTGATCAGTCGTATCAAAGAACAATTCACGATCCATTGCGATTCTTCATTAATGGCGGAAGACATGTATCAGTTGCATAAAAATGAAATGAAAGATTTTATCCGTCGTACTACACACTGGCACCGCTTGGCAGCATTTGGTTTGGAGAAAGACCTTGAATATTGCGTAACTAAAGATGTAGCGAATATCCTGCCTGTATATAAAAATGAGGCATTAGTGGTTATGTAAAAACAAACTTATAAATATCGGGATAAAAATTTATACAAACTACATTTCTTCAGCAACTTTTTTCTTAACAAACATTTCATTCACAAAAGCTTCCTTTCGACCAAAAGTATCATCTTCATTCCTTTACTTTTGCAAATTGCCCTTTAAAGAAAGGATGACAGAAAAAGATGACAGATGACTGTCTCAAACTTCTGTCATCTGTCAATCTGTAAACCGTCATCTAAACTATGGCTTTACCCTATCTCGTTAAGCATATCTACAACAATGGATCAGAAGAAGTGATTCGTCGCGGAAAAAAAATTCATGCATTGGGAAATGTGGAATTGATCGAGTACGATGAATTGATGAACGCTGTTGTGTTTCGTGTAAAGGATGACAGTTATGCCACTTATTATAAAGTGCACATCCATAAATTCAAAGATCCGCAAACTATTTCATTACGCTGTACCTGTCCGTATAATTTAAGTGAAGTTTGCCGGCATAAAGCAGGTGCATTATTTCAGTTGCAGGAAATGCTGGACAGGAATATGCTGGGCGATAAACACATGGTGTATGATCAGAAACACACTATTGTAAAAATGAAGTTGCTGGAATTGAAGATGATCAGGATGTTGTCATCACCCGAAAATTTAGAAGCTGCGGAAGAATATCTGCGCAGCAATAAAGTCAACATTATTGAAGCAAAAGATGAAAGGGTTTTGGCAGAGATGGAAGTTGACGGACAACTATTCAAATTATTGATCCAGAAAAACGAAGAACGCAATTTTGATACCAGTTGCAATTGTAACAGTGACAATGCACATCCCTTATGCATGCACAAAGATGCAGTGCTGCTGCAATTGCTACAAAGTCATGGCCCTAATTATTTTGACAGCATACGCAATTGGGACAAAGAAAAAAACAAATTGTTATCTCTATATGGGTATTCTTTAGAAGATGATCTTAAAAACAAATTTGAATTTACCTATCAGAATGGTAAACCATTTTTAAAACTATTGGATACAAGCATTAAAAGAGTGGTTGCAAGTTCAACATCCAACGACCTTCGCCCAAAATCTTCATACATGGAAACACCTGCTGAAGCAGAAGCACAGTTGGTGTTGGAAGAAATTGAAGCATCGAGAAAGTCAGCAATGAAATTGGGCGTGGTAATCACCACACATCAGGTACAGTATCCTTATGTTCAGATTGAAGCCATTCAAGGTGAAGCGGATGATGATTTTGCAAAATATACAGGCAAGGTTGAAAAATTAGATCTGAGCCGTTTCATAAATACAGAAGTTTTTAGTGAAGAAGATAAAATATTACTGCAACAGATTCGTAAATTATTACCCGCTGAAGTGAACCGATATTTAAATCGTAATTCACCATTCAGTGGTATTTGGGAAAATATCATTCAGCAGCATGATGATGAATTACCTGAAGAGACGAGGCATCTTATCAATGAATATTTACTTGCCAAATTCAAGAAATTATTTACTGAATTAGCTGAAAGTAATTTTGCATTTTATCTTCCTTCCAAAAAAACTTTTACAACAGCTAATCTGTTACAGGCTGAGTTTTCAGCACATTTCATTTCTCCGGAATTCATTGTGAATTTTAATAAGGAAAATAAACAATATGAAGTGGAGTGCAGAATAAAATTGCCGTTGGCAGATCTGAATATTTCGGAGAATGAATGTGAAGCTCCTTTGTTTTTTCAGTATCATAATCAGTTCTTCACCTGGCAAAAAACAGAAGACCTGATGGTGATAGAAAAATTTCTTCCGTCAGGTAAATTAATGCTTGATGCAGCAACATGGGGTACGCATCTGCACGATTTCATCTTGCCTTTATCGAAAGAATATAATGTTCATTTCGGAAATCTAAAGAAAGAAGAAGTAAAAGATATCAAGCCTGAAGCAAAAATCATTTTAAAAGAGAAAGGAGATTATCTTGTTTTTCAACCGGTGTTTACTTATAAAGGATACGATGTAAAAGCAGGCGATAAAGAAAAAATAATTTTACCGCAGGCAGATAAATTATTGGTGATACAAAGAAATCTGGAAGCCGAAAAAGAATTTGTGCAGAAGATTGAATCTTTGCATTCCAATTTCATTCATCCCATTGAAACAGATTCATTGGCATTAAAAGGTGCTGATGTTTTAAAGAACAACTGGTTCTTTTTATTTGTGGATGCTATGAAGGAAATGCAGTTGCCCGTTTTTGGTTTTGAGGCACTGAAAAATTTCCGTTTCAATACTGCAAAACCATCCACTAAAATTTTCATCAGCTCGCATACAGATTGGTTCGATGCGAAAATTGAAATTTTATTCGGCGAACAGAAAGTTACCGTTGCAGATGTAAAAAAAGCATTGTCGAACAAACAACAATTCGTGCCATTGTCTGACGGCACATTGGGAATTTTGCCGGAAGAATGGATCAAAAAATATTCTTTGTTGTTCAGGGTGGGTGAGGGCAAATCATCGAACATGAAATTGAGTAAATATCATTTCAGTGTGATTGAAGAATTGTATCTCGAAAGAAATGAAGAAGAATTATTTATTCAGCTCGAAGAAAAATATGAAAAATTAAAATCCAATCATTCCATTAAAACTATTGATGCACCTGTACATTTAAAAGATGTGTTGAGGCCTTATCAGGAAAGCGGTTTTCAATGGCTGAATTACCTGCGTGAAGTGCAGTGGGGAGGTATATTGGCAGATGACATGGGTTTAGGTAAAACAGTGCAGGCATTATCTTTCATTCATCATTTAAAAGAAGAACAAGGTTCATTAAAAGCATTGGTGGTTTGTCCAACAACATTGATGTTTAACTGGCAGAATGAAATCAGAAAATTCACACCATCACTTACATTTTATATTCATCATGGTGGTGGAAGGATCAGAGAAAGTTTATCGCAGGATCATATTGATGTGATCATCACCACATACGGGACATTGCGAAGCGATATCAAACAATTCGTGGATGTTGATTTTGATTATGTGATATTAGATGAAAGTCAGGCTATCAAAAATCCCGGAAGCAAAGTGACCAAAGCGGCCTGTTTACTGAAAGCTAAGAACAGACTGTGTTTGAGCGGTACGCCTTTACAAAATAATACCTTCGATATTTTTGCGCAGATGAATTTTTTAAATCCCGGCATGTTGGGAAGTGTTGAATTCTTTAAACAAGAATTCTCTGTACCGATTGATAAGTTTGGAGAGAAAGAACAGAAAGATCATTTAAGAAAATTATTATACCCATTCATTTTACGCAGAACAAAAGAACAGGTTGCCAAAGACCTTCCTGAAAAACAAGAGATGATCTTATTCTGCGAAATGGGCGATGAGCAGCGTAAGATTTATGATGCATATAGAAATGATTATCGCGACAAGATTTTAGGTGTTGTTGATACGCAAGGTGTACAAAAATCGCAGTTAACTATTTTGCAAGGCTTGATGAAATTGCGACAGATATGCGATAGCCCTGCAATAGTAAATGAACAGGAAAGATTTCCAAATGTTTCTGTAAAACTCGAAGAAATAGGAAGAGAGATCACTGAAAATATCAGTAATCACAAGGCTTTGATATTTTCTCAATTTTTAGGAATGCTGGCATTGATCAAAGAAAAATTAAGAGAGTTGGGAGTGGTGTACGAATATTTTGACGGAAGCACTTCTGCTGCCGACAGAGAAAAAGCCATCAATCATTTTCAGAATGATGATGAGTGTCGTGTGTTCTTAATTTCATTGAAAGCCGGTGGTGTGGGTTTGAATTTAACTGCTGCCGATTATGTTTATATCGTTGATCCTTGGTGGAATCCTGCGGTGGAACAACAGGCCATTGACAGAACACACCGCATTGGTCAAACAAAAAATATTTTTGCATATCGTATGATCTGTACTGATACGGTTGAAGATAAAATTTTAAAACTGCAGGAACGCAAACGAAACCTTGCAAGAGATTTGATTACCGACGATGAAGGTTTTGTTAAGAGCTTAACAAGAGCCGATGTTGAATATTTGTTTAGTTAATTTTTATAGCAGTATTTGTGTTTTACTACAGAGTTAAAGAGTTTGCACAGAGAACTCTGTGTAGCTTGGTATCTCTTTAACTCTGCGTGAGAAAATAAACTTCTATTCAATATCTGTAATCAACTCCTCATTCCTGTTCCAGCCGCTTAATTTTAATAGTAACTTTTTATCAGCGATTGTTGCGTTTGGATAAGTTGCATTTAATGTAATTGTTTCGCCCGGTGCCAGTGTAAAATAGTTGCCGCTCCAATATCCCGGAAATATTTCCTCATTGCTGTCTGTTAATTTAGGATGCACAAAAAATGCCATTTGTTTGTTTGTGTTTGTAAATTGAATGGTCCATTTGGTGTTAGTTGCTTCTGTTTCTTTCTTGATGATCTTTACTTCTAATTTAGTTGCAGCAATATTTTTCAAAGATTGATATTGATGATCTTTTGCAAACCAATACACATTATGCGAAACTAATTTTCCGGTTACATCTTTTACATTCAAAACCACAAAACTCAGACTTGTATATTTTGAAAGAATAGAACTCAATGAAATTATTTTTTTGACTTGTGATTCACCAATATTCAATTTTGTTTGTTGTGTAAATAATTGTTTCCCGTCGATATCATAAACTGCAGCATCAACTGTCAGGTTATTTTCTGCATGATAAGTTCTGTTTACAACAGCAACAACAGAATCGTCTAAATTCAATTGCACATGCAATTTTTCATTGGCCGATTGCATGAAATAATATCCGGCATTAGGTGCCAAATAATAATCGAAGATCTGCCACATCACACTGGGGAATGCAGGATTCAGTTTCCATAACAAAACGCCGCCATTATCATTTAGTTTATGAGCCGCCGCTTCAAATATTCCGCGATAACCATCTGCATTCATGATCTGCATCTTATCAGAAAAATCTTTTAATGATGTTGGTGTTCCTAACCTTTTCACCATCTCTTCAAAATACAATTCGTAATGACCATTGCCTGTACATGCATCATGATAACCCCAAGAATTATTGAATGGATAAGGCAGTGTTGTATCATGTTTAAGATCAATAATATTTTTCGCTAAAGTTTCATAAGGCACTTGCGATGGAATGCCGGTTTCATCTTTAAACAACCAATCTTTTCCTTCATTCACTTTTGCATAATAATAATTGGGGTCTTCCCATTTATAAGAACCACCACTATAAACACCACCGGGTTGATTATCCGGCCATGACATATTCCAGCCTTTGGGTAAATGCGCAAAACCAGATGAGCATGGAATGAAAGGTCTTGTTCCATCAATCAATGCAACATTTTCACGCATCGCATCGTACAATTGTTTTCTGGCATGGCCTTCATTACCTCCTGTCCAAACCAATAAAGAAGGATGATTGCGCAAGCGATAAATGGTGCTGATGGTATTCTTTACATAAACATTTCCCTGAAATGGATAGGTCGATGAGCCTTTAAATTCACCATGTGTATCGCCGGTGATCCAGAAATCTTCCCATACTAATAATCCCAATCTGTCAGTTGTTTCAAAGAATGCATCAGGAGGTGCAACACCGCCTCCCCATATCCTCACCAAATTTGTATTTGCATTTTTACACAATAGTAATTCTTGTGCAAAACGTAATGAATCTTCCTGCAACATCATATCAGGAACCCATGCACCACCCACCAAATGAATACGTTTCCCATTCACATAAAAATCTCTTTTGCTCCATCCGTTTACTATTGAATATTTTGAACCAACCGTTCTGATGCCGAATACAAAACTGGTATCATCAGAAATTTCATTGCCTGAAAAATATTGTAAGCGTATTTTGTATAGATCAGCATTGCCATAACCATGCGGCCACCAAATATGCGGATGCTGCATGATCAATTGTTTGAACTGATCTGATGTGAATTTTATTTTTCGTTGTTCGTCCACTTTCAGCGAAATGTTTTGTGATACGCTGAAACTATTGCCGGTAAAGGTTTCGGGCGAAATGGTTATTTGTAATTTTCCCTGTTGATTTTGTTTGCCGTAATTAGCCAACGTTAATTGGATATTTAGTTTTGCTGCAATTGTATCATTGCCCGAAACAAATGTTGTTGAGATCTTTGGTTGTTGAACCACCACATTTCCGGATGTTCTTAAATACACCGGTTGCCAGATACCCATATTCCTATCTCTTATTTCAGGCATCCAATCCCAACCAACAGAACAAAGCATGGTTACATTTTTTCCAATGTCGCCGGTTGGCCCGCCGTTCTCATAAAAATCACCCAATGCATTCAATTGCGGATGAGCAGGTAATCCGGGAAAATCAAGCGGATAAATTTTTACTGCTAAAAAATTTTCATCACCTGCTTTAATCGCATTACTCACATTCAAATTAAATTCAGCAAACATGCCAACGAGTTGAGAAGAATCTGCCATTAATTTTCCATTCAACCAAACTTCAGCACGATAATTAATTCCTTTGAAAACGAGTTGAAATAATTTCCCTTTATCATTTTCAGGAATTGTAAAACTTGTTTTATACCAATACGCTTTTTTCCAAGGATTGGGAACATTGGAAATATGTGAGTATTGCGCTAAATGATATTGATTGTTGAAACTGTCTGACGCATCCGGAATCAGCATATTGTTCAATCCTTCATAAGGATTCGGATAAACTTTATTAGCAACTAATCCTGTTAAAACTGTTGAAGGAACGATAACAGTAAACCATTTTTCTTTTGACTGATAATTGGCGGTTGATAAATCAGCTCCGTTATTTGTTACAATTTCAGATGATTGCAATAAAAACTGTTTGAGTTGAATTTGTTTAACGGAAGAACTTTGTGCGATTGCTATTAAAGGGAAAAGTAATAACAGTAACACGTTCATTTTTGAAAGCGATCTCATAGAGCGAATCTTTCTTCAAAAATAGAACAGCAATGGCAGTTTCTCTTTTTTATGTTATTTGAGTATAGGGAATTGGCTATAATGTATTTTATCTTTAAAAAAGGCCAAAAGGGAAATAAACTGTGATTGCCCGATTAATACTGCTATTTACCGAATAGTTTACCTCATGCCTATTCATCCAAACCGTCCACCGATATTTTGAAAAATTGTTTTGATCTGTAACGTAGTTTGCAGTCTAATGATTTAATCATTCTATTCATTCATGAAAAAAAATATTCTAACTGTATTTTTGGTTCTTTTCTCAGGATTGTTATTGGCTCAATCCAGCGGTACATTAAAAGGGAAAATAGTCGATAGTGTTGGCAAGCAATCGCTGAAAGATGCTTCTGTTGAAATTTTAAAAGCAACTGATTCATCCAAAATATTACTTGGTTTAGCTGCTCAGGACGGCAGTTTTGGCATTCGTAATATTCCTTTCGGGAATTATATAGTCCGCATCTCCTTTTCAAGTTATGCCACTCAGTATAAAAAAATAAAGATCTCAAAAGCAAATCAGGAATTGAACATCGGAACGGTTTATCTGGCAGCAATTGCAGACAGATTACCCGATGTAGTGGTTACACAATCTTCTGTTCAGATCAAAAAAGATACAGTTGAATTTGTCGCATCACAATTTAAAACTAAACCCAATGCTCTTGCTGAAGACCTCTTGAAAAAAATACCCGGCATTGATGTAGATAAGAACGGTGGTATCAAATCGCAGGGCGAAACCGTACAACGAGTTTTGGTGAACGGGAAAAGATTTTTTGGTGATGATCCTAAGATGGCAACCAAAAATTTACCTCCGGATGTTATTGACAAGATTCAGGTGTTTGATGATTTGAGTGATCAAAGCAAGTTTACGGGATTTGATGACGGGAACAGAGTAAAGACAATTAATATCACTACGAAGAAAAATACGTCGAAAGGTTATTTTGGTAAAGTAGTGGGTGGTATAGGAACTGATGCTGATAATACTTCAAAGTATGATGCCAGCATCAATATACATCGCTTTGATGGAAATAGTCAGTTATCAGTATTAGGACAAGCGAATGATATCAATAAACAGAATTTCACGCAACAGGATATTTTAGGAGGCGGTGGTGGACGTGGTGGTGGTGGTTTCACTGCATCTTCCGGCGGAAGCAGCCCGGGTATCACTACTACATTGGCGGGTGGATTAAATTTTAAAGATTCATGGGGAAAGATGAACAGTACTTTTTACGGAAGTTATTTTTATAATAATCTTAAAGTTGATATAAACCAGCAAAGTCAGACTCAACTGATTGGTCAGGACTCCTCAACTTTTAAAAATTCGGTAAGTACTTCAGAATCAAAAACACCCAATCACCGCATCAATTTAAACTTAGAAGAGAATTTTGATTCATCCAATTCATTGGTAGCAAGACCCAATATCACTTTTCAAACATCAACACCTAATTCATCTTCGGCTACTGTTACAACTGGCCCAAGCGGTTCTTTAATTAACAGTTCTGTAACCCGTGCAAACAGCTACAACACTGGTTTCAATATAAGCGGCGCGAATGTTCAATTGCGTCATAAGTTCGCAAAAAAATTCAGGACTATTTCCTTGGATCTTGGTTTTTCAGGGAGCGCCAATAATGGCAACGGGAACAGTTATGCCGTCAATTCATTTTATGGATTGTCTTCAAAAGTGGATACTTTGAATCAGTATTATATTGATTCTGCACATTCATTTACATTCAGCCCTACTTTATCTTATACCGAACCTTTGGCAAAAAATCAGATATTGGAGTTTCGCTATAATTACAGTTACAATAAAAGTTATTCAGCCAATAATACATACGAATACAATAACGCATCCAAATTGTATGATAAATTCGATAGCTTATACAGCAATACCTATAAGTACAATTCAACATCCAACACTTTAACGGTAAGCTATCGTCTGCAACAAGCAAAATATAATTTTAATATTGGTACAGGTATTCAGTATACTGATTATACGAGCA
Source organism: uncultured Chitinophagaceae bacterium (assembly GCA_903904335.1). GTDB lineage: Bacteria > Bacteroidota > Bacteroidia > Chitinophagales > Chitinophagaceae > CAIQDX01. The sequence goes on along the minus strand of CAIVCF010000037.1, from coordinate 23,539 downwards.
ATAACACTGTAAAGAATATTATTGTTGCGCACAATTATGTAAACTTTATCCCAACTGCCAATTTCTCTTATAATTTTAAAAAGACAGAAAGCCTGCGCATTTTTTATTCAGGCAGAACCGGTCAGCCCAGTGTTTCTAATTTACAGCCTTTAAAAACGATCAATGGATTGGATACATCTATCGGTAATCCTAATTTGAAACCTCAATTTACAAACTCGATCAGGTTTTTATATACATCATTCGATCCGGTTACACAGCATATCATATTCGCGACCATCAATGCAAGTGCAATTACCAATGATATTCAAAATTCAGTTACTCAATATCAGTGGAAAGGCACTAAAACAACCACTTATACCAATTTAAACGGAACGTATAATGTAAACGGTTATTTCAATTACGGTTTTGCATTAAAGAAACCAAAATCAAATCTGAATCTTACTACCAATTTGGGGTATACGCAAAGTCAAACATTAGTTACATCTTTCGATACAACAAAATTGGTACAAACCCCAGAAAGCAATTTTACAAAAAATACAACTTTGGGTGAGACCGTAAAATGGACCACCAATTTGAAAGATAATTTCGATATGAATCTTTCTGCGGGTACTAATTATGTTATTGCCAGAAACAGTTTAAATCCAACTTTGAATTCAAACTATTTTGTGCATACCATCGTTGCCGATTTTACGATCTATACAAAAACAGGATGGATACTGGCCTCTGATTTTACTTATACATACAGCGGCGGAAGCGGAGCATATAATGCCAGTGTGCCTTTGATGAGCCCTTCCATTGCCAAACAATTCTTGAAAAATAAAGCAGGCGAACTACGTTTCAGTATATTCGATCTGCTTAATCAAAACCAATCTGTTTCAAGAACAGTTAGTTCAGGCAGTATTGTTGATACTAAGACAAATGTGTTGAAACAATACTTCATGCTTACATTCACTTACAACCTCCGCAATTTTGCAGGACAGCAACAAAGAATGCCCGGTATGTTCGGTGGCATGCGCCCTCCGGGCGGATTTGGTGATGGCGGATTTGGCGGTGGATTTGGTGGAGAAAGAAGAAGAAATTAATTATTTTTCAAAGTTGCATCAATTCTTTTCTGCATCATTATCTCCTTTTTTCAGTTAAAGAAATTACTCCTGTTTTTTCCATTTTAATAAGGAGCAAGCATGCTAACAACTGTGAGTTATATAAACTGATTTTTCTGATTTCCCCTGATTCTGGCTTTCACAAAAAAAATGCTTCATTTATTGCAAACTGTTATACTTTTACAGCCTTAAAAATCCTTGTTCACCTTTTCATTTGAACAATAATTGAAACAGATAACATTACATACACAATTATCGGCTAACCATCCTTCATTAACGGGTGTGGACATTGGCTTGTGTACTTCTAACTTTCTGTACTTATTACGACGACCTCGTATCTAATATTCATTGCCGTTATTTCAGGCAAAGGGCAATCATTTATCAAATAAAGCCCGTCGTGTATTTACTCAAATTTATCATTCCAAACAGTTTTAATAAAAGTGGAGAATCAACAACAAATCATTATTCGTGTAGCAGATCATCTGGATACTCATTATGCCAAACGTATCACTGATGAAATGGAATCGTCTGCAATGGCACGCGGAACAGGTATTGCGAAACGCTCGCCGGAATATGTTGCCGGGAAGATGCTCGAAGGCAAAGCAGTGATCGCTGTTACATTTACCGGTCAATGGGTGGGCTTTTGTTATATTGAAGAATGGAGCCACGGGAAATTTGTTGCCAACAGCGGATTGATCGTTGCGCCCGAATTTAGAAAAAGCGGTGTGGCTAAACAGATCAAACAAAAAATATTCAATTTATCTCGGGAGAAATATCCTGATTCAAAAATATTCGGGTTAACGACAGGATTGGCTGTAATGAAAATAAACAGCGAACTCGGTTATGAACCGGTTACGTATTCTGAATTGACAGATGATGAGGTGTTCTGGTCAGGATGCAAGAGCTGTGTGAATTATGATATTTTAATGAGTAAGGACAGAAAGAATTGTATGTGTACTGCGATGTTGTTTGATCCGAAAGATCATTATGAACCAAAAGAGACAAAACAATTCTTTGAAGAGAATAAAAAAGGATTTGAAAGATTGGTTCGTTTCAAACAATGGAAATTATTAAAACCGTTTTTGAAGAAAGACAATGGTAATTCATCATCATCAAAATAATTTTAGATCAATATAATTTTCAGTTATGGCAAAAAAAGTAGTTCTCGGATTCAGCGGCGGATTGGATACCACCTTTTGCGTAAAGCACTTTGAAGAAAAAGGGTATGAAGTGCATAGCATCATCGTCAACACAGGCGGATTCAGCGAAGAGGAATTAAAAAACATTGAACATCATGCTTATAAACTCGGCGTAAAAACACATACTACAGTTAATGCAGTAAAAGGTTATTACGATACCATCATCAAATATCTGATATTCGGAAATGTGTTAAAGAATAATACATATCCGTTAAGTGTGAGTGCAGAAAGATTAAGTCAGGCTTTACACATTGGAGAACATGCCAAAAAATTAAGTGCCGATGCAGTGGCACATGGCAGCACGGGTGCAGGAAATGATCAGGTCCGTTTTGATATGATCTTTCATATCATGATCCCGGGCATTGAAATTATTACTCCGATACGTGATCTGAAACTAAGTCGCGAAGAAGAGATCACCTATTTAAAAAGCAAAGGTGTTGATATGAATTTTGCGAAAGCAGGGTATTCTATCAATAAAGGATTATGGGGCACCAGTGTTGGTGGTAAAGAAACGTTGAACAGTAAAGGAATATTACCAGAAGAAGCTTGGCCAACACAAGTAACAAAAAAAGATAGTGAAGAAGTAAAATTAAGTTTTGTAAAAGGTGAATTGAAAGCGGTGAATGATAAAGTTTTTGATCATCCAACTGAAGCCATTCAATATTTACAAACTATTGCCGGTCCTTATGGCATTGGAAGAGATATTCATGTGGGTGATACGATCATTGGTATTAAAGGCCGTGTTGGTTTTGAAGCTGCAGCACCAATGGTTATTCTAAAAGCACATCATGCTTTAGAAAAACATGTGTTAACAAAATGGCAATTAAATTGGAAAGATCAGTTGGCATTATTTTATGGCAATTGGTTGCATGAAGGACAAATATTGGATCCGGTGATGAGAGACATTGAAGCTTATTTCATTAGTTCACAACAACAAGTAACAGGTGATGTATTTGTTTTATTGCAGCCCTATCGTTTCCAGATCATCGGCATTGAAAGTAAATATGATCTGATGAGTGCGAAGTTTGGAAAGTATGGCGAAATGCATACAGGATTTACCGGAGAAGATGTGAGAGGTTTCAGTAAAATATTCGGTAATCAAACTTCTATCTATCATAAAGTAAAAGAAAGTGAGTAATGTTGTTTCGAAATATCATGCACTAAAACATTATCAATGGGGAAATGCATGCGATGGATGGAATTTAGTGGAAGAAGAAAGTTTATCCGTTAAACAGGAAAGAATGCCTGCAGGAACTTCCGAAGCCTTACATTATCATCAACAAGCACAACAATTCTTTTTTATTCTGAAAGGAACAGCAACATTTGAAATTGAAGGCCAATCAATAGAAGTGAAAACACAAGAAGGATTACAGATTAAAGCAGGATTGAAACATCGCATCATTAATAATACAAATGACGATTTAGAATTTATTTTAAGTTCTCAGCCATCAACTGTGAATGATAGAATTAATTTATAACATGAAAAAGATAAAAGCAGGAATTATTGGTGGCGCAGGTTATACGGGTGGAGAATTGATCCGTTTATTGATCAATCATCCGCAGGTGGAAATTAGTTTTATCAATAGTTCAAGTAATGCAGGAAATCTGGTAAGCAAAGTGCATGCTGATTTAGTTGGCGAAACTGAATTAAAATTTTCAAATGATCTTACCTCTTTAGGTAATGGGGGTGTTGATGTTTTGTTTTTATGTGTTGGTCATGGTGATGCAAAGAAATTCTTAGAAGCAAATTCGGTTGATGAAAAAATAAAAATCATTGATCTATCTCAGGATTTTAGATTAAACGATAAATCAATAATTGGCAATCGCAAGTTTGTTTATGGACTTCCTGAATTAAATAAATCAGCAATTCAATCAGCAAATAACATTGCCAATCCGGGTTGTTTTGCAACAGCCATTCAATTGGGATTATTGCCCTTAGCTAATGCTGGTATATTAGGAGATATATATACTACAGGCATTACAGGCAGTACGGGTGCAGGGCAAAGTTTAAGTAACACATCACATTTCAGTTGGAGGGCAAATAATATTTCGGCATATAAGACTTTACAGCATCAGCACATTAATGAGATTCATCAAAGCTTGATACAGTTGCAGGAGAATGATGGTGTGTATGTACATTTTGTTCCTTGGCGCGGCGATTTCACAAGAGGTATTTATGTTACTTCACTTGTTGATACATCATTGCCTTTGGAAGAAGTAAAGCAAATTTTCAAAGAATATTATAAAGATGCGGCATTCACTTTTTTTAGTGATACAATGATCGATCTGAAACAAGTGGTGAATACAAACAAATGTTTGATCCACATTGAAAAGCAGGGAAATAAAATTGCCATTCATTCAGCAATCGACAATTTGCTGAAAGGTGCATCAGGACAAGCTTTGCAGAACATGAATTTAATTTTCAGCATAGAAGAAACAACAGGTCTAAAACTAAAAGCAAATTATTTTTAAAGAAAGCAACAATGAAATTATTCGACGTTTATCCGCTTAACAACATCACTATTACAAAAGCACAAGGTTCTTATGTATGGGATGAAAATGGTGTGCAGTATCTAGACATGTATGGCGGTCATGCTGTTATTAGCATTGGACATACACATCCGCATTGGGTGAAAAGGATTGAAGACCAATTAGAAAAAATTGCTTTCTATTCTAACTCAATTAATATTCCCTTGCAAGTAGAATTGGCCGAAAAATTAGGAAAAGTTAGCGGCAAAGAAGACTATCAATTATTTCTTTGTAACAGTGGTGCCGAAGCAAATGAAAATGCATTAAAGCTTGCATCATTTCATAACAACAAGAAAAAAATTGTTGCTTTTTCAAAATCATTTCATGGAAGAACTTCATTGGCTGTTGCGGCAACAGATAATAAAAATATCGTTGCCCCGGTTAATGAAACTGATAATATTATTTTTCTTCCGTTCAATGATGAAATAGCTTTGCAGGAATGTTTCGAAAAACAGGGCAAAGAAATTTCTTCAGTCATTGTTGAAGGAATTCAGGGTGTTGGAGGAATTAATATTGCGAATGAATCATTCTTACAATTGATCAGGACATTGTGCGATCAACACAATGCTGTTTATATTGCTGATAGTGTTCAATGCGGTTACGGAAGAAGCGGACAATTTTTTTCACATGATTATGCAGGCGTGAATGCAGATGTTTATACCATGGCAAAAGGCATGGGCAATGGATTTCCGGTGGGTGGTATTTTAATTGCACCGCATATCAAACCAAAACATGGAATGTTGGGAACAACATTTGGTGGAAATCATTTGGCATGTGCTGCTGCATTGGCAGTGCTGGAAGTGATCAAAGAAGAAAATTTGATAAGCATGGCAAAGCAACGCGGCATGTATCTGATCAATAAATTGAAATCTATTGATGCCATAAAAAATGTTCGCGGTCGCGGATTGATGATCGGTTTTGATGTTCCCGAAGAATTAAAGGATTTGAAGAAAAAATTATTATTCGAGCATTTTATTTTTACAGGCGAAGCAAAACCAAATGTGATTCGTTTGTTACCCTCATTGGCAATAACCAGAAAACAAGTTGATGAATTTTTAGAAGCGTTGAATGAAACGATAGAAGAGCTAAAAGCCGCAAGCTCTAAAGGAGAGTTGGAAAAGGTTGCTGAATAAAAATAAAATGTACAAGTGTGCGACGCAACTGCAGCAAAATATTTATTCAAAAGCTAAGTAGATAAATAATATTAACAGTGAAACAATTTATTTCTGTAAACGATGTGCCCGATATCAATGCTTTGGTAAAAAAGGCATTGATGTATAAGGCGAATCCCTTTGCCGATAAGGATTTGGGGACAGACAAACGTATCGGATTATTATTCTTGAATCCAAGTTTACGTACACGTTTAAGTACCCAGATCGCTGCAAGTAATCTGGGAATGGAAGCCATTATTTTCAATGTTGATAAAGAAGGATGGGCTTTAGAATTTGAAGAAGGAGCTATCATGAGTGGCAATACTGTTGAACATATTAAAGATGCTGCGCCGATACTCGGGAATTATTTTGATGTATTAGCGATCAGGACTTTTCCATCTTTAAAAAATAAAGAAGATGATTACAGCGAAATGTTCGTCAATCAATTCATCAAATATGCAGGTGTTCCGGTAGTGAGCCTGGAAAGCGCAACATTACATCCGTTACAATCATTGACTGACATTATAACTATCCAAGAAGATTCACGACTCAGAAATCGCAATAAAAGACTCAAGATTGTACTCACCTGGGCGCCGCATATCAAACCATTGCCGCAGTGCGTGGCCAATAGTTTTGCGCAATGGATCAATGCTTGGGGTGAAGCAGATTTTGTAATAACGCATCCGGTAGATTATGAATTGGATGAACAATTTACAAAAGGCGCATTCATTACAAATGATCAGGATTTAGCATTGAAAGATGCAGATTATGTGTATGTAAAGAACTGGAGTACTTACACTGATTATGGAAAAGTGTATGAGAACGATCCGGAATGGATGTTAACGAATGAAAAATTAGCAATAACAAATAATGCCAAAGTGATGCATTGTTTACCGGTAAGAAGAAATGTAGAGTTAAGTGATGAAATATTAGATGGACCAAACAGCATCATTACACAAGAAGCAGGAAACAGAGTGTGGGCGGCACAAGCAGTATTGGCAACCCTCCTAAACTCCCTAAAGGTGGGAACAACGTAGAAGATTATGGAGAAGTTATATGTCATAAAGATTGGCGGTAACATTATCGATGATGAAACAAAACTTTCTTCATTCTTGCAATCATTCGCATTGATGGAAGGAGGAAAAATACTAGTTCACGGTGGTGGAAAATTAGCAACCAAATTAGCAAAGCAATTAGGCGTTGAACAACAAATGATCGATGGAAGAAGGATCACTGATGCAGAAACACTAAAGATTGTAACAATGGTGTATGCCGGATCGATCAATAAAGATATTGTAGCGAAATTGCAAGCATACCAATGCAATGCTATCGGATTAAGCGGTGCAGATGGAAATTGTATTGTTTCTCATAAACGTGGTTCTAACTCTCCTTTAGGGGTTGGGGGTATTGATTATGGTTTTGTTGGAGATGTTGATCAAGTAAATTCAGCTTTTTTAAAAAGCTTGTTAGATCAAAATATAGCAGTTGTTCTTGCGCCGATCACAGTAGATGTAACCGGACAATTATTAAATACAAATGCTGATACCATCGCACAGGAAACAGCCAAAGCATTGAGCAGTTTGTATGATGTTGAATTGATCTATTCTTTCGAAAAGAATGGAGTGTTGCTCGATGTGAATGATGAATCAAGTGTTATTGAAACAATCGATCCATCATCATTCAAAAAATTAAAAGAAGAAAAGAAAATATTTGAAGGAATGATACCCAAGCTGGATAATGCTTTCGCTGCATTACAAAGCGGAGTAAAAAGAGTGATCATTGGTAAAGCTGAGGAATTGAATCAATTAATTTCCGGCAGTTCCGGAACAAGCATCGTTCAATGAGTGAGCAGGAATTAAATATATTATATACAGACGCTTTCAGTCTTTTAAAAAAGTTGATCACTACAGCTTCATTAAGCAAAGAAGAAGAAGAGACTGCTGAAATCATTCAGGCTTTCTTAGAGTCAAGAGGAGTAGTCACTCATCAATACCTGAACAATATCTGGGCAAAAAATAAATACTTTGATGAAAGTAAACCTACTATTCTTCTTAACTCCCATCATGATACCGTAAAACCAAACAAGGCTTATACTTTAAATCCATTTGAACCGATCGAGAAAGACGGAAAATTATATGGTTTGGGAAGTAATGATGCCGGCGGATGTTTGGTTTCACTGATCGCAACTTTTTTACATTATCACAAACAGGAAAATTTACAATACAATATCATCATTGCAGCGACTGCCGAGGAGGAAATAAGCGGACCGAATGGTGTAGAAATATTATTACCTCGTTTGCCAAAAATTGATTTTGGAATTGTAGGCGAACCCACCATGATGAATATGGCATTGGCCGAAAAAGGATTGTTGGTATTGGATTGTATCGCACACGGTATTCCGGGTCATGCAGCAAGGGAAGAAGGAGAGAATGCTTTATACAAAGCCGTAAAAGATATTGAGTGGTTCATGAATTATAAATTTGACAGAGTAAGTGAGCTGTTAGGGCCGATGAAAATGAGTGTTACGATCATCAATGCAGGATCGCAACATAATGTGGTACCAAGCGAATGTAAATTTACAGTGGATGTTCGTGTGAATGAATTGTATTCATTTGAAGAAGTATTGGATATCATCAAAGCAAATGTGGTAAGTGATGTGATTCCGAGAAGTTGCCGTTTGCGTTCCACTTCTATTCCGGTGCAACATCCCATCATTCAATCAGGAATTAAATTAGGAAGAACGTATTACGGTTCACCTACAACAAGTGATAAAGCATTGATGAGTTTCCCAACTTTGAAAATGGGCCCCGGTGATAGTGCCAGAAGCCACACTGCAGATGAATTTATTTATGTGGATGAAATAAAGAACGGAATTGATTTGTATATTCAGTTACTTGATAATGTAGTTAGGTAGGTTACAGGTTTCATGTTGCTTGTTTCAGGTGAGCGAAGAATTTATATTCTTAAATAAATTTAATTCATGAAAAGCTATCGTGATTTAGAAATATATACAGAGAGCAAACGACTGGCTGTGTTGATTCATAAATTAACTTTATCACTACCGAAATTCGAGTTATTTGAAGAAGGAAGCCAGATTCGGCGATCATCGAAAGCTGTTACTACTTTGATTGTTGAAGGATATGGAAGGAAAAGATACAAAGCAGATTTTATTAAGTTCTTGGTTTACTCTCAAGCAGAATGTGATGAAACAATTGTTCATTTAGATTTCTTATTCGAAACAGAATCTTTTAAAGATTCAGCTTCCTATAATGAATTGAAGAAAGAATATGAATCATTAAGTAAAAGAATCAATAAATTTATTCAATGGGTTGATGATAATTGGAATGATTTTCCTCTACCCGAAACCGGAAACAAGTAACGTAATCCTTGTAACTTGTAACCAGTAACCTGAAACCGATATGAAACTCTGGCAAAAAGATATTGATGTAAACAAAGCAGTAGAAAATTTTACTGTTGGAAACGACCGTGAGTTCGATCTGTTATTAGCTCCTTTTGATGTGCTCGGAAATATTGCACACGCTAAAATGCTTGCCAGCGTTGGACTATTGACAAATGAAGAAGCTGTTTCATTAATAAACGAATTAAAAAATATTTATCAAAGCATTCAGCATTCAACATTCTGCATTCAGCCCAATGTTGAGGATGTTCATTCGCAAGTTGAATTTTTATTGACGGAGAAATTAGGTGACGTTGGAAAAAAAATTCACTCAGCTAGAAGTAGAAACGATCAGGTTTTGGTGGATGTAAAATTATTTTTAAGAAACGAGATTGAAGAATTGGTCAACAATATTCAACCTTTCTTTCAATTATTGATTCAGCAAAGCGAAAAATATAAAGCCCATTTATTACCGGGCTATACGCATTTGCAAATTGCCATGCCATCATCATTCGGTTTATGGTTTGGTGCGTATGCAGAAAGTCTGGTGGATGATGTTACGGTTTTGCAATCGGCATATAAAGTTGTCAATAAAAATCCTTTGGGAAGCGCCGCCGGTTACGGTTCTTCGTTTCCCATCAACAGAACCTTAACTACTCAATTATTAGGTTTTGCAGATCTTAATTATAATGTGGTGTATGCACAAATGGGCCGCGGTAAAGCGGAGAGAATCACTGCACAGGCATTGGCAAATGTTGCTGATACATTGGCAAGATTAAGTATGGACATGTGTTTGTACTTAAATCAAAATTTCGATTTTGTTTCTTTCCCGACAGAACTCACGACAGGAAGCAGCATCATGCCGCACAAAAAAAATCCTGATGTATTTGAATTGATCCGTTCTAAATGCAACGGCATCAAAGCATTACCGAATGAGATCACCATGATGACAACCAATTTGCCAAGTGGTTACCATCGCGATCTGCAATTATTGAAAGAGCATCTGTTTCCTGCATTTACAACTTTGAAAGATTGTTTGCAGATGGCGGCATTGATGCTCAGCAATATTTCTATAAAAGAAAATATTGTTGCGGATGAAAAGTATAAATACATTTTCAGTGTAGAAGAAGTAAATAAATTAGTGTTACAAGGGGTGCCTTTCAGAGATGCGTATAAAAAAATTGGACTCGATATTGAAGCCGGAAAATTTACTTACTCAACCGAAGTAAACCACACACATGAAGGAAGTATCGGCAATTTATGTAACGATAAAATCGAAACAATGATGCAACAAAATCTTACTGCATTTGATTTTGAGAAAGTACATACTGCTATTGAAAAGTTATTAGCTTAACATATTCCGCAAAATGAATTCATAAATAAAGCTCTGCTACAAAGCAGAGTTTTGTATTTTAGCTATTCACACCCAAAACCTGCACCATGAAACTGTATCAAAGCATTTCAATTTTGTTTTTTTCAACAATTACTATTTCATCAACCTTCTCTCAGAATAAAAGCACTGCATTATCTGCTATCAAAGAAGCAGACCTGAAAAAAGATCTGTATGAAATGGCAGACGATCATTTTAAAGGAAGAGAAGCAGGCACTTTAGATGAATTGAAAGTATCCATGTGGCTGGAAAATAAATTAAGAGCAGTTGGATTAAAACCAGCCGGTGATGATGGAACGTATTTTCAATTTTATTCCATGTGGAGAAATAGGGTTGCAGCTAACAGCAGCATCAAAATAGGCGATCGATCTTTTGAATTATGGAAAGATGTTTTAATTGCACAAACAGCTCCTGCTCAAGTTTCAGCACCCATTGTCTTTTTAGGAAAAGGAACGAAAACTGAAATAGAAAAAGCGGATATCAAAGGAAAAGCAGTGGCCATTCTGGCTTCACCTGAAGGAATTAATTTGAATGTATCATTGGCAGAAAGAAGATATCCGGTAGCAATACTGAGAAAATTTTATGCAGACTTAACTGCTAAAGGCGCCGTCGCTGTTATTTTTATTGCCGATGATCTTGCAGAAAATAGTTGGCGGCATGTTTTGCCACAGGTAACAAGAGGTTTGTATGATATTACAGGTGGACCCAACGAAAAAGTAACTGCAAAAGCTCCTGTAATTTGGTTGCATAAGAGTGAATTGAATTTTGTTCAACAACAGGGTTTGCAATTGAATGCTTTAATTAACGTAGAACATTTTGAATATCCCTCTGTAAATATTATCGGTGTTATTGAAGGAACTGATCCTTTATTAAAAAAGGAATACGTTTTATTCAGCGGACATCAGGATCATGATGGAATTCGTCAATTGTATGGAACAGATTCCATCTATAATGGTGCCGATGATAATGCAAGTACCAGTGTTGCTTTGCTGGCCATTGCAAGGGCATTTCATCAACAACCCGGTAAACGTTCTGCATTGTTTGTATGGCATGGGGCAGAAGAAAGAGGCTTGCTCGGTTCTAAATGGTATTCATCTCATCCAACAGTTCCCAAAGAATCTATTGTTGCTGTTTTGAATGGTGATATGATCGGAAGAAATGATCCAGACAGTGCCGCCTTATTGGGTTCACAACCACCGCATCGTAATTCAACTGATCTGGTAAATATTGCGATGGACGCCAATAAGCAAGGCCCCAAATTTTTGTTAGATACTTTATGGGATAAAACAACACATGTGGAAGGCTTTTATTTTCGCAGCGATCATTTGCCATATGCACGTTTAGGAATCCCAGCCATTTTCTATACGACTGTTTTGCACGATGAATATCATACACCTATGGATAAAGCGAATCATATCAATTATCCAAAACTGAAACGCATGACTGATTGGATGTATTTAACGGGATGGCAGGTTGCAAACATGGCTCAACGTCCTAAACTTGATCCCGGTTTTAAATTGGAAAGATAATTTTTGTACTTAACTACAACAATTCTATTAAGCTGCCGTTGCCTTCGACTCTTTCACTGAAAGAGTCGAACACTTGTACAAGTAGGAATTTTATTCAACAAATATTGTGGCTAAAGCCAAATAATTATTTTTCAATTGCTCCGCCATTAATGGCAGGGCAAAGCAAACGACATCTGAATGGCTTAGTCACAAAAAATCAAAATACCTTCATTGATTCAATAACATTGTTGCAGAAAGCAATACTGTACAAGTGTGCGACGCAACAAAAGTTGATAAGGAATTGAAAAAGCCGGCTACAAAATTACCTTCCCACAAAAACAATTTTACTAACTGTTCTTTCAGTACCGTCATCATTTCTAACAATCACCAAATACACACCGGGTAAGGCTTTTGAGCCATTGTAATTGGTGCCGTTCCAAATGGCTTGTCCGCCTAACGCTCTTGTTTGATACACCAATCTTCCATGCAGCTCTGCAATTTTTACTAAACTGTTTTCAACCAAACCACGAATGGCGATCGTGCCGTTATAATTTGGCGGAACAGGATTGGGAAACACTAAGACATTATTGGTTTCGCTGCCTTCGGTGGCGGTACTTCTGAAACTGCAAATTCCGGAGAATGTTGCAAAGAAAACTTCACCTGTTTGCGGATCGATGGTTATTTTTTGTACATCGTTGTGTAAAAGCGGAGAATTATCAACTGTAAAATTATAAATGATCTTATCGCCTTCAGCAGAAACCAACCAAGCACCATTTTTTGTGCCGATCCATTTTCTGTTGGCACCATCAACAGCAATGGATTGAACGGTTTGCCCCTGCATCAAATATCCGGCAAACTGATCTTGCTGAATGATGGGTAAAATTGCATCGCAGGTTTGTTGAAAAATAGAAGAGGCACATTGCACAATGGCAATACCATTATCAGTCCCGATCCAGATAAAACTGTTTTTATCTTTTGCCAAAGCATACACATTGTTGCTGGGTAAATTTCCGCTGCCGATCCCTGTTCGTAAATATTTCCATTGATCATCGTTGATCGCATCAATACTGTTACCATAGTTGTAACAGATAACACCGTTGCCTTTCGGACTCACCATCCACAATTGATTGGCATCGTCCACTACAATTTGACTGATTGCATTTTCGGTTAAGGTAAATGGTATTCCGAATGATTTCCAAGTACCATCAGTTTTGATCACTTTTAAATTTTGAGGTGCGCCATAATTGCCGATCCACAAATTATTGTTTTGATCGAAGGCCAATCCACTGACACGATAACTTGTTGCATCACCAATAGCAGGCTGCAAATAATTCTGTTTGTAAATTTTTATTTGATTATCATTAAAGTTTACCAAACCGCCGCCATAGCTTCCGGCCCAAATGCTTGCATCACGTAGATCTGCAGCTAATGCAATAAAGTCTAATACAGAATCTAAAGCAGGTGTGTTATAATAGCCTTTATAATTCCATTGATCATTAGTGAATGAATAAACACCATTTCGATTGTACGTATAATTCCATGCATCATCCACTGTTCCGGCTGCAGCGTATAAAACATTGTGTTGAATGATCATATCACCACTTGCCGTTCCCGGTGGACCATTTGGAATGAATTGCTGAACTGAAGTTGAAAAATTAGATAAGCCTCCATACAAATCAGCAACCCAAATGGTGTTGTTATCTATCCATGCATTTTGGGGAGATGAAATAACACCTGCCTGTGCAATTATTTTGAGAATTTTTCCGGTAACATCTAATTCGATCACTCTACTGGCACCTGCATTTGTTCTTTGACAAACAGTGATATTATTGGAAGATACGTTCGTATTTACAATTGGCCATGAAGTATCTGCATATATCAAATTCCAATTGTTAGTATTCAATACAAATAAGGAATCATTTTTTTGTGTGATGATTTTGTTATTTGTAAACATTACATTTTTTACACTGCCAAAGCTCAAACCATTGCTGCCACTGATGTTGAGCCAATTATTGTAATCAGCCAAATTGTTTGCATTGATCGCTGCTCTTTTTAAACCCTCATCAGTTGCAGCATAAAAATAAACGCCATCTGTTGTGAATGCATTCACTTTTATCTGCGATCCGTTACTACCGATAAACCAAGTGTCTTTGATCTCGAATTTTGTAAGATCAGTAACGATGATTCCTAAACCGGTAGATAAATATGCAAAACCATTTTTGCAAAAAATGTTATAAATGGTTTTATTTCCGCTGATAGTACTTCTTTGTATATCGCTGATATTTTGTACAATGCTTCCTTTCAGCAGATCCAAATCACTGTTATTGTAAGCGATCACCAATTGTTGTGTAAGGTCATCCCAGCCAATGCAACTCACACCCATATCATTCAAGCCTGTTATTTTGCTGTATCGTTCAATTTCATTTGTTGCATCAATACTGAAAAGGTTGGTTTGTGTAGCGCAATAAATCTTGTCGCCTTTTAAAACCTGTATCGTATTTTGATAATTCAAATGTTCGCGCCAATAACCAATAGGAGGTTGTGAATAGGATGACAGAGAACAGATGACGGAGAACAGAAGACAGATGATGGATGACAGATGGCAGCAAGAAAATAAGCAACGAGTTATAATAAAAGACGATGCTCTGTCATCTGTCATCTGCCATCTGTCATCTGCTAACTTCTTCATAAACTAAAATTACAGGAATCTATTTATCCTGCACGGCAATGTATTTTCGAATGCTTCGATAATTAACAAACCATAAGACTAATAAAATAAAGAAAGCAGTTGCGAAAGTGTAATAAGAAGTGAATGTATTGACGAAAATATTTTGTTCCTGCAAAACCTGATGTGCTTCAAATTGTAAAGCAGTGATAGCGATCAATGAAATAATAATGATGATGATATTGGAAGGAAAAAATTGTTTCATCAAAAATTTTTGCAATTGTTTTGGAGATGCGCCGAGCGTGATGAGCAACTGAATCTCTTCTTTGCAGGATGCAATCGTTAATTGAATGAATAAAGTAAAGACCAATAATGCAAATAACAACATCACAGCACCTGTTATCCAACTCACATTCACGATAGCATTTACAATTTGACGGTATTTGGAAAAACGTGTTTTATCGGCATCAGTCGTTAAACCGTTATTTTTCAAATACTTAACCAGCGCAGGATTGCCGGGATCTTTTGTCCTGATCACAACTCTTGATGGTTTTGCATTTTGCGTGTTACTGAAATGTTGATTAGCCCAATCATTGAATTCCTGCGGTACTAATAAAGAGCTGATGCGATCACTGAAGCCAACGATCTTTCCATTAAAGCTAACCGGACCCTTATCTGTATTGATGTTTACTTTGAATACTATCATCTTCACGATATCCTGTGTGAGCTGCGGTAAATTTTGTGATAACGAAAATTGAAAATTGTAAATATCCAGGAACATATTGGGAGCGATCATCGGAATAAAACTATCGCCTTCCTTCCATTTCCAGTCCTTGCTGTTCACATCAATGAATGCAGCAGGAACACTTTCAAATGAAATATCTGTATAAAAAGGGAAACGATCACTATAGCTTTGTATGGATGCTTTAAACCTGCTCGGCGTAAGGATGCCGACATCTTCAATAAAATTTTGCTGTTTTAATTTATTAAGATCTTCTTCTTTGAAAGTAGCAGTGCCGTAAGTTTTATTGTTTAATATTTTATTGACTACCAGAAAATTGGCAATGCTATCCTGATTGGTCTTGCTGTACAGGAGATCATCATAATCAATTTGAATCTGAACAGCAGATAAGATCAATAGCAAGGCAACGGACATACCAATGATGGCCATCACAAATCTTGTTCGGCCGGATGCTGTTTTGATTAATTTTTTTAAAAGACTATTGAGCATTTATATTTTGTAATTTGTTGTCACCCTGAGGCACTCAAAGGGTGTTAATCGAAATCCTTTTTTAGAATCATGCCCGCCTGAATGGCGAAGTCGGGCAGGCTTCGAGTGCCTCAGGGTGACATCATTGTTATAATTGTAAATACTTGCTGTAATTAAAATGCGCATCTTCATCCAGATCAGTTAAAATAAATCCCGCTTTTCTTTTGCTGCATTCCTCTGCTATCAAAGCCGATGCCTTTGAAATATTTTCATGATCCAAATGACTGAAAGGTTCATCCAAAAACAACCATTCAAAAGGTTGTATCAATGCACGGATGATGGCTATCCTTTGCTGCTCTCCGTAACTGCACAATCCGGCACGTTGATTTAAAATGCTTGCTACACCAAGCTTTGCTGCCATTTCATCAATGATTGCAGCATCATAAAAAGGAGATTGCAATACACGTTTTAATTCAATGTTTTCTCTGGCTGTCAAATTGGGAAACAAACGAAGGTCCTGAAATACGATACTTATTTTCTGCTGGCGGATCTGTGCCAATGCATCACCTGAAATATTTTTAATTTCTTGGTCATCATAAAAAACCTGCCCTGAATAATCATGACGAAGTTTATATAAAGTATGGATGAATGTTGTTTTACCGGTTCCGCTGGGGGCTTTTATTTTTATCCATTCGCCATGCTGAAATAAAACTGTTTGATTCCACACATCAGAATTGCGCTGCGAGAATTTATCTTTTAATGGAATAGGAACGATCTGTTTCAGTTCAATTTGCATGGTATCGAAAATACAAATAAGAAAAAGAAAGAGCCGCAAAAATGCAGCTCTTTAAAATTTATTCAAACTCAGAAAGAACCCATAGAAGGATCTAAAAAGAGAAAATGATCAATAGCATCATCTTTTTGATGATTCTTTACAATGCGGTTACCGATATTGGTGAACAAACTCATCAAAGTAACCAAGCTGTTTTGTTTTTCGTTTTTCAAACGAAGGTTGAATTCACTTGCGATCTTGCTTCCGTCATAATTACTGCTTGTTGCAATAATATCTTTGAAAGTATTTTTCGCAGTAGTGAAAGTAGTACTGTCGTTTGCCGACATTTTATTGGTCCTGAAACTTTCAATGATGTTTTCTATATTTACGTAAATCGCTCCTGACTTGCCTTTGATCTGATCCATCACATCCTTACTGATATTGGCTTTGCTTGACTTGGAAATGTATTGCGCATAAGTCATAGAATCGCTTGCAACAATTAAATTTTTATCATCTACATGCAAATAAACCCCGAAAACCTGCAATAAAGAACTTGATTTATAAGTGTTGTTCTCTTTTAAAACAAAACCGCTTTCCGCAGCTTTATCCATGATCTTATTAAAGCTAACCCTGTCGCCGATAGCAGCATTAAACACCATTTTTACATAAGGTGTTTTGGGAGCAGTAGTATTATCTTTAAAACTGTTCAAGTTGAGATCTGATACCGCAACTGCAATATCCCCTTTCAAACATTTGTACAGATCGGTACTGCTGATATTTGCTTTATCGAGGTAACCGTTCAATAAAGCATCCACATCTAATTCCTTCAGTATGGCATCGAATATTTCCGGATTAAAAGACATCAGCATTAAGCCATTGATATTTTGCGAAGGATAATTTTCTATCATGGAAGTGTTGACTGTTGATCCGGTATATTTTTTAAAGATGGCACTCAGTGTTTTATTGGGAAAGAAATTTCCTTTTGCTGTGATCTTTCCTTCATCAAAACTGAAAGTGGAAGTTGAATAATTATCCTGCAATAATTCTGTCAATTTCGGTATTTGAAAAGGCATAGCACTTAAAGAACTTAAACTGCTGTTGGTAGTACTGAACGCATAAGCATCGGCTTTCTCTTTGAACAGGTCAGTGAATATTTGAAGTGAAGCCAATGATTCGGATTCCGGTTGCGTATAAAAAGTATTCACCTGCCTTTTCAGTTCATCCACTTTATCAAAAGAAGGTTGATCTGTATGCATCACAGAATCCAATTTCCAGTTTTTTGTTTCAGTGAAATGATAATAAGTGGCAATAATATTTTTATCCGTCCAGCTGATAATGCTGCTGCTGTTCAGTTGCAGGTAACTGTATTTTTTTTCACTGATCACTTTTCTGCCTTTCAGTTCATCGGCTTTGCGCACGAATGCCAACAGTTTTGCAGAATCTTTGATCGGTGCGATGAGGTTAATACTCATGCCCTGCATATTATCGGATATTTTTTTATTGGTGACAAAAACAAAAAATTTCTCATTCCATTCGATACCGCACTGCTGAAAATCTTTCAACAATTCTTTGTGTTTTGTTTTGGCAGAATCATTCTCAAATACTTTGTCAATCATGCTGTCGATATTGATATTCAATGATTGAAGCTTGCCATGTAAAGAACCTGCATCCAGTGCAGAAACAAAAATTGCATCTTTCGGGATCAATGCTGCTTCCTTCGGGCCTTTGGATGAACAGGATGTGATGACTGCTGCGATCAGAAACAAGGATATTGCAGATAGAAGAAACTTTCTCATGTTTATTATTATTTTGAACTGATACGAAGATATAGCTTTCATCCTGCTGTTTGCATGCATTATACGGCTACTTCGTAATAGCATTATAAATGGCTTCCTGAATCTTTGGACGGATATTCAACTGGCCTAATTTGTTATTATCTCTCGTCGGATTCACATGATTTGACAGGAAAATATAGACCAAATTATATTTTGGATCTACCCAAACACAGGTCCCCGTAAATCCCGTATGGCCAAAGGTTTCAGGCGAAACTGATTTTGACGGATATGCGACTCTTCTGGTTGCATTGTCTTTTTCCGGTTTATCAAAACCCAAACCTCTGCGGCTTACATCACTGTTGTAGGCCGTGAACTGATCGATGGTTTCTTTTTTCAATAAGCGAATTCCATTCAATTCGCCGCCGTTCAATAACATTTGATACAATTGTGCCAGATCATAAGCATTACTGAATAATCCTGCATGTCCTGCAACTCCGCCAAACATGGCTGCACCTTCATCATGTACATCGCCATGCAATAATTGCTGACGGAAATGTTTCTCTAATTCGGTGGGAACTATATTTTCCAAAGGCATTCTTTCTCTCGGAAGAAAGCCTGTGCTTTTCATTTGTAAGGGCTGATAAAAATTTTCTCTTACATATTCATTCAAAGGTTTGCCGCTGATGGCCTGTACGATCTTTCCTAAGAAAATAAAATCCATATCGCTGTAGACATAACGGCCCGGTGCCGATAATTTACTTTGTAAGATCCTTTTGTGTAAAGTATCTTCCCAATCATTGCGTACATATAAATTTTCTGCAACACGAAATTGATGTTGTTCATCTTTTGATTTTGAAAAAATGGTCCAGTTAGGTTCGCCGGTTACTGTATCGATCGCTTCGCGATAAAAAGGAATAAACTCTTTTAGCCCCGCCTGATGCAATAAAATGTCTTTCAATTTCAGATCAGCTTTATTGGTTCCTTTTGTCCAACTTAAATAATCACCAATCGTTTTATTGATATCCAATTTGCCTTCTTCATACAATTTCATTACTGAAACAGTGGTGGCAGAAACTTTTGTTACCGACGCCAGATCGAAAACCATATCGATGTTCATCGCTTCTTTCTTATCATAATTCTTATAGCCAAATGCTTTCTGGTAAACGATCTTCCCGTCTTTGGCAGCCAACACCACACAACCGGGATAAGCAGTTTTTAATACACCATCATTTGCAATGGAATCGATGATGGCTAATTTTTCTGCACTCATGCCCACAGATTCAGGACTTGCTGTAGGAAAATAATTATTGTATAAAATACCGTCGCCGAATTTTAAATGTTCGCAAACAGTAACAGTCAATTTTCCTTTTGCTTGAATTTTTCCCTGCAACCAATCTGCTGCCGCTGATTGTGTGATATCATCATCTTCATAACAAGCCAACAGATTTGGTGCGTTGCAGAAATTCTTGATCGCATAGGGATTGCCAAATACTAATGTGATGCTTTGATCAAGTTGTTGTAGTTGATTGATCAGATAAACAGATGCATTACTTAACCCGAAATTATTGGCAGGCCTTCTGCTGTAATTATGCAAACCGATAACAACTGCATCGTAATTATTTTCTTTGATAGATTGAATCAATTTATTTGCACCATTGCTATCACTTTTATCTGTTGGAATAACTTTATGCAGATCATCCATCACCTGATTACCGATAGACGCTTTACTGCCGAATAAATAAACATCAGCATTATTCTCTGTTCTTAATCTTGCAGCAATGGCAGTTTCTTTTGCAGCACCGATAGAAATATAAGCTATCTTCTTTTGTTTTTGTAAAGGAATAAGTGATGCATTATTTTGATGCAATAAAGTCAATGCATTCTTCGATACTAACTCATCGATCTTTTTTGTTTGAATATTCAGGTCAGCCACCAAATTTTCTGTTTCGATGGGTTTGATGGAATTCAATCCCAGATTGTATTTCACGAGCAATACTTTTTTCACTCTTGCATTGATGTCCTTCCATTTTAATTGATGATGACGGATCGCTTTGCGGATCGTTGCAATGCTGTTGGGAATATCTTCGGGCAAGCACAACATATCATTTCCTGCAATTAAAGATTGTAATGAAGCTGCACCGGCAGGATAATATTTGGTTACACCTTTCATTCCCAATGCATCGGTAAATGTGAGGCCTTTAAATCCTAATTCGCCGTACAATAAACCTTTTATCGTTTTTTCTGATAAGGAGGTGGGTTGATTGCTGATGGTATCAATAGCAGGAACAGATAAATGTGCCACCATGATACTTCCCACACCCGCATTGATCATTTCTCTGAAGGGTGCTAATTCCAACGAATCTAATTGCGCTCTTGTTTTATTGATGATGGGAAGATCTTTATGCGAATCAACTGCCACATCACCATGACCCGGAAAATGTTTGGCACTTGCCATCACATTCACTTCCTGCATGCCTTTCATATATTCGATACCAAATAATGCCACTTTGTTTTTGTCTTCACCAAAACTTCTGTCGTTGATAACAGGATTATCGGGATTATTATTTACATCCACATCCGGCGCAAAGTTTACATGAATGCCCATGCGTTTGCATTGTTCACCCACCGCCGTGCCGAATTGATGAATGAGTTGTGCATCTGGAACAGCGCCCATCATTAACTGGCGTGGAAAATTGATCACACTATCCAAACGCATGCCCAGTCCCCATTCGCCGTCAATGCAGATCATCAACGGAGTCTTTGCAATACTTTGATAATAGTTGGTCAGATTAGCTTGTCTAACCGGCCCGCCCTGAAAAAAACAAAGCCCGCCGATATTATATTCGTTTATTAATTTAACTACACCATCCACATGTTCCTGAGTTAAGTTACTATGCGCACGGATGATCATGAGCTGACCGATACGTTCATTCTTGCTCAGTTTTTTAAAAACACTGTCCACCCAATGTTTGGATGCTTTGGTTTCTTTATAAAAGTTCTGTGCATTCAATTGAAATGCGAGGAAGAAAATGCAGAGAGATAAAACTATTTTTCGCATAAAAAAAATTGAAAAGCCAAGTTAGCAAAAACCCGCAAGAGAGTGAATGATTTTGCGGTTTATTGTAAGAGTGGTAGCTGATTACAAATAAGTTTTACTCGAGACTTCTTTTGGTCTGCTTCACCCATCCTTCTTTGTTTAGTGGACTTGTACAAAAGAATACCAGAAACAGGTAAGGCAGAGTCTGCTAACAAAAGAGTGTATTTATTGTTACCTGAGTATTATTTGCTTTGTACCATTTAGCAAGTTTCTTCGGGAGTTGTTCGGGAGCACCCGAGCAAAACAGCAAGCGGGTAACAGGAGATTACGAAGGAAATACGAAGAAAAGGATACCCTATCCTCTAAAAAGGCCTGCTTCTGTTACAAGACACAGCAGTCAACTTAGCGCATACTCCTTATATACTTCCTATATACGCCTTATATAAAGCGTACTCTCTCTTATCAAATTTCTTGTCAAGGCCGTGAATGTATAAGGCTAATGGTTGACCTGCTGCAGGGTTACTCCGCTATCAGCAGAGTTAGCGAAGCGCTCAGTGTATAGCCATTATCATTTATGTAGACTTTGCGGAACTATTAATTCCAAACAAGTCATACGGGGTTTTACTGAAATGATCATTACATAAGCAGGCAATCATTACGATATAAACAATAAACCCCAAAACGATCAGTAACTGAGTCTTAAGTGTTTTTTGAATGGCCTGTCTTGATTTTGCATCACAAATTTCTCCAGGGGAATATTGCGCTTTTTCCTTATAGAAAAGAGTATAAAACTTACAGCCCAAACAGATACCGAATACTGATTCAAAGAAAAGAAAGATCAAACAGATCAAACAAATGATGCCGGTTATCGGGCTGTATGCATTTACAATAATAAAAAAGACGAACATGATGACTCCCAATACAATGCCAATGATCCATGCGAACTTTTTTTGCTGTGCACCAACATATTCCGGTGTCTGGTTCCGCACGATCAAACGTGCAATGATCAAAGTAGGGGAAAATCTTGGATTGATAAAAACACGGATGATAAAATCTGTAACGAAAATCGTGATACCATACTTGATCAGTAAAAAATCAGCTTTGAATAAGATGAACATTAATGATGTGTACATGAGTAAAAACAATATCCCTGCAGCAGCCCTTATTTCTCTTTCATTTAAAACAGGGATATTATATCCTTCTACCTCTTCTCCGAATTGTATAAACTTTTTCATTGTAAGGTTTTTTTGATCAGCAGGATTGAAAGAACTTTGATACTGCAAGTTAAAAACAATCCTGCCTATCTTCAATTCAATTGCTTTGTCGGACAGAAATTTTATTTCCCTGCATATCATTCATTAAGCTTTTACCTTTATCATCAATATGAATGTTTATACATCAAGATCAACCGTCATCATTACCTGTCATAAACGCATTGTACCTTTTTTAGAACAGGAAGTAAAAGAACTTGGATTTGAAATTGAAGAAAGTTTTGTTACAGGTGTAAGATTGTTTGCCACTGTAAATGATTGCATCAAACTCAATCTCAATTTACGTTGCGCCAGTCAGGTTTTATACAGCTTGAAATCATTTGATGCCAATCATGCCGATGATATTTATCGCAACCTTGTGGGATATGCCTGGGAAAATATTTTACCCGATCCCGGTTATTTTTCGGTAACAAGTAATGTAAATAATGAGACCATCAATAACAGCATGTTTGCCAATCTTCGTGTGAAAGATGCGATCGTTGACAGGCTTCGCGAAAAAAGAGGTACACGTCCATCAACAGGTTCGGAATTAACC
>CAIVCF010000036.1 GCA_903904335.1 uncultured Chitinophagaceae bacterium | reverse complement strand
TTACAGGATGATTGATAAGAGCAGTCATAAAACTTATATAAAACAAAAGGCAGCACTATGCTGCCTTTTGTTTATCAACAAACATTTTTAACGATGCCCATGTGCCTGTTCTTCTTTTTCATGCTCTTTTTCATAAGCCTTAATAATCGATTTCACCAAACGGTGACGAACCACATCTTCTTCATTCAATGCAATATGTGCAATGCCATCAATATTATCCAAAATACGAATGGCTTTATCCAAACCGCTGCGCATATTTCTCGGCAGATCAACTTGCGTAGGGTCTCCCGTAATAATTGCTTTTGCATTGGCACCGATACGTGTTAAAAACATTTTTAACTGAAGATCGTTGGTGTTTTGTGCTTCATCTAAAATGATGAAAGCATTATCCAAAGTTCTTCCACGCATATAAGCCAATGGTGCAATTTCGATGGTGCGTGTGGTCATATAATAACCCAATTTATCTGCAGGGATCATATCATCCAATGCATCGTATAAAGGGCGTAAATACGGATCGATCTTTTCTTTCAGATCACCCGGCAAAAAACCTAAACTTTCGCCTGCTTCAACAGCTGGGCGTGTTAAGATAATTTTCTTCACCATTTTATTTTTTAATGCACGTACTGCCAATGCAACAGCAGTATAAGTTTTGCCGGTACCGGCAGGGCCAATGGCAAACACAACATCGTTGTGGTCTGCAGCCTGCACCATTTTTTTCTGATTGGCTGTTCTTGCTCTTACTGTTTTGCCGTTAGGACCAAACACTAAAATGTCATTCGGATTTTTATCAACAAAATTGTCGATCGTTTCGGCATCATCGCCGCCGAGAATTTGCTCAAAATAATTCTCACTCAAATGACCGTTGCGTTCGAGATATTGAAGGATGAGATCAATCTTCTCTTTGGCATTGTCAATTTGTTCCGGTGCGCCGCTTAATTTTATTTGCGTACCACGGGAGAGAATTTTTAATAAAGGAAATTTCTTTTTGAGCAGGTCTAATTTTCCGTTGTTTACACCGAAGAATTCAATCGGATTAACGGATTCGAGGTTAATGATTGTGTCTGTCAAATGATTGCCCGTTTAATGATGAGAATATATGGGTTCGTACTAACTAACTCCTTCCAATTCAAATTTAATTTTAATCAACGAATAAAACCTAACACTTCTTATCAACAGATGTGGAAAGCTATAAAAGCAAAGTTCAAAAAAATGAAGGAGTGATGATGTAAAGAAATAGTGAAATAATTTTTGGCAATAAGAACATTGTAAATAGCAACTGTTACTATCTTTCATTTATTGAAAGAATTATCAGTAAAAAATTACAACGCTTTTAATTTTGCGATCATTCCTTTCGGATCGCTTGATTTAAAAACTGTATTTCCGGCAACTAAAATATCGGCACCGGTATGTAAAATGGCAGGTGCATTTTCGAGGGTAACGCCGCCATCAATTTCTATCAATGTTTTTAATCCTCTGTCTTTGATCATATGTTTTAATGCACGCACTTTTCCTACAGTATGAGAAATGAATTTTTGTCCGCCGTAACCGGGATTCACACTCATTAAACAAACGAGATCTATTTCGTGTAAGATATCACCGAGTTGTTGAACGGTTGTATGCGGATTTATTGCCACACCTGCTTTCATACCCAAACTTTTTATTTGCTGAATATTGCGGTGCAGATTCGGACAAGCTTCAATATGCACCGTTAAAATATCGGCTCCTGCTTTTTTAAAATCTTCTGCAAATTTTCCGGGTTCTTCGATCATCAAGTGAACATCCAATGTTTTTGTGGTTGCTTTTCTTATATGTTCTATCACAGGCAAACCGAAACTGATATTGGGAACGAATCTTCCATCCATCACGTCCAGATGAAACCAATCGGCTTTGCTTTCATTCAGCATCCTGCATTCATCTTCTAATCTTAAAAAGTTTGCGGCTAATAATGAGGGAGCTATGATTGGCATTGTATAAATTAAAAATGATGAATTAATAATTAAGAATTAAGTGTAAAGTTAAAACATAGCTTCGAAATAAAATATTATTGTAATCTTTTTAAGGCTTCTTTGGCTTCTTTTAATTCTTTATCAAGTACTAAAGATGTTTGGTAGTTTTTGATGGCATCCTCTTTTTTGTTCATGGCTTCAAAACATTTTGCCTGCCAGTAATATGCATCGGCATAGGTGTTATTGATATCGGCAGCCATCTTGAATATTTTTAACGCTTCGGGATATTTTTTATCATCATAATAAATAAAGCCTTTTTCCAAATAAGCTTCCATATATCCGAAATTATCATTGATGCATGCATCAAATAATTGCTGCGCTTTTTCTTTATTGCCGATACGTGCAAAATAAATGCCGGCAATAAAATTACAGTGTGCCGAATAATCCCTTCCCAAATGAAGTTCCTGCACACGTTGGCAAAGCACCAATGCATTTTCGTTTTTTGATTCGGCAAGTAAATTTGCTAATTGCAATTGTCCGTCCGGTGAAGGATAAATTTTAATTGCCTTGGTGTAAGATAAGATAGCATTAAAAGTATCTTTTGCTGTTTCCATTAATTTGGCTTTTCTGAACCAAAGCCCGTAATTCAAACTGTCTTTTTTGATCAATGAATCCATCTGTACAGTGGCTTCCTTATAATTGTTCAAACTGTCTAATGCATCCACTAATTTTAGCCGCAAGCCGCTGCTGTCGGGGTTTTTAGCGATCTGCTGTTCTAATTGATGCAATAAAGCGGTATTTTTTGTAAGTCTTTTTTTATCTTCAGAATTATCAGTATCATTGTTGCAAGCTTGTAAAAAAAATATCATAACAACTGCAGCAGAAATAAATTGTTTCATGCAGCAAAAATAGAATGCTTTTTGATGAATGACTGATTTTTGACAAAAGCTATCCTATACAACCATAATTTTACCTTTTATTTTACATTTATGAAGAAACCCTTGATCATTGTTTCAGCGATTTTTTTATTAGCTGCTTTATCTTCTTTCGGAGTAAGATTCTCTGTACAGCAAACACCAACCGATAGTATACAATATGCGAATGAAAAGCATTTCAAAAATATTCAGCAGCTTACTTTTGGCGGAGACAACGCAGAAGCTTATTGGAGTTATGATGGAAAGTATATCATCTTTCAACGCAATAATCCAAAAGAAGGAATTAATTGCGATCAGATATTCATTGGTAAAGTGCCCGAAAAATTTGGCGATCCTTTTAAATATCGCATGGTAAGCACAGGAAAAGGAAGAACCACCTGTTCTTATTTTTTACCCGATGGCAAACATTTTATTTATGGGTCAACACATTTAGGAGCTGATACTTGCCCGCCTTTACCCGATCGTTCTAAATACGGCAATAAATATATATGGCCTTTGTATGATAGTTATGATATTTTTTTAGCCGATACCAGCGGAAAAATTATCAAACAATTAACTACGGAAAAAGGATATGATGCCGAAGGAACTTTATCTCCCGATGGTAAAAAAATGATCTTCACTTCTGTTCGTGATGGTGATATTGATCTGTATGTGATGGATATGAAAACGTATAAAGTAAAACGCATTACCAATACTTTAGGTTACGATGGCGGTGCATGGTTCAGCCCCGATGGGAAGAAAATTGTTTGGCGTGCAAGCCGCCCGAAAACAAAAGAAGAAATTGATGAATATAAATCTTTGCTGAAAGAAAATTTAGTGGCGCCCACACATATGGAAGTTTTTGTTGCTAATGCAGATGGAACCGATCAGCACCAGATCACATTTTTAGAACAGGCCAACTGGGCACCTAATTTTACGCCCGACGGTAAACACATTATTTTCTGCAGCAATCATGAATATAAATATGGGTTTCCTTTCAACATGTATTTAACCGATATTAACGGCAAGGGATTAGAAAAGATCAGCCGGGATAAAGGTTTTGACGCATTTCCGATGTTTAGTCCGGATGGAAAAAAAATAATATTTTCATCCAATAGAAATAATGGGGGAGGGCATGGTATCAATTTATTTCTTGCAGATTGGGTAAAATAGTTACAAAATAATTGGAATATCATTTCTGCACTCTACCTTAGTAGTAGATTAAATTTGCATCGGTATCTTCTGTAAAACAAGTCCAATATTCTATTGTTATTTTATTTCACCATCTAATTCTGCATTTTATGTACAATGGATTATTAGGATTACACAGTTTATTACGTTGGCTCATCTTGTTATTATTGGTTATAAATCTTTTCAGGAGTTTGGTAAATGCCAATTCTCCTTTCACGGAGTATGAAAAAAAATGGAACCTCCGTTTATTGATTGTGGTACATCTTAATTTATTGATAGGATTGTATCAATATTTTTTCGGAGATAAGGGCTTTGCCTATTTCTCGCAGTTCGGGGCTGAGGTGATGAAAGATGCTGTCATGCGGTTTTGGGCAGTGGAACATATTACAGGAATGGTTCTCGCAGCGATATTGATTACCATTTCGAGAAGCATAGCCAAAAAAGATATACCGCCTGTGAAAAAAAATAAAAAATTAGCAACTTTATACATTCTTGCTTTAATTATTATTTTAATAAGTATTCCCTGGCCCTTCAGATTTGAAGGTATTCCTTGGTTCAGAGGGTTGTATTAAAATTGATGTACAAAGCCGGTATTTTTTTATATCGGCTTTTTTTATTCGGAATTTCCGGATAAAATAATTGCAATTATCGAAAACAGTTGTAACTTATCTGCAATAAAAAACGATTGCCTTATGATCAAATTCAACGACATTAAAGTTGGCGACCTTGTACGTGCCGAGTACGAAGGTAAAATATGGGAAGGTGAAGTAACACACCTGAATGGCGATGAAAAACAAGTATGTGTGGAAACTGAAGTGCAGGAATTCTGGTTTGATATCGACCACCTGCAACCCATTCCCATCAATGATGAAACCCTTTCCGCTCTTGGTTTCTCGAAAGAATCATTGCCCGATGGTTCAGTAAAATATAAGAAAGAATCATTCCGGCTTTTATTGCACAAAGCAAATGATTTTTCACATTTTGATATGTGGTACAGGGAAGATAAAAGGCATCATCCTGATGTCCATTATATTCATCAATTACAGAACCATTATCTGGATATGACCAAAGTTCATTTGACAAAAGAACATGTGTGATATTTAATTCTTTAATCAATTAAAAAGAGCAGCCTTAATAATTTGGGCTGCTTTTTTTCTTTCATTACATTCACCGTTCATTATTGATCTATGAAAAAGATAATCTCCCTTTTTACACTCACCTTATTTATTAGTATGGCAACTGTTGCACAAACAGTGCAAAGCCCCGAACAGTTTCTTGGTTATAAGATCGGGACAAGATATACGAGGCATCATAAGATTGTCGAGTACTTCAAAGCAGTGGCTCAGGCAAAGCCCGATATGGTTAAAACAGAAAAGTATGGTGAAACAAATGAAGGCAGAGAGTTGATGATCGCTTATATCGCATCACCTGAAAATTTGCAGAAATTAGATGTGATAAGAAAAAATAATTTACGCATTGCCGGATTAACCAAAGACAGGATGGCGCCATTAACAGATGCTTCACCTGCCATTGTTTGGTTAAGTTATAATGTGCATGGGAATGAACCTGCATCAAGCGAAGCGGCCATGCTTACATTGTTTGCATTGGTCGATCCCAATAATGCTCAAACAAAAGAGTGGCTGAAAAATACAATTGTGATCATTGATCCATGCATCAATCCTGATGGAAGAGACCGATATGTGAACTGGTACAATATTGCAGTAGGTAAAAATTATAATGTTGATCCGCAGGCAAGAGAACATTCTGAACCATGGCCGCAGGGAAGGACCAATCATTACAATTTTGACCTGAACCGTGATTGGGCATGGCAAACACAAATTGAAACACAGCAACGCATTAAAAAATATAATGAATGGATGCCGCAGGTACATGTTGATTTTCATGAACAGGGGTATAACCAACCTTATTATTTTGCACCTGCTGCAGAACCTTACCATGAAGTGATCACACAATGGCAACGAGATTTTCAGGAAATGATCGGAAGGAATCACGCTAAATATTTTGACGCTAACGGATGGTTATTTTTTACGAAAGAACGTTTCGATCTTTTTTATCCATCATACGGAGATACTTATCCTACCTATAACGGGGCGATCGGGATGACTTTTGAGCAAGGCGGTATCAGCGCAGGATTGGGTGTTAAACAAAAAAGCGGCGACACACTTACTTTAGTGGATCGTGCCACCCATCACTTCACAACAAGTTTATCGACCATTGAAGTATCATCAAAGAATGCACAAAAATTAATTGATGAATACAAAAAATTCTTTGATGATAACCGCAATGCAAAAAATGATGAATACAAAACCTATATCGTTACAAGTAAAGAAGCCAATAAGATTGCAGCCATAAAAACTTTATTGGACAGAAACGGAATTGAGTATGGAGCGATATCAGGCAAAATAAAAGGCTATCGTTATTTTACCAACAAAGAAGAAGAAGCGCAGTTGGATGATAATGCCATAGCAGTTTCGATGTATCAACCCAGAAGTTCATTGGCAAAAGTTTTGTTTGAACAAAAAAGTAAATTGAGTGACAGTGCTACTTATGATATCACCGCATGGAGCATTCCTTATGCGTATGGTGTAGAAGCTTATGCATTAAAAGAAAGAAAGGACGGAACCGCATCTTCTGTAAAAGATATTGTTGTAGCAAATTCTGCTTATGGTTATTTGATTCCTTATACATCCATCAACAGTGTTCAGGTTCTGGCTTATTTATTAAAGAATGATGTGAAGGTCCGTTATGCTGATAACCCTTTTACCTATAACAAAAAGAATTATGAGCGCGGGACGCTCATCGTTTTAAAAACAAGTAATACCCATATTAATTGGGAAACATTGGTTGCGGGTGCTTCTATGAAATTCAATGTACAGGTCGACCCTGTGAGTACCGGTTATATGGATAAGGGTGCAGATTTCGGCAGTCCCGATGTTCATATAATTCATGCGCCGAAAGTGGCGTTGGTAACAGGAGAGCAGGTGGCAGCAGGCGATGCAGGAGAAATATGGAATTTGTTTGATCAAACATTAGATTATCCTGTTACTCAAATTTTAGCGAATGATCTGGGAAGATTAAATCTTAAAAATTATACGGTATTGATCATCCCTGATGGTTATTATCGTAACCTGAATGATAAAACGATCACTGAAAAATTAAAAGATTTTGAAAAAAGCGGCGGAAAGATCATTGCAGTGCAGGGTGCTGTTTCGGCATTGGCAAGCGGCGATTGGGGCATTAAAACCAAAGAAGAAAAATCTGATGCAAAAGAGAATAAAGAAGAGTATGCGAATTTGAAAGTTTATACCGACCGTGAGAAAGATTACCTCTCAGATTTTATTCCCGGTGCTGTTTATAAAGTGAATATTGATAACACGCATCCGCTCGGTTATGGTTATTCTGATTATTATTATACTTTAAAACAGGATCCCGGTATTTACGAATTCTTAAAAGAGGGATGGAATGTGGGTGTATTGAAAAAAGACAGCTATACAGCGGGTTTTACAGGGTTTAAAGTGAAGAATAAATTAAAGGACGGCGTGTTATTCGGTGTAACTGAAAGCGGCAGTGGATCATTTATTTTCTTTGCTGATAATCCATTGTTCAGGATGTTTTGGGAAAATGGTAAAATGCTTTTCTGCAATGCTGTTTTCTTGGTGGGAGAATAAAAATAATTTAGCTATATAAATAAAAAGGAGTTGATCATTCAACTCCTTTTTATTTTAATGATGTATACAAACTGTATTTAAAAATTCAACCACTCCACTTTTCCTGTTTCTAAATGATATACAGCGCCTACAACTTTTAATTCATGCGTATTAATCAAATTACTTAATGTTGGATGAGCATTGCGTAAAATAATCGTGTTGTATTTAATGTTGGAGACCAAGGCATTTCTTACCGGGTCAGGATCTTTTTCATTCGCAAAAAGAACTGATTGTTGAATCTTATCAGTCAGAGTACGTATTAAGTTATTAATGTCTGCAGTGTGAACGTCTTTGTCATTTTGATCATTTACTGCAGCAGCAACAGCACCGCAGTTGGTATGACCCATTACAACGATCAATGGCGTATGCAAATGTTCGGCTGAGTATTCGATGCTGCCCAAGACCGCATCATCTGTAATATTGCCCGCAACACGAACCACAAACAGGTCACCCAATCCTTTATTAAAAATAAGTTCCGGAGAAACCCTTGAATCGGAACAAGTTAAGATGATTGCTTGAGGATTTTGACCCTTCGCTAATTCCATCCTTAACTTTGGATCGATCGCATGTTTGATATTTTCATTTTTTTCAAATTCTGTATTACCTTTTTTCAACCAGGCAATAACAGTATCAGGATCAGGTTTTTTTGTGCTTGCTTCATGATGGTCTTGTGCCATCAAAAAATTATTTGACAGCAATAATACAGTGATAACAAAAATTACAGAAAATTTTAGAAGTTTCATATCGGTTAAATTAAAAGTTTTTATTTTTTGGGCGTTATTGCCATTATGGGATAATATTCATATCTGTTCAATCCATTGGCAGGATCATCGGCAATAAATTTTTTTACCTGATCTTCATTTTCAGCTTCAACAATCCCGAGACCATAAACACCCGAAGGGTCGATCACCGGTCCAAATGCAAGAACATAGCCATCATTCATCAAATTATTCCAGTAGATCACATGCTGTTGCATGATACTTCGTTCTTCATCTGACATATCTTGTGCAAACGTTGGTCGTGGAGGATTGAGATATAACACAAAATGTTTTTTCATCGGTTTCTTTTTGAAGAAATAAAAATAAGGGTTTATTGAATTATTCAAAGAAACCGTATAGAATTATTTTCCTGTTTCCATCCTGCGCAATATATATTTCCCTATAATATCAAACTCAATGTTTACAATACTCCCGGCAACAACATGTTTGATATTGGTATGTTCGAATGTGTAAGGAATGATGGCAACGGTAAAATTATTTTCCGAAACATTGAAACAGGTTAAGCTGGTGCCATTGATGCTGATAGAACCTTTTTCAATAACTAAATGTGCAAATTGTTTATCAAACTCAAAACTGAATTCCCAACTGCCATCTAATTGTTTTTTGTGGGTACAGGTGGCGGTGCAATCAACATGCCCCTGAACAATATGACCGTCTAATCTCCCATTCATCAGCATACATCTTTCTAAATTTATTTCTGAACTGATTTGCAGGGTGTGAAGATTTGTTTTGCGCAAGGTTTCTTCAATAGCAGTAACGCGGTGAATGGAATTGGCGATTTCTTCTACTGTTAAACAAACGCCGTTATGAGCAAGGCTTTGATCAATTTTCAATTCGTTACCGATGGGTGATTTGATCCAAAAAGTCTTGTTAGAACCCTTCGATTCAACCTTTTCAACGATTCCTGTACATTCAATAATTCCTGAAAACATGGCTGCAAATTAATCCGAACTTTTATTATTTAGCATTTGATATTTGGAAATTCAACCAGAAACTCTATTTTTGCAGCCCATTTAATCACCTAAAGGAGGTATTTACGTTATGCTTATTATTGATTCAAAAGATTGTGAAAACATCGACAAAGCGCTGAAGAAGTACAAAAAGAAGTTTGAAAAAAGTAAAACTTTGTTGCAGTTGAGAGAGCGCCAGACTTTCACCAAACCATCGGTTGTTCGCCGTGGTCAGGTGTTGAAAGCAATCTACAAGCAGCAATTGGCAAGTGGAAAATTAGAAGATTAAGAATCTTTTATACCCAATCATATTTCAGTAGCCTCGAGTGAATAACTTTAGGCTACTTTTTTATGTCTATAACTGAAGCATATCCACAGATCAATACTTTTCTCGATTATCTGAAATTTGAAAAGAGATATTCGCAGTACACTATTATATCTTATCAAAACGATCTGGAACAATTCTTCGGCTTTTTGATGAGTCAATTTGATGCTCCTGCCATTGAAAAGATAACCGGCTCTTTTGTTCGAAGCTGGTTGGCAGAATTAAAAGGAGATGAGATGACCGCGAAAAGCATCAATCGAAAAATATCTTCCTTAAAATCTTTCTTCAAACACCAAATGAAAATAGGCGTGGTGACTGAAACACCAATGGCTGTAATTATTTCACCAAAGATCAGTAAACGGTTGCCTTCATTTGTTGAAGAAAAGGATATAGATACTTTATTTGAGCATGTAACATTCACTGATGATTGGAAAGGAAGAACAGAGCGTTTGGTGTTGCAATTATTTTACAGTACCGGTATGCGGTTGAGTGAGTTGATCAATTTAAAAGAAACACAGATTGATCCATCCTATCAACAAATAAAAGTTTTAGGGAAAGGAAATAAAGAACGTATTCTTCCTGTTGAAAAAGGATTGATGGACGATTTGCAATTGTATATTGCAGATAAACATGCTGAATTCAAATTGCAGGTATCAAATATTTTCGTGAATGAAAAAGGAAAGCCATTGCAAGCCCGTTCAGTATACGGTTTTGTAAAGCAATATCTATCGCAGGTTACAACCATTCAAAAGAAGAGTCCGCATATACTTCGCCACAGTTTTGCAACACATTTAATGAATCATGGTGCCGATCTTAATGCTGTAAAAGAATTGTTGGGTCATAGCAGTCTTGCAGCCACGCAGGTCTATACGCATAACACAATTGAGAAGCTGAAAGAGGTTTTTAATAAAGCACATCCCAAAGCTTGAATTCTTACCCGGATGAGC
This sequence comes from uncultured Chitinophagaceae bacterium, assembly GCA_903904335.1. GTDB lineage: Bacteria > Bacteroidota > Bacteroidia > Chitinophagales > Chitinophagaceae > CAIQDX01. The sequence continues at coordinate 27,363 of CAIVCF010000036.1, read as the reverse complement.
AGGCAAACTCATTATGTTAATCCATCAAAATATTTCCTAAAAAAGCAAATTGGTTATTCTTTATTCGATTTGAATACTTTAAATTTATAGTGCCATATAACTTTAACGGTCAACTATAAGTTATCTGAAGTTCTTTTAAATATTATTTTTTCACTTTTAAAACGTGAGTTGTTATGAACGTTAACATTCAAACTGTGCACTTTGATGCAGATTTAAAGTTGATTGACTATGTATCTCGTAAAGCTGAAAAATTGAACACATTTCATGACCGAATATTGAAGTTGGATGTGTTTTTAAAGTTAGACAATGTGGTACATAATATTAAAGACAAGGTTGTTGAGATAAGGGTACACGTTCCGAGACACGATTTTTTTGTGAAAGCTTCGTCAAAGTCTTTTGAAGAGTCATTTGATACAGCATTGGAATCTATCGTCACTCAAATAAAACGAAAAAAAGAAAAACTTGCCGCGTAAAAACTAACAGTCCTGCAATTTTGCAGGACTTTTTTATTTCTATTATGCCAATAAAGGAACATTTTTTAATAAAATGATTTTAATGCTTTATTGTAAAACCCTTTGCAGTAAAGCTTTTCATACAATCTCTGCTCACTGTTGACAAGTACCTTAAATTTTTCTTTTCAAGAATTTTGTTGATTTAAGTTTTCCATTACCTTTGCCATCCCGAAAAACGGGGTAGTTCTTTATTTTTTACCGAAATAGCTGCAGTTGGTAGTGTTATCGATTTGTAATCGGGAAAGCCGGGAAAAGAAATAGAATTTAGGTCTTTAAAATAATAATATTAAGCCGAAGTAGCTCAGTTGGTAGAGCAGCTGATTTGTAATCAGCAGGTCGCGGGTTCGACTCCCTTCTTCGGCTCAATCGGGCAGTTTCCAGAGCGGCCAAATGGAACAGACTGTAAATCTGTCGTCTCAGACTTCGGTGGTTCGAATCCACCACTGCCCACAAATAGATCTTTGTAGTTAAATTTTAGACTCAGAATAATAAATATAGTAGTGAACACTATTACCTTTGCTATCCTGATTTTAATAATGCGGAAGTAGCTCATTTGGTAGAGCGATAGCCTTCCAAGCTATAGGTGGCCAGTTCGAGCCTGGTCTTCCGCTCAGTTTAAGTTGTCAGATGAGAGATGGCAGATGGCAGTTTTTTGTTCTACTGTCAACTAACAACGGTTAACCGTCAATCTTTTTTTTTGACATGCCGTTGTAGCTCAGTGGTAGAGCACTTCCTTGGTAGGGAAGAGGTCGTGAGTTCGATTCTCACTAACGGCTCTGGTTTTTGAAAAGAGGAAGATTGATTCATTAACAGGAATCAGATTTGAATGGCTACTGTGTAGCAGTAATTTGATTACTAAAATAAATTATAGTTTTTAAACTTTGTAAATCATTTAAAATTTTAAAACACAACTAAAAAACAAATAAAATGGCAAAAGAAAGCTTCTTGAGGGATAAACCCCATGTTAACGTTGGAACAATTGGTCACGTGGATCATGGTAAAACAACCTTGACTGCCGCCATTACAATGATCTTATCTAAAAAAGGTATGGGTAATGTGGCTAAGAAATATGATGAGATTGATGGTGCACCCGAAGAAAAAGAACGTGGTATTACTATCAATACTGCACACGTTGAATACCAAACTGCAAGTCGTCACTATGCTCACGTTGACTGTCCGGGTCACGCTGACTATGTAAAGAATATGATTACCGGTGCTGCCCAAATGGACGGTGCTATTTTAGTTGTGGCTGCAACTGATGGTCCAATGCCTCAAACAAGAGAACATATTTTGTTAGCTCGTCAGGTAGGTGTTCCACGTATGGTTGTATTCATGAACAAAGTGGATCTGGTTGAAGATCCTGAATTATTGGAATTGGTTGAAATGGAAATCCGTGAATTATTAACTAAGAACGGATTTGATGGCGATAATACTCCGATCATTCAAGGTTCTGCAACAGGTGCTATGGCTGAAGATGCTAAATGGGTTGCAAAAATTGATGAGTTGATGGATGCTGTAGATTCTTATATTCCATTGCCTCCTCGTCCGGTTGACCAACCATTCTTGATGAGTGTGGAAGATGTATTCTCTATCACCGGTCGTGGTACAGTTGCTACAGGTCGTATCGAACGTGGTGTTATCAAAGTAGGTGAAGCTGTAGAAATCGTTGGTTTGATGGAAGCTCCATTGAACTCAACTGTTACAGGTGTTGAAATGTTCAAAAAATTATTGGATCGTGGCGAAGCCGGTGATAATGCAGGTTTATTATTACGTGGTATTGAAAAGAAAGATATCCGTCGTGGTATGGTAATCGTTGCGCCTAAATCAATCACTCCGCATACAGAATTCAAAGGTGAAGTTTATGTATTGAGCAAAGATGAAGGCGGACGTCACACTCCATTCTTCAACAAATATCGCCCTCAATTCTATTTCCGTACAACAGATGTTACCGGTGAAGTTACTTTACCAGAAGGAACAGAAATGGTAATGCCCGGTGATAATATCAATTTACAGGTTAAATTGATTCAACCTATCGCCATGGAAAAAGGTTTGAAATTTGCGATTCGTGAAGGTGGTAGAACAGTAGGTGCCGGTCAGGTTACTGAAATCTTGAAATAATCAAGAACAATATCTTTTCGCAAGAAAAGAAAATAACATACATTCGAAAGTCTTTGGTCAAGGGAATAAAAAACTTTGACCGGAGACTTTTGATTCATACGGGCATAGTGCAACGGTAGCATACGGGTCTCCAAAACCTTTGATCTGGGTTCGAATCCTAGTGCCCGTGCGGAGTAATGTTTAGCGGTTTGTTTACTAATAAACCAATAAACGAAAAACCAAATTAAAATGAATAAGATTACAACGTATTTCAAAGAAAGCTATCATGAGTTGGTAGAAAAAGTTAGTTGGCCTACTTGGTTGCAATTACAGCAAAGCACTGTAATCGTATTGGTAGCAACAGTTATTATTACTGCCATGGTTTGGTTGATGGATTTCAGCAGCAATCAATTGCTGAAATTAATTTATTCACTTTTTAAGTAATTGAGTAATGGAAGTATCATCAGAAGTATTAGATGCAATCGTTGCTCCGCAACCCGACACCAAATGGTATGTGTTGCGTGTAGTGAGTGGTAAAGAACGTAAGGTGAAAGAATATCTTGATAAAGATATTCAGCGCAGCGGATGGACAGAAGTGATCAAGCAGGTATTCCTTCCGATGGAAAAAGTATATAAAGTGCAGAATGGTAAAAAAGTGATGCGTGAAAAGAATTATTTCCCGGGTTATGTGATGATGGAAGTACTGGATGGTAAACTGAATGATGATATGGTTCAGCATATCAGTAACATCAGTAACGTTATGCATTTCTTGACTGACGGCAAGGGTAGCAAAGGAAACATTATTTCATTGCGTAAAAGCGAAGTGAATAAGATGCTTGGTAAAGTGGATGAAATGAATGATCAGGGTGTTACGATCAGCGAACCTTTCATTGTTGGAGAAGCCATCAAGATCATAGAAGGTCCTTTCAATGATTTCAATGGTGTGATTGAGGACGTGAACGATGAAAAGAAAAAACTAAAAGTAACTGTAAAGATATTCGGACGTTCTACTCCAGTAGAGTTGAGTTACATGCAGGTAGAAAAAATATCTTAAGCTTATTAGAATGAAATATTTGAAATCCCGCCACAAGCGGGATTTTTTCTTTTGAGGCTTTTGCTATTTAAAATGATTCCCTTACCTTTGCCGTCCCAAAAAGTTCTTTAGATAAAGAATGATTGATCTTGGGAGTTTCGCTTTAAGCGAAACGCTATCACCAATTAAATCGTAAACAATGGCAAAAGAAATCTCCGGCTTCGTGAAGCTGCAGGTGAAAGGCGGTCAAGCCAATCCTGCACCTCCGGTAGGCCCCGCACTCGGTTCAAAGGGTGTGAACATTATGGAGTTCTGCAAACAATTCAATGCAAGAACTCAGGATAAGATGGGAAAAGTTGTTCCTGTTTTAATCACTGTTTATTCTGACAAGTCTTTCGACTTCATCATTAAAACTGCACCGGCCGCTATCCAATTAATGGAAGCTGCAAAAATTCAAAAAGGTTCCAAAGAAAGTAATCGTGCTAAAGTTGGTAAAGTAACATGGCCGCAAGTTGAAGCAATAGCTAAAGACAAAATGCCCGACATGAATTGCTTTACTGTAGAAAGCGCTATGAAAATGGTAGCCGGTACTGCTCGCAGTATGGGATTAACTCTTGAAGGTAAAGCCCCTTGGGAAAATTAATTTATTCACCCGTAAAACTTTTTAAAAATGTCATTGACTAAAAAAAGAAAAGCAGCTGAAGCTAAGGTGGATAAAAATAAAAATTATTCCCTCAAAGAAGCTTCTTCATTAGTAAAAGAAATTAACTGTACAAAATTCGACAGCTCTGTTGATTTACATATCCGTTTAGGTGTTGATCCTAAAAAAGCAGATCAACAGGTACGCGGTACAGTAAGCCTGCCACACGGCACAGGTAAAACAAAAAAAGTATTGGTTTTGTGTACGCCCGATAAAGAAGCAGCAGCTAAAGAAGCTGGTGCTGATTTTGTTGGTTTGGACGAATTCATTACAAAAATCGAAGGCGGCTGGGTTGATGTGGATGTTATCATCGCAACCCCATCAGTAATGCCTAAAATCGGTAAATTAGGTAAAGTGTTAGGTCCACGTAATTTGATGCCGAATCCTAAAACAGGAACAGTAACGAATGACGTTGCTGCTGCTGTTAATGAGGTAAAAGGCGGAAAGATTGCATTTAAAGTTGATAAATCAGGTATCGTTCACGCTTCAATTGGTCGCGTATCTTTCGCTGCCGATAAGATCGCTGAAAACAGTACAGAATTATTAAATGCCATCCTCAAATTAAAACCATCTTCTGCAAAAGGGATTTATCTGAAAGCAGTAAGCATGGCAAGCAGTATGAGCCCGGGTATTACATTAGACACTAAATCAATATCAAACTAAATCCTGGTGATTCCGAATTTTTCGGAAGATGACCCGGGTTTTATAAAAATTTAGTTATGACTAAAGAACAAAAAAATGAAGTGATTGAAGTTCTCAAAGAGAAATTCACACAATACAATAATTTCTACGTTACAGATACTGAATCTTTAACTGTAGCTCAAATCGGTAAATTGCGTCGTGCTTGTTTTGATAAACAAGTGGAGATGAAAGTGGCTAAAAACACTTTGATCAAAAAAGCATTGGAATCTTTGGACGGAGAAAAATATACGGGTGTTTATGAATCACTTCATAATGTAACTGCATTATTATTCTCTGAAAATCCAAAAGAACCAGCTGTAATTATTTCATCTTTCCGTAAATCAAGCAATGGTGAAAAACCTGTTTTAAAAGCAGCTTTTATCAATGGCGATATTTACAGTGGCGATAATCAGTTGAAGGCATTGACTCAGATCAAGACCAAGAATGAATTGATTGGTGAAGTGATCGGCCTATTGCAATCTCCTGCTAAACGTGTATTGGCTGCATTATTGCATCATCACGAAAAGCAAGCAGAAACTGCAGTTGCTGAATAATTACGCGTTTAATTATTACAAATAAAACAACCCAGGCCTGAGGGTTAATAAAGGCAAATTTTTTTAAAACATCCGCCGGAGCAAAAGCGATGAAGGCGGAAAAAATTTAATAATATGGCAGACGTAAAAACATTAGCTGAACAATTAGTAGGCTTAACAGTAAAAGAAGTACAGGAATTAGCAGATGTATTGAAAACTCAATACGGTATTGAACCTGCAGCAGCTGCTGCAGTGGTTGTTGCCGCAGGTGGCGATGGTGGCGGTGCTGCTGCTGCTGAACAAACATCTTTCGATGTTATTCTGAAAAGCGGTGGCGCAAGCAAATTAACTGTTGTTAAAATAGTTAAAGAATTAACAGGTCTTGGCTTGAAAGAAGCTAAAGATTTAGTTGATGGCGCACCAAAAGCAGTAAAAGAAGGCATTTCTAAAGCTGAAGCTGACGAATTAGTAGCTAAGCTGAAAGAAGCCGGTGCTGATGTTGAATTGAAATAATCAGGCTGTTTCTAACATTATAAACCCCACGTTAGCGTGGGGTTTTATTTTGATTTGATTGCCGAGGTGGGTAAATACCGCAAATAATGTATTGCGCAAAATTTGATTTTGCCATTCCGTTGCATTCCGTACTTTTGCAGTCCTTTTAATTTAGGGCTAATTAGCAGCGGATAGTTCGGTTGTGGCCATTAAATTCCGTTCTATCTTTTTTCAGGCATGGAGAATGATAAGTTCTCTTCATTTATTTAGCTAAAACCGGTTTTACAAAATACTATGTCAACAACAACATTGAACACCAGGATCAGCTTTGGCAAGACTAAAAACTTAGCTGAAACTCCTGATCTCCTCGACATTCAGTTACAATCTTTCAGAGAATTCTTTCAGTTGGAAACTACGCCTGATAAGCGTAACAACGAAGGTTTATTCCGTGTATTCAAGGACAATTTTCCTATTACAGATACACGTAATATATTCGTATTAGAATTTCTGGATTATTTCATCGATCCACCCCGTTATTCTATTGAAGAATGTATGGAACGTGGGTTGACGTATGCTGTTCCGTTAAAAGCCAAACTTCGTTTAAGCTGTAACGATGAAGAGCATGTGGATTTCCAAACCATTGTACAGGATGTATTCTTAGGTAACATTCCTTATATGACACCACGCGGTACTTTTGTGGTGAACGGAGCTGAACGTGTTGTTGTATCTCAATTACACAGATCTCCGGGAGTATTCTTCGGTCAGTCCATACATCCAAACGGAACAAAAATCTATTCTGCACGTGTGATTCCTTTTAAAGGTGCGTGGATGGAATTTGCTACCGATATCAATAACGTGATGTATGCTTACATCGACCGTAAGAAAAAATTCCCTGTAACTACTTTATTACGTTCTATAGGTTTTGAAACGGATAAAGACATTCTCGAATTATTCGGAATGGCCGATGAAGTAAAAGCAGATAAAAAATTATTGAAAAATCATATCGGCAAAAAATTAGCTGCACGTGTATTACGTACATGGGTAGAAGATTTTGTTGATGAAGATACAGGTGAAGTAGTAAGTATTGAGCGTAATGAAATTGTGTTGGAACGTGATTCTGTTTTGGATGAAGCTGCGATTGACACCATTGTTGAAATGGATGTAAAGAGCGTATTCATTCAGAAAGAAGATGTGGGTGGCGATTACGCAATTATCTATAACACATTAAATAAAGATACTTCGAACAGTGAGTTAGAAGCGGTGCAACATATTTATCGCCAATTGCGTGGTGCTGATGCTCCTGATAATGAAACTGCACGTGGTATTATCGATAAATTATTCTTCTCTGATAAACGTTATGATCTGGGTGAAGTTGGTCGGTACAAGATCAACAGAAAATTAGGTCTGGATTATCCGTTGGAAAAGAAAGTATTAACTAAACAAGATATTATTGAGATCATTAAATATCTGGTGCGCTTAACAAACGGCAAAGCAGAAATTGATGATATCGATCATTTGAGCAATCGTCGTGTAAGAACTGTTGGTGAACAATTGTATGCTCAATTCGGCGTTGGTTTAGCACGTATGGCTCGTACCATTCGTGAACGAATGAACGTTCGTGATAATGAAGTATTCACCCCTGTTGATCTGATCAATGCGAGAACTTTATCATCAGTGATCAATTCATTTTTTGGTACATCACAATTATCACAATTCTTAGATCAAACAAATCCGCTTTCTGAAATCACGCACAAACGTCGTATTTCAGCATTAGGGCCCGGAGGTTTGAGCAGAGAAAGAGCAGGCTTTGAAGTTCGTGATGTACACTATTCTCACTACGGTCGTTTGTGTACCATCGAAACACCAGAAGGACCAAACATTGGTTTGATCTCTACTTTATGCGTTCATGCTACTATCAATGATATGGGTTTCATTGAAACACCTTATCGTAAAGTAGAAAATGGTAAAGTAAACATGAAACAATTGACTTTCTTAAGTGCTGAAGAAGAAGATAGTGCTAAGATCGCTCAAAGTAATTCTCCTTTAACTGATAAAGGTGAGTTTGCTGAAGATAAAGTTGTTTCTCGTCAAACAGGTGATTTCCCAATCCTTGATAAAGAGGAAGTAGAATATATGGACGTTGCTCCAAACCAAATCGTTGGTTTGAGTGCTTCATTAATTCCATTCTTAGAACATGATGATGCCAACCGTGCATTGATGGGATCAAACATGCAACGTCAGGCTGTTCCATTAATTCGTCCGCAGGTTCCAGTAGTAGGAACAGGTTTGGAAGGAAGGGCTGCACGTGATGCAAGAATTCAAATTCATGCAACAGGTAATGGTATTGTTGAGTTTGTTGATGCAAATGAAATTCATGTTCGTTATGACAGAAATGATGTTGATCGTTTGATCAGTTTTGATGATGATCTGCAGGTATATAAATTAACAAAGTTCATAAAGACCAATCAGGCAACATGTATCAACCTGAATCCTGCTGTGAAGAAAGGACAAAAAGTGAAGAAAGGAGATTTCTTAACTGAAGGTTATGCAACCATTGACGGTGAATTAGCATTGGGAAGAAATTTACAGGTTGCTTTCATGCCTTGGAAAGGTTACAATTTTGAAGATGCGATCGTTATCAATGAAAAAGTTGTTCGTGAAGATCTGTTTACTTCAGTTCACATTGATGAATATGAATTAGAAGTTCGCGATACCAAATTGGGTGAAGAAGAGTTAACACCGGATATACCCAACGTTTCTGAAGAAGCAACAAAAGATCTGGATGAGAATGGTATCATAAGAATTGGTGCAACAATCAAAGAAGGAGATATTTTAATTGGTAAGATCACTCCAAAAGGAGAATCAGATCCAACTCCAGAAGAAAAATTATTGCGTGCCATCTTCGGTGATAAAGCAGGTGATGCAAAAGATGCTTCATTAAAAGCACCAAACGGAACTGAAGGTGTGGTGATCGATAAGAAATTATTCCAACGTGCGAAGAAAGATAAGAATGGGAAGATCCGTGAAAAAGCACAATTGGAAAAAGTTGAGAAAGTACATCAGCAAAATGTGGAAGATGTAAAAGAACAATTGTTAGGTAAACTACAAATTCTTTTAAAGGATAAAGCATCTGCAGGTGTTAGCAACAACTTTGGTGAATCATTGATCGGTAAGGGTGCTAAGTTCAATGCTAAGAATTTAGCAGTGATCGATTATCAAAACATCAATCCATTAGGTTGGACAGGTGATAAGCACACCGATGATCAGATCAACACTTTATTACACAACTACAGTATTAAGTATAATGAAGAGTTAGGCAGATACAAGAGAGAGAAATTCAATATTTCAATTGGTGATGAATTACCAGCCGGTGTATTGAAACTCGCTAAAGTTTATCTCGCTGTTAAACGTAAACTGAAAGTAGGTGATAAAATGGCGGGTCGTCACGGTAACAAAGGAATCGTTGCCAAGATCGTTCGTGCAGAAGATATGCCTTTCATGGAAGATGGAACACCGGTTGATATTGTGTTGAATCCATTAGGGGTGCCTTCACGTATGAACTTAGGACAGATCTATGAAACAATCTTAGGATGGGCCGGAACAAAGTTGGGTGTGCGTTTTGCAACGCCGATATTTGACGGTGCATCAACAACTGAGATCGAAGATTATTGTAAGAAAGCAGATATTCCTTTAAACGGTCATACTTATTTGTATGATGGTGAAACAGGAGAACGCTTCCACCAGAAAGCAACTGTGGGTGTTATCTATATCATCAAATTACACCATATGGTGGATGATAAAATGCATGCACGTTCTATCGGACCATATAGTTTAATCACACAACAACCATTGGGTGGTAAAGCACAATTCGGTGGTCAGCGTTTTGGTGAAATGGAAGTATGGGCACTTGAAGCTTATGGTGCAGCCAACATCTTGCAGGAATTACTGACATTGAAGTCTGATGATATTATCGGCCGTGCAAAAACTTATGAAGCAATTGTAAAAGGTGATAATATTCCAAAAGCAGGTGTGCCTGAATCATTCAATGTATTGGTGCATGAATTAAGAGGTTTAGGTTTGGATCTTAAATTCGAATAAAGATCCAATTCAAATAAAATTAAAGCCATCTCATTTATTTGAGATGGCTTTTTTGTTTTTTATGTAACCGGCTTTTGTATTTTAATTAAACTTTTCTTGCGTCGCACACTTGTACTTTCAGTTCAATGCTGAACATAAAAATTAATTTTTATCAAGAAGTAAGTCACTGTATGAATTGTTTACATAATCAGCATGATGCAATTCAAAGAAATCAAAATAATAACTGCATTGTTCTTTTAACTTTTCTATTCCTATGGAACCATTGCTGTCAATGGCTTCTACCTCGATGAATGTTCCCAAACCTTCAATAATATCGAAATGAAATTTTACATTATCGATGAAATAAATTTTTCTTGTTTTATCGACAACAACTTTTATGCCGTGTACTTTGATGAGTATATTTTTTAAAGACGGAGATGGCTGGTGCTGGTATAAAATAATATTTGATTGTTTTGCATCGGCAGTATTTTGTCGGTCGTACCAGATCAACGCATTTTCAATATTTCCTTCACGCAATTTCAATCTTCCTTTTTCTACATTGAAATAAGTATCTGTTTGATGATCTTCACCTTTGAAGATGGGATTGAGTTGTAACAATTTTTCTTCCGCTTGTTTTATATTGTTTGCTCTTGCTTTGAATTCGAAATTGATGATATTCATTTCCCGTAATTATATTTCCAAATTTATCGAATAAAAACCCTGAAATAATGTTTCACTAAAATTATTCAAGGTAAGCCTCTTTCAAGTGCGCTTAATTTGCTAACTTGTTTTTCAAATGATACGTATGAAAAAGATACTTGCCTTTTTATTTTCTTTGATAACTGTTGTTGCATTTGCGCAAAGCAAAGACTCTTATTTGTTGATTGGAACTTATACAACCGATATTCATGTATATAAATTTAATTCAACAACAGGCGCAACAACTTTTGTAAGTAAGTTCAGCGGCACGACCAATCCTGAATATATTGCCATCACAAAAAATGAAAAATTTGTGTATGTAACGAATGAAAATCATAAAGACAAACCCGGTGAAGTGAGTGCATTTTCATTTGATAAGAAAAAAGGTGCATTGACTTTTTTAAATAAAACAGAAAGCGGTGGTGATGATCCCTGTTATGTTGATGTGGATACAATGGGCAAATGGATCGTTGTTGCCAATTACAGCGGCGGAAATTTAAGTGCGCTGAAAACCAATGCTGACGGCAGTTTGATGCCATTGGCACAAACGATCGATCATCAGGGTTACAGCACCAATTTCGAACGCCAATCAAAACCGCATGTGCATTGTGCAACTTTTTCTCCTGATGGAAAATATGTTTTTGCCAATGATCTGGGAACCGATAAAGTATATCAATATAAATTTGATTCCAAAAACGATCAGCAGCCATTGAATGAAGAAGCAGTAACTACTGATGTTCCGGATGGTTCAGGCCCGCGACACATTACTTTTCATCCCAATAAAAAATATGCGTATTTAATTAATGAGTTAAGCGGAAAAATAATTGCGTATCAATACAATGATGGCGTGTTAACAGAAATTCAAACCATCATATCGGATAACACAGGTGGTAAAGAAGACAAGGGCAGCGCAGATATTCATATCACACCCAACGGACAATATTTATATACAACCAATCGTGCCAAAGCCAATGATATCAGTATTTTCAGAGTGGGCTCAACAGGTTTGTTGACTGAGTTAGGACATCAATCTGTGTTGGGAATTCATCCGAGAAATTTTACGATCGATCCAACAGGAAAATTTTTATTGGTAGCCAATCGTGATACAAATAATATTGTTGTTTTCAATATCATGAAAAGTACAGGAATGCTGGTGGCAATGCCTAATCAAATTCAGGTTGATAAACCGGTTTGTTTGAAGATGATGGGAGTGAATTAATTTTTTACGAACCAAAATATTTCATAGCATCGTTCCTTGTGTCACTCACTTGTACGTTCTGTTCATTACGGAGCAAAAAAGAGTCAGCCATCTTGCAGATGCCTGACTCTTTTTTGAGAATACCTTTTTTAATTAAAAATTATTCAATCACAGCTAAAGATTTACTTTCAAGATATAATCTGTCAGGGTCCATATCTATTTCGTCATTCCAAACTACTGTACCATGTTGCACAAATGCTTTTTTACAAATAGATTCATCTTTCAATAATTCGTAAACCTGATATTGAAGATAGGGTTGTATATCAAATAGTTTTACCTCGTCGTTAAGAAAAGTAACAACTAATTTATACGGGCTTTCATAAACAACTTCTTTAACTCTCGGGTTCATTGGAATTACTTTAATTATTTGATAGGATTACAAATCCTGCCCAACGTGAGTTATGGATTTTCTAAATCGTCAATAGAACTTTGCATATCATCCAATTTTGAATTTATTTTTTTTAACTTCTGATCTAAATTTTCAGGAATTAAGCTTTTTAATTCTTTAATTATTTTTTCCAAATCTTCAACTCTGGAAGTAAGGTCATCAATCTGGCTTTCTAAATATTCTGTGCTCATAGCTATCCTTGTTATTTTTTATGATAAATTATTGTATGTTTTGTTGCAAAGTTTTTATGCTCCATTTAATACTGTAAAAGATATAGCGTACAATAAATAGAAGTGATAAAAAAATTATAAAAATAATTGTGGCAAAATGAGTTTGTTCTTTTGCAGAAAATATTTTTGACTGAATAAATTCTTTGTCTTTATTTAAGGTGTCTATTTCTTTGTAAATTTTATCGGCTTGTTTTTTTATTTCCGAGTAATAAGGAATTACATCATTTCCTTTTTTATTTGAAGAAGAGAGGGATATTCCATCCAAAGATGTACGAGGTTTTTCAGCGGTTGAAGTTTCGCTTTTTTTTAATTCTATTGCATCAGAAAATTCACTGGGAGTTTTACTAAAACCATCAATTTCTGCTTTAAGAGCTTTGTAGACATTATTTCTATAATTATTATCTGTTGTTATTGCTTTTCTAAAATCATCGGGTGTAACATCAAATCCACCTACTTTTAATTTAAGTGCTTTATAAACATTATCTATATAATCAGTTACAGGTTTTGGAGTAGATGAATCAGTATTTTTTTTACCAATAGCATCTGTTGAAATAATTTTTCCGCCATACTTTGCGAATGGATCATCTTGTGATTGATTGTCCTTTTTAAAACCTAAAGCCTCATCAAACTCATTAAAACTTTTTGCAAGATTTATTTTTGGATTAAATTCATTAAAGAATACTTGTCTATTTTTTTGATCGGACATTACTTGCTTAAATTCATCATAATTCTTAGCTAAATTTAATTGTGAATTAAATTCATTATACAAATCTTTTAATGGGTCTTTTTGTTGCTGAATGCTCCAAATATTGTAGGAATTAGCTAAGCTATCTGCAAGTTTCGATTTAGAATAAATTGTGTCAGTTAACTTATCAAGTTGATTTTGACGATAAGAATTGTAAGGATAAATTAATACAAAAGAAATTGAAGCAATGATTACAGTTACTATTAAAACAAGAAATTCCCTTGCAATAATTTTTTTCGTTTGAAGTTTCATACTCACTTTATATTATTAAGTTGATTCAAATTGTGTACATTTATTACTTAAATATACGCAACTTCAAAATCTCGCGCAAACCCTCACATAAAACAAAAATCTTAATGTTGAGTCGGGTTGTAAATTTTGCTCAAATTGGCAAAAAAATTAATTAAGCATATCGTTGCACCTAAAATTATTACCTTTTAAAATATCTTCTTCAATAGTAGTTCTTTCTTTTTCTGTTTCAACTTGTAAAATACAAATACAGTTTGCGTTGTTCTTTTTTATGCAATCTTCTTTGTGGTGATTATCAAATCTCGTAGATAAATCTTCTGTTTTACCACAATAAACAAAATCATGGTTATAATTATCTCCTGTTGATTGTTTTATACGTTTGGTAAAGATATAAATAGCCCCAGCTTTAACGAACTTTGTATCTAAAGTATAAATATTAAACTTATACTCTTTACGAGATTTACCAGTAACTGTTAATTGTGCTTCTGTAACTTTTGACATAATTTGATATTTTAAGTGTAAAATTATTTGAGAAACAAAGGTAGTGAATTAAAATATTGTATACTATTAAATTTAGTAAATTTAAGCTATAAAAATTAGTAATTTATTTAAATGAACATTACTTTGCTTGTATTGCTTTGTGGTTCAAAAAAAATGTCAATAAAGTTCTGAATGTTGAAGTGTGCGACGCAACAGGTGATGCCATGAAAACAACAGCCGGTAAAAAAATTATTTCACCACACCAATCGATCCACTTTCAGTTGGTATCAATTCAAAAATAAATTGTGGTGTAATACCATCTTCTGTTCGATGCGAAACATATAAAATAGATGTTCTGCTTTCTGCTGCGATTTTATTGATGAGTGCTGTTACCATGGCTGTGTTGTGATCGTCGAGGCCGAATGCAGGTTCGTCCAAAATCAATACCGGCGGGTGTTTTACCATGGCTCTTGCAATTAATACTTTGCGTTGCAGGCCCAGTGAGAGTTCGCAGAATGCGGTATGTTTTAAATGATCCATTTCTATTAATTGCAACCACTCGTTGGCTAAACGCAATTCCATTTCGGTGGGTACGATGTATAAACCGATGGAATCGTAAAAACCGGAAACGATCATTTCTTCCAAAGTGTGGCGTGTGCTGAAGAGATCGGTCATCGATGGCGTTACATAACCTATCAACTTTTTTATTTCCCAAACAGTTTCACCTGTTCCTTTTTTTCTGCCGAACAATTCAAAGTCTTTACCATAGCCTTTTACATTGTCGCCAGTGATCATGGTGAGTAATGTTGTTTTGCCTGAACCATTTGGTCCAACCAATTGCCAAAACTCACCAGCTCTAATGATCCAGTTAATATTTTTTACAATTATTTTTTCGTCATATTGAACTGTTACATTATTGAATTGGATAAGTGTTGTTGTATCAATTTTGAAATGATGAATAGGTTCGGGAACTTTTTTTGAATAAATATTTGTTGCACCATTATCGTGTTGATCGATGAATGCTGCAATATCATTTACAAAACTGAGTGTATTATTTTCTTCGAGAACAACAGCATTATTAATAAACGGAAGTATATCTTTTTTTCTATTGATTAATTGAATGAGAGATATATGTTCGGCAATTTCAACAAGCATTTCTTTTAAGGATTGCTGCGATGATTTGTCGAGATTATCGAATGGATTATCTAAAATAATAAAATCAGGTTGCTGCGCTAAAACATAAGCCAGTAAAGCTTTTTTCTGTTCTCCGCTGGATAATGATTTGAGTTGGCGGTTGATATTCTTTGTTACTTCAGAATAATCTCTGCGTGATTCTTCTTCAATCAATTCATTTAATAAAATAGGAGAGAATAAAATACCTTTCAAACCAGTGAATGCGGTAAATGGTTCAACTGCTTTGCCATTTAAAATTTGTTGTGCAAAGAATTGAGTATCGGAATTGTTTGATAAAAATACAGCCCAATGATTTTTTTGCATTCCACTAATTTAACCAAACTAATGATTTTTTATTCACTTCGTGAATTATTTATTGCCACGGAAGCACAGAATAACACGGATAAATAATTTATAAAAAACATTCTGTGTTTCTCCGTGTAATCTGTGGCAAAAAACTTATCTATTCATCAGCCATTCCTTGAAATTATTAAAATCAGCCTGCATAAAAATGCTTTTCTTTTCGGCTGATAATAAATGTTGCACTTGTTCAGGAAACTCGATCGATATTCCAATAGCATCTTCAACGGTATCAGAAAATTTTACAGGATGTGCTGTTTCTAAAATAAAACCTTTGCCACTGTTTGTTTGTAAATAATTTTCCAAAGCATAATAAGCAACAGCACCATGCGGATCTAATGTATAATGATGTTGCTGATACACATCTTTAATGGTTTGTGAAGTTGTTGCATCATCAACACTAATGCTGCTCATTTTATTTTTCAATGAACTGAATTGGTTATTGAATAATTCCAATACACGAATGAAATTGCTCGGATTACCAACATCCATTGCATTGGAAATGGTTGCTATGGCTGGTTTTGGTGAATATTGTTCCGTTTGTAAATATTGCGGAACAACATCATTGGCATTACATGCAGCAATAAAATGTTTTACAGGTAATCCACTTATGTGTGCTAAAATTCCTGCACAAATATTTCCAAAATTTCCACTGGGAACAGAAATAATTGGCGCTTCATCTTCCTGCCATTGTTGATAGGCGAAAAAATAATATAATTGTTGCGGCAGCCATCTTGCAACGTTGATGGAATTGGCAGAAGTCAAATTTATCTTTTGATTCAAGTCATTATCCATGAATGCCTGTTTTACCATGGCCTGACAATCATCAAATGTTCCACTCACTTCTAATGCAGTAATATTTTGTCCGAGCGTTGTTAATTGCAATTCCTGGATCTTACTTACTTTACCTGACGGGTATAAAATAATTACATCAACACCATCAACGCCCAAAAATCCATTGGCAACTGCACCGCCTGTATCACCTGATGTTGCAACCAATACCGTTGTTTTATGATAAGCATGACGATTAAAATAGCCCAAACATCTGCTCATAAATCTTGCACCCACATCTTTGAATGCCAATGTTGGTCCGTGAAATAATTCTAATGCAGAAATATTATCAGTAATTTTTAACAATGGAAAATCGAAGTTGATGGTTTCATTAATGATATGCTGTAAATCAACGTCAGTAATGGTTTCACCAACATAAGGTTTCATGATAGCAAAACCAATTTCTTCTTTTGAAAACGATTTAATGTTTTCAATAAAACTTTTATGCAGTTGCGGAATATGTTCCGGAAAGTATAAACCTTTATCAGGTGCTTGTCCGCGTAATGCAGCTTCAGCAAAATTTACACGCGGTGAGTTATGATTTAAACTATAATAATTCATTGTTATTTTTTGTACTTAGCTTTTGAATATTTATTAAGCTTTTGTTGCGTCGCACACTTCAGCGTTCTGAACTTTGAGGAACCTTTTTTGTGAACCACTAAGCCACTAAGCCACTAAGTCACAAAGTAGCACAAAGAATTCCTTCGTGAAGCTTTGTGTCTTTGCGCCTTTGTGGTTCAAAATTCTGTTCAGTAAAATTTCAACAGTACAAGTGTGCGACGCAAGAAATGATGAATAATGATTTGCAGTTTGCAACATAAAAATTTCTTTATTAGGCAGAAATTAATTTCACGCCTTGTTGATTAAGTGTTGTTACATGTGTATGATATGCCAAACCCATATTGTTATATACTTCTTTCATCACTGCTTCTATAACCTTTGCTGCAACTGCATTTTGGCTTAACATAAAAATCGAAGGGCCTGATCCTGAAATACCGCCACCCAATGCCCCGGCTTCTTTGCATTTCTTTTTTATTTCATCAAAACCGGGAATTAAAATACTTCGAACGGGTTCGATAATTACATCTTCCAGACTTCTGCCGATTAAATCATAATCATGTTTTAAAAAGCCTGCAACTAACCCGGCAATATTTCCCCATTGTTTGATGGCATCTTTTAATAATACACGTTGTTTTAAAATTTGGCGTGCATCAGCAGTTCTCACTTCAATTTGCGGATGTACAACAGTAACGTGTAATTCAGGTGCATCAATGCTAACAATGTCTAACGGAAAAATGGAACGGATTAAAGTAACGCCGCCATAAATTGCAGGAGCAATATTATCAGCATGTTTTACACCGCTTGCAACTTTTTCGCCAAACATGGCAAAGCGAACGAGATCTTCTTTGCTAAAACGATTTTCCAATAAATAATTCGCCGCAACAACAGCACCTGCTGCACTTGCAGCACTGCTACCGATACCACTTCCGGGTTTAATATTTTTTTTGCTAATGAGCTGAAAACCTTTGATATCGGGCGTTTCATCGAGTAGTGCTAATAATGCAGCGCCTGAAACATTTTTTTCTGAATCAAGAGGCAAGTTATATTCATCATCATTAATAATGGTAACACCTTTTTCATCACTGAATGAAATAGTGAATTCATCATTCGGTTCGTTCAACGCAAAACCTAAAATATCAAAACCGCAAACAATGTTTGCAACTGTTGCCGGACTTAAAACGGTTACAGCCCCCCCGCCCCCCGAAGGGGTGATTAAAGCATCGTAATATTTTTTTATAAATTGATTCATTTTTGAAACTTTTTTTAAGTCCTCTTTCGGAGGATTTAGGAGGCCTTTATAATGTCAGCAAATACACCGCTTGCAGTTACATCAGCACCGGCACCGGCACCTTTTACTACCAATGGTTGTTCAGGATAACGTTGTGTGTAAAATAAAACAATATTATCCTTGCCATATAAATGATAGAAATCAGAATTAGAAGGAATATGTTGCAAACCAACAACAGCTTTTCCATTTTCATATTTAGCAACAAATTTTAATTTGCATTTTTCTTTTGCTGCTGCATCGTATAAAGATTTGAAATGAGATTCGTGCTTTTCCATTTCAACATAAAAATCTGCAACACTTCCTTTAAAACAGGATGCAGGTAAAAAACTATTATTGGTAATATCTTCCATTTCAATTTTTTCTCCGGCTTCACGGGCAAGTATCATTATTTTCCTCATTACATCCGTTCCACCCAAATCCAAACGCGGATCAGGTTCAGTATAACCCTCATCCTGTGCTTGTTTTACAATTTGTGCAAATGGTTTTGATCCGTCATAATTATTGAAAACAAAATTCAAGGTACCGGATAAAACTGCCTGAATTTTATTTACTTTATCTCCGCTTTTGATCAGATCATTTAAAGTTCCTATTACTGGTAAACCTGCGCCCACATTGGTTTCAAAAAGATATAATGCATTGAATTCTTTTGCCAATGATTTTAATTTTTTGTAATTGACATAAGCTGATGATGCTGCGATTTTGTTGCAGGCAACTACTGAAATACTTTTAGCCAGCAGTTTATCATAGACTGAGGCAACTTCAGCATTCGCAGTTACATCAACAAAAACGCTGTTTCGTAAATTTTTTGAGATGATGGTGTTTACGAAATTTTCTAAATCCATCGATTGGCTTTGTAATAAATTATCTTTCCAATTTGTCAGATCAATTTCATTTCCATTTTCTACAAATAACATTTTTTTGCTGGTGGCGATTCCGCTTACACGTACTTGTAAATTCAAATTCTGCAATAAATAATCTTGTTGTTGGTTTATTTGTGCCAATAATTTTCCGCCCACATTTCCAGCACCCACGATAAAAACATTTAATTGTTTGTGTGTTGTTTCAAAAAAAGCTTCGTGTAAAACGTTCACTGCTTTTTTAATATCGTTGTGTGCTACAACAGCAGAAATATTTCTTTCAGATGAGCCTTGTGCAATGGCGCGGATATTGATACCGTTTCTTCCCAGTGAGTGAAACATTCTTCCGGCAATACCCGGATGGTGGCGCATTCTGTCACCCACCAAGGCAATGATGGATAAATCTTCTTCAACTCTTAACGGTTCAACTTTTTCTGTTTTTATTTCATAATCAAACGCATGATCTACTGTTTTTTTTGCTTTTGCTGCATCTGCAGAATTAACACCAACACAAATAGAATGCTCTGAAGAGCTTTGTGTGATAAGGATCACATTTACTTTTTCATTCGCCAATGCTTCAAATAATCTTTTTGAAAAACCGGGAATGCCCACCATACCGCTTCCTTCCAAACTCAACAAAGAAATATGATTGATACTTGAAATGCCGGTGATTATTTCCCCCTCTTCTTTTGTAAATTCTTCAATCAATGTTCCATAAGCATCAGGTTCAAAAGTATTCTTTACCCAAATGCGAATTCCTTTATGCATCGCAGGTTGAATGGTTGGTGGGTAAATTACTTTCGCACCAAAATGAGATAACTCCATCGCTTCGCGATAAGATGTATGCGTTATTGTTCTTGCATTGTTTACCCATCGTGGATCTGCGGTCATCATGCCATTAACATCCGTCCATATTTCCAAATCTTCCACATTTAATGCGGCTGCAAAAATGGATGCTGTATAATCAGAACCCCCACGCCCTAATGTTGTTGTATGGTTATCTGCATCACTTGCAACAAAGCCGGGAGCAATGAATAATGAATGAGATGATGAACTGATTTTTTTAGAGATTAATTTATTTGTAATTGAAAAATCAACAGCAGCAAAACCAAAATTGCTATTTGTCTTGATAAGATATCTGCTGTCTATCCATTCACTATTTACATTTGTGGATTGTAAATATGCATGGATGATTTTTGACGAAAGCAATTCACCGAAACTGATGATACGATCTTGTGTACGTTTGGATAATTCACCTAATCTAAAAACACCTTCACAAATATCTTCCAGTTCATTGAATTGTTGTTTGATATTGCTGAGGCAACTGCTTTGTGTTGTTACCGGCAATAAACCTTTTGCAGTTTCGATATGATTTTTTTCTAAAGCAGTTAAGGTTTCCTTATATGCTTCATTACCAAGAGAAGCATCGGTTCCTGTTTTTATTAATAGATCAGTCACGCCTCCAAAAGCAGAGAATACAATAACTGATTTTTTATATTGGGGTTGCCTGATGATAGCAACAACTTTTTTGATATTTTCTGCATTTGCTACAGAAGAACCACCAAACTTTAAAACTTTCATGAAAACTATTTTGAAAAATATATGAATAAATCTTTACAAAGATAAACAGCGTTATGCCCGATTGATGATATGGAAATATATTACCCTTAAAGGGTAAACGTAGTGGTTGTAACTGTAATTACAGCCATAAACACAGATGTGCTTATGTTAAGGAAGAATGGTATTTTTTGCTGTTTTTTCATTACTATGGTCACGAAGATAAAGGAAATCTAAATACTCTTACAAAATTTTATTAATTTTCAAGCCTGAAGATCGCCTGCCTTCAATTGGTAAAACAAAAAATTATGTCGAACAACTCAAACCTGCAGACTTTCAAAAATCTGGTAGGTATCAAGTTTCAATTATACAACAGTTTGTTTACTTCGTTGCCTTTTCATCGTATTGAAAAGACCGGTATTCTCGTTTCATTATTGTTATTGAATTGTGAGGAAGGTTATAAGAAAAAACAAAGCCCTGTTGAAATTGTCGAGGAATTTTTTGCAAAACAAACTTCTGTAAAAAGTGAACAGGAAAAATTAGATATTCTGTTTCGGTTTGTACAATATATCGAGCGCCAGGTTGTTTTGTTTGATGCACTGGAAGATGCTGCATTCAAACAAATCCATGATATGAGCGGGAAGGGAACATTGAAAAATTTAGCTGTTGCTGTTGAACAACAACATAAAGAAGATGCATTAAAAAATAAATTAAAAGATTTCAATATTCAGTTGGTGCTCACTGCACATCCAACACAATTTTATCGCGGTGCAGTTTTAAGTATCATTCATGATCTTTCTTCGGCAGTTAACACTAATAACGAACATCATATATATACTTACCTACAGCAATTGGGAAGAACGCCTTTCTTTCAACAGCAAAAGCCCACACCTTATGATGAGGCTGTAAGTTTAATATGGTATCTGGAAAATATTTTTTATCCAGCAGCGGGAAGGATTATTTCATTCATCAAAGATCATTTTCACGATTCAGTTGATTATGATAACCCGATTGTAAGGATGGGATTTTGGCCGGGTGGAGACAGAGATGGTAATCCATTTGTGAAAACAGATACGACACTGCATGTTGCTGAAGCTTTAAGAGGAAGCATCATTAAATCTTATTATCTCGATGTTCGGAAACTCAAACGCAGATTGACATTTAAAGGAGTAGATATTTTATTGTTTCAATTGGAAAAGAAATTGTATGAACATTTATTTATTCCGGGACATGATTTAGATCTCAGCAAAGAAGAAATACTCGTAACCTTAAAAAATATCAAACACCTATTGATTTATGAGAACAATAATTTGTTCGTTGATCTGATTGATTCATTGATTAACAAGGTAGAACTATTTGGTTTGCATTTTGCTTCATTAGATATTCGCCAGGACAGCAGCGTACATGAAAAAGTATTGGAAGCCATCGCTTTAAATACAGAAGCCCTTCCTGCTGATTACAGTAGTTTACCTTCTTCAAAAAAAATAGAACTGCTTACAAATATTACAACTACTGTAGGTAATAATATTTTTATTACAGATGATGTACACAGAGATACTTTGGATGTGATGACCGCTATCAAAAATATCCAGCAACGTAACGGTGAAGCAGGTTGCAACCGATATATCATCAGTCAGTGTAATTCTGCATTGAATGCGATAGAAGTTTTCGGATTATTATTATTAAGCGGATGGAAGAGTGAAGAATTATCTGTTGATATTGTTCCTTTATTTGAAACGGTGGATGACCTGCAAAACGCTGCTGCAGTGATGGTTGAATTATATGAAAATAAAGTGTACAGAAAACATGTAGAAATGAGAAAGAACAAGCAGACGATCATGCTTGGTTTTTCTGACGGTACAAAAGATGGTGGTTATCTGATGGCCAACTGGAGTATTTATAAAGCGAAAGAAGAATTGACTACTGTATCAAAAAAATATAATGTTGATGTCGTGTTCTTTGACGGTCGTGGTGGTCCGCCTGCAAGAGGTGGTGGAAAAACGCATCAGTTCTATGCTTCCATGGGAAAGAATATTGCAAATAAAGAAATACAATTAACCATTCAGGGGCAAACAGTGAGTTCTAATTTCGGGACAATCGATGCAGCACAGTATAACATTGAACAGATGATTGATGCAGGGATTTATAATGACCTGCTGAAAAATAATGAAGTCACATTACTTCCAAATGAAGAGAAATTATTGCAATCATTGGCTGAAGAAAGTTATCAATCATATATTCAGTTGAAAGAACATCCTTACTTCATTGAATATTTAGGACACGCAAGTCCTTTACGTTTTTATTCAGAAACAAATATTGGCAGCAGGCCGGCGAAAAGAGGAGCTTCTTCAAAAATTAATTTAAAAGATCTGCGTGCGATTCCATTTGTGGGAGCGTGGAGTCAATTAAAACAGAATGTTACCGGATATTACGGAGTAGGTACAGCTCTGCAGCAATTGGAAAAACAAGGCAAGTGGGATGAATTGCAAAAAATGTATCATCGATCTTTATTCTTCAAAACATTAATTGATAATTCTGAGATGGCGATGCAGAAGTGTTTTTTTCCGCTTACTTCTTTCTTGTCAACACATCCAGTGTATGGAGAGATATGGAATAAAATTCATGAAGAATATGAACTCACAAAACAATATGTACAAAAGCTTTCAGGGCATACAGAATTGATGGCTGATTATCCGGTGGATCAATTGTCGATTCAAATGCGGGAAAGAATTGTTTTGCCTTTGATCACTATTCAGCAATATGCCATCACAAAAGTACGTGAACTGGAAGAGCAGTTAATTGATGTGCCGGTTAAGCAGACGTATGAGAAATTGGTAATGCGTTGTTCTTTCGGAATTATCAATGCAGGAAGAAATTCTGCATAGTTGAATAATTTTTTATTAAACTTATTTTATCTCAAATAAAAAAAGAGCCATCATACGATGGCCCTTTTTTTATTCATGTTTTGGTTGCTTGCTATATTCTTATCTAGACAATGGTGTTTCTGCATTTTTGTCTAATCTAACACCAGAGTAACCTTCAATTCCCATTTCATGGAGATCCAATCCGTATAATTCAACTTCAGGAGCAACTCTGTTTCCAACTAATTTATCAAGTAGTTTAAACATTAACCATCCTGCTAAACCAAAGAAGGCAATATTAACTAAGCCTCCGATTAATTCAGCGATAAATTGTCCTGAACCTCCTCCATAAAATAAACCAGTAACAGCACCTTTTACGCCATTTAATCCATCACCATAAGTTCCATCTGCAAATAGACCTACAGCCAATACACCCCAAAGACCATTTGCACCATGCACTGCAACTGCACCAACAGGATCATCAATCTTTAATTTCTTTTCAACAAAGAAAGATGTTTCTACAACGATGATACCTGAAAGTAATCCAATGATTAATCCGCCGATCGGCGAAACAAATGCACAAGGTGCTGTTATTGCAACTAAACCGGCAAGTAATCCGTTAACCATCATACTAACATCTGGTTTAGAACCACGTACAAACCAGATCCATAAGGTAGAAGCAAATGCACCTGCACAAGATGCGATCAGTGTATTAAATGCAACAACTGATAAACGTAAATCTGTTCCTGCCAAAGTTGAGCCTGCGTTAAATCCAAACCAGCCAAAAGCAAGTACCAATGCACCTAAAACAGCCATTGGAAGATTATGACCCGGAATAGCATTAACAGTACCGTCTTTATTGTATTTACCAATTCTGGCTCCAAGCATTTTTGCACCAACAAGAGCTAATACGCCACCGGAAAGATGCACTACTGATGAACCAGCGAAGTCAACATGGCCATGACCTAATCCAAAGTTTACACCTAATTGAGAAAGCCATCCGCCACCCCAAACCCAGTTACCATATATTGGATAAATTAATCCACCCACCAAAAATCCGGATATTGCAAATGAAGCAAACTTCCATCTTTCAGCCATTGCACCGGTAGGGATAGTTGCTGTTGCATCCATGAATACAACTTGGAATACAAAAAAGCCTAATACACCTACATCATAAATTCCATTCATGAAAAATCCTTTCGCACCAAATAACCCAAAGTCATGCCCGAAAAGATGAACAGTAATTTCATGATTTAATCCATCAAATCCACCTAATGTTCCTAATGCACCCATACCTCCAAACATAATTGCAAAACCTGATATAAAAAATCCTAATGCACCGGCAGGATAGATAAATAAATTCATTGCCATTGTATGCGCTACATTTTTGGCACGAGTTAGACCGGTTTCAACCAATGCAAAACCTGCTTGCATAAAGAACACTAAAAATCCACCAATTAACAACCAAACAAAGTTGATAGATACTTTATTATGTCCATCAGCATTACCTATTGTTGATACGGCTGTTGCTAATTTATTCACTGTCGCATTTAATGCAGCGATACTTGAATCTTTTGATTTTGAAATTGAGTCAACCACTTTTGCAGCTGTTGTATCAATATCTGCAAACACACCAGTGTTACCTCCATTAGGATCGGGTGCTTTTGTTGTTTGCGCATTGAGATTTAATGCACTAAATGTGAAGAGAGCAAAAAATGTATATAATATTATTTTACGAGACATGAGCATAAGGTTTTTGGTTAATGAATTAGTTTTTAATATTATCTCCAGGGCCTGCAGTTGATGCTTCACCCCTTGCACCATTACTGATTCTTATAGACTCTTCAATATTATAAGTGAAGATCATGCCATCACCGATCTCACCAGTAAAGGCAGCTTTCTCAATGCAATCAATGGTTTTGCTGACATTAACATCTTTTAATACTATCGATATAAAAATTCGGGAAATATATTGGGTATCGAAAATTGTTCCCCGATAAGTATGATGTTCTCTCAGATGTTCATTTCCAATGCCCGAAGCTTCCCAATAGGAAAAGAAATCAATGCCAATTTTTTTGAGTTCGGTTTTAACCTCTTCAAATTTTGATGTTCTAATGATAGCCTCAATTTTTTTCATAATCATTTTTTTGATGAGTAATAAAATTTAGAATTTATATGTTGCTGCAAGAATAAAGCTTCCATCGCTTTTTGTTCCTTTACCGTCGCTGGTTAGATAAATATTGTCTTTCGCCTTGTCTAAACGGAATTCAGGGATAATGGTGAGGTTTCCATTGATGTGTATATTTCCTGAAAGTGTTGTTTGAAATACACTGCTTCCAACACCAGCAACACTTTTTGTGTCATCAAAGTATTCGCCACGTAGTGTTAAGCCGAATTTGCTGGTAGGATCGTAATTAAAATACAATGCGTTGCTTGACCAACTGTTAGTAACACCGGCTGTTTTAACAGACTTTATTGTTGCGTCATAATCAATATTGAATTTACTACTCAGTACAGCATTTAATACTAAGTCAAATTGCGAGAAACCAGTTCCACCTTGAAAATTTAAGTAGGCCTTAAATTTATCATCTTTTGAACCTGTGCTGAACTGTGCCAATACAACTTTATTAACCGAAGTGGTTGTTGAAAAATCAGTCGGATTTGCTATACCAACCATAAAAGCGCTCTTGCCACCTAAAGAGATATCTGCCTTAAGGCCGGTGTGAAAGAATGGTCCGTAAGAAAATCCATAACTCATGCTATAATTTCTGTTCGCATATGCATCTAATAATTCCCATCCTATATGCGTAGCCCATTTACCTAAAGTGATTTTTACTGCTGAGGATGGTGAATAACTTATATATAATTGTTTAACTGCTGCAAGTGTAATAAAGCTGTTTCCAGTTCCTGTTGGATATCCTGACCCATCGTTATAAGAAAATTCTTCTGCCCTTCTTCCAAAACCAAGATCTGCAGTTGCAGCAATTTTACCAAATGAATGATCCACTCTTATGGAAGCCATACCCAATTCGAAAGAGTTCATAGAATTGGTAAAGCTGGTTTTGTTATTGCTGAGCTGATTATTGAAATCTGCTCTGTAATAAGCATCTACAGAATAGGTAAAGGTAGTAGATGGAGTAGGAGGAGTTACCTTTTTAGTGGTGTCAATTTTAGTAGAATCAGTTTGACTCATAGCTGAAATAGTGCCTGAAATACCCATTAATACAGTGAATAATTTTTTTACCATTGTTTTTGGTTTAAGGTTAAAAAAGCGGAAAACCCTAATACTGTTTTCCGGTTACAAGAACATTTTCTTCTTGTCAAGTATTGCGTTAGAAATGCACTTCTTGGTTCTAATTTCCTACAGAAGCTAAATGTTAAACCTATATGGCAAAAAATTTATGTATAATAAAATATTGGATTAAATACAGTTCGGCTGCTTTATCAGATATTATTCAGTACGGCTCAATGCATTGAATAAGTATGTATTAGTCTTGATTCAGCTTTCAATTAAACAAATTAAAAAAATATGTATTTAAATAATTATTGGCAAAATACTTAAAAAAATGTATAAAATATCAAAATATATACACATTTTATATTTTTTAATTTAGAAGAATAAACAGTTTTGACTTTTATCAAATTCTGTTATTGAGATTTTTTCTCTCATTTATAGCAATAAAAAATCCCTGCAATGGTTA
>CAIVCF010000035.1 GCA_903904335.1 uncultured Chitinophagaceae bacterium | reverse complement strand
GCATGCCATTCTTCGATCCATTCAAAATTTTCTCTTGGAATATATTTCCAGTCATCAAAACTTACATACACTTTTACATAAAAGTCATTACTTAATCGATGTGGTTTATGATGATATAATTTCTTATACTCGTATTTGTAATCATAACGCAATGCGGCAATATCGCTTAACACAGCAGATGCCGTTGGAAAACTTCCTGCACCTTTTCCGTAAAAGAATTGTTTATCTGCAAAGCCGCTTTCAATCACTACGCCATTGTATTCATTTTTTACAAATGATAATGGCTCATCTGTCTTTACAAATTGCGGCAGTACAAATGCAGCAACAGTTCCGTCTTTTAATTTTTTAGCCTGTGCCACCAATTTAATATCATAATGTTTTTCTGAGGCAACAGTTGCATCGCTTAATTGAATATTTTGAATGCCTGTAAATAAAATATTATCGGGATGTTCAACAATTCCATAAGCATGGTTCAATAATATCGTCCATTTATTTACGGCATCATATCCTTCCACATCTAATTTAGGATTGCTTTCTGCAAAGCCTAATTGTTGTGCCAATAACAATGCATCAGCAAAACTTAATTTGTCTTCAAAAATTCTTGTCAAAATAAAATTAGTAGAACCATTCACGATCGCTTTAATGGAATGAAGTAGATCATTATCGTAATACTCTTCGAGGTTCCTGATCACGGGAATCGAAGCACAGGTAGCACTTTCACACAAAAATGATTGTCCTGTTTCTAATTGCAATTGCAGTATTTCAGGCAAATGCTCTGCTATCATTTTTTTACTTGCACTCACAACCGCTTTGCCGTTTTTTAAAGCAGTGGAAACAATTTCAAATGCTGCATTCGAATCATCGATCACTTCAACGATAACATTAATATTGTCATCAAACAATAGATCATTTTTTTCTGTTGTAAATAATTCAGCGGGTGCATTACGCTTTTTACCCGGATGTTTGATACACACTTTTTTGATCTGCGCTTTCAGCGATGGTGTTTGCTGCAAAACTTTATATAAACCTTCTCCTACCACACCAAACCCGAATAATCCGATATTCAATTGTTTATGCGTTACCATATAAAATTCTTAATTCTTAATTTATAATTCTTAATTCTTTTTGTACTTAGCAAAATGAGTTCTCTTGAACTTTGGTTCCGCCTAAGGCGGACTCTTGTACTCTTGAATGTCTATTCAACTGGTTAAAAGTTTTTTCAAGGTCATCTATCAAATCTTCCACTTCTTCAATACCAACACTCAATCTTATCAAACTGTCCACAACACCCGCTGCTCTTCGGGTTTCAGCTGGAATGGATTTATGTGTCATGTTTGCCGGATGACTGATCAAACTCTTCACGCCGCCTAAACTTTCTGCTAATTTGAAAATTTGAGTAGTGGAAACAAATTGTTCAGCAAGTTTCAATTCATCCTGTTTTAAAGAAAATGAAACAACGCCGCCAAAACCTTTCGATTGTTTTTTTGCGATATCATGATGCGGATGAGATTTTAATCCCGGATAAAAAACTTTTTCAACCGCAGGATGATTTTCTAAATATTCTGCAACGGCTTGCGCATTTAAACAATGTTGTTTAATGCGTAGGAATAATGTTTCAATGCCGCGAATCGTTAACCAACTGTCTAAGGGTGCTAATACGGCACCGCAGGCATTTTGAAAGAATTTGATCCTTGCACCGAGAGTTGCATCCTTTACAACAACAATCCCCGCAATCGTATCACTGTGTCCGCCCAAATATTTTGTTGCACTGTGTACTACAATATCAGCTCCCAGCGAAAGAGGTTGTTGTAAGGCCGGTGAAGCAAAAGTGTTATCCACGCAAAGTAAGCAGCCATTGGCTTTTGCAATCTTTGCAATGGCTTCAATGTCTGCGATTTTTAAAGTTGGATTAGTAGGTGTTTCGATCCAGATCAGTTTTGTTTTGTCAGTAACTGCATTAAAAATGTTTACGTGATCACTTGCATCAACAAATTTGATGGTGATGCCGTATTGTTCATACACCTGCGTGAATAAACGGTAAGCACCGCCGTAAATATCATCAACTGCAATTATTTCATCACCGCTTTTCAATAATTTAACAACTGCATCAATGGCAGCCAGTCCACTGGCAAATGCTGCACCAACGGCACCTTTTTCCAATTGTGCCACAATGCTTTCCAATGTTGCTCTTGTTGGATTATTTGTTCTCGAATAATCATAGCCTTTATTTACACCCGGTGCTTCCTGCACAAACGTTGATGTTTGATAAATAGGAACGGAAATAGCACCGGTTAAAGGATCGATAGGAATGCTCTGTAATAATTGTGTTGCGTTACTCATCTTTATTTTTTGAAATTTTTTTTGATAATTTTTTTAACAACGATTATCAGAAGCGGCTTCAGAGATGGGCATAAAAAAAGCTCACCTGAGAAGTCAGATGAGCTTGAAATATTATTACGATTGTATATCGACTTATTTGCAAACTTTACTCTGACTTATCTCTGTCATTATTAATGACTGGAGTTGGCACCTTCACATAAACGAGTTGATTATGTGGGTTGCCAAGGCTTCATCGGGCCAATTCCCTCTGCCTTTCTTGATAAGTGTTGTTAAAAGAACTTGCCTACGGTAAGCAGGCT
>CAIVCF010000034.1 GCA_903904335.1 uncultured Chitinophagaceae bacterium | reverse complement strand
TTACAGGCAAAGGTGTAGCCAATCCTTTAGCATCTATTCTTTCTGCTGCTTTGTTATTAGATATCTCTTTCGGATTGAAAAAAGAATCAGAGGCAATTATTCATGCGGTTGATGCTGTTTTGAAACAAGGTTTCAGAACACGAGATATTGCAGATATAAATACTACAAAAGAAAATATTCTCGGTACTGATGCAATGGGAGAAGCAGTATTGAAATTTTTATAAAATATTTTTTTAAAGTTGACTTAATTTTCATCTTAAAGTTCAGACAAAAAAATACTCATGTTGATATTTTACATCAGCATGAGTATTTTTATTTTATTGTTTACTGTTTCTTAAGTTGCTTGATAAAATAAATGATCGTGTTATGTTCCAGGTCGTTGGTAACACTTACTTCTGTTCGTTTTCCTTCTCCATCCGTAATTACCATCAATGCTGAGTTTGGCGGAATCAAACCGAGGTTATCAGCAAAAAACACCATTACGTTTTTACTTTGATCTTTATCAACTCTTACATAGAAACTGATGGGTTTATCAACCTGTAAAAGCTGATTATTCACAACGATCTTTTTGTTATAAATCACAGAAATGCTGTCATAATCAAATACACCATTATCATACAGATCCATCCGCAAAATATGTTAAAGAAACTAAAGCAGAAATGCAGCAAAGAATTGAGGCTGTTACGAGAAAAGTAGCAATAGCCTTCGTAATAATCATTCTTGTTTTTTTTTACTTTAAAATGCTTGCACCTTAAGTGGAAAATATTCAACTATATTTTCAGCCCCAACCAAAAACCAAATGGCAAACTTTTTTAAGTGAGCTGCGAAGGATGGTTTTAATTGAAAAGCTTCATAATATCTTCTCCTTGTAGTAAAGGAAAATTTATTATGCATGTAAGCTAATATCTGAGCACAATTATAAGTGATCAATTCACCATCCCTGAATAAAGCTTCCACCCCGATATCTTCACCTTCAATAAATTCCTGTAAAACAAGATTGGTTTTATTAATTACTTTATCAAGACAATCCTGTAATAAAGAAGGATCGGCACAATATTGAATACCGATGCCCGAGAAACTGAAATTTTCTTTCAATAAAATCGGAAAATGAAGTTTTTGACTGATTCTTTGCAAATTATTTTCTTCAGAATAATTGATAAACTGAGGCGTGGCGATAGAATATTTTTCACAAATAATGGATAAGCCTATTTTGGAACTGAGGATTGCCCTATTCTCGATTTTAGTGATAGGTAATATTTTTTTGAAAAGATATTCAGTCTGGATAGACTCGTTCATTAACTTGATAGCGGCATCATCCAATAGAACGATCCATTGATAATAATCCGGATTTTCTTCAACATGGTTCAATAATTTGTTTTTGAAATCATTATGTATTTCACTGGTTTCAAACCATCTATCATGATACTTATTAGAACGAAGCCATGAATCAGCGGAGCAAAACACATCTACAGTACACCCGGCACGTTTAAACATAAAGGGAATTTCTCCGGTCGCGTCAAATTCTCCGAGCAGGGATACTAATAATACATTATACATGTTGTTTTGGTTTCTTGCTTGTGAATTAACAGAGTAAATATAATTGGCTGTGAATAAAATAAAGATAACCCTGAAATTTTTTCAGGCAATTATTATTTTTTTGAAAAGATGGTGTTTCTATTGTAAAAATCTTTCGAAACTCTTGTAAAGATTCTGAGTAATTCAGCAAATTTTAAGGAACTTTAATAAGTTTAATATTCTTGAAAGAAAGCCCAATGAAACTGATCAAACTTTCTAATTTTAAAAACAAACACTTTCTGGCACTTGTTGGTAATGTGGTTATTTCCGGATTCAGTGTGTTGACGATTGCTGTTTTATACCGTGGTTTGACCAAGTCCGATATCGGTACATGGTTTTTCTTTCTAACGATACTGGGCTTGGCAGATGCGATTCGCAACGGTTTCCTAACTACAGCAACCGTAAAATATTATGCAGGAACAACAGTAGAAAGAGGTGCTGAAGTATTGGGATCGGTTTGGTATTTGGCCATTGCGTTAACAGTAGGAATGTGTTTAATCAATGCAGGATTTTTTATTGCAATTGGATGGATCAAGAATCCAGAATTAATAATTGCCATTAAATGGTTCGGTATCACTTTTGTGAGCTCTTTATTTTACAGTTTTACATTCTGGATATTGATTGCAGAAGAGGATTATTTAAAGATATTATGGTTGCGTTTAATTAACAGCGGCTCGATGATCGTTATTATCATTATCCTGACAATTTTAAAAATGGCAACGTTGAGTAATTTATTACTCGTCAATTTTCTTACCAACTGTTTTACCAGTTTGTTTGCATTGGTTTTTGGGTATACAAAGATCAAGTCATTCCTCAAGAGAAAAAAAGAAAGCATAAAGGAAATAGCCAATTTCGGGAAATACAGTTTAGGAACAAACATGAGTTCAAATTTATTGAGCAGCATTAATACTTTTGTGATCACATTTATGTTAGGGCCGGCTGTATTGGCCGTGTACAATCTTCCGCAAAGATTAATGGAGATAGTAGAGATCCCGTTGAGAAGTTTTGTTGGTACTGGAATGTCGGCAATGGCCATAGCCTATAACAACAATAACATGTATCATCTCAAGTTTGTTTCAAAAAAATATGCAGGCGTGTTGATGTTTGCTTTTATTCCAATAATTATCATCGCTTTTTTTACTGCAGATATTGCTGTTGGATTATTGGGCGGAGGTAAATATGCCGGAACTGAGGCTGCGAATATTTTCAGGATGCTCATGTTCTGTTCTATCTTGTATCCGATCGACAGATTTAACGGTGTTACATTAGACATTCTTCAGCAGCAGAAAGTTAATTTTTATAAAGTATTGGTGATGATCGCTGCAAATTTACCGATAGCATTTATAGGCATTTTCCTTTTTAAAAATATATGGGGCGTTGCTATAGCTACTCCGGCAACATTATTAGCCGGATTACTTTTCGGCTATTACCATCTTCGCAAACACATGGAATATTCTTTCAAAGAAATAATCATAACAGGCTATGTAGAATCTCTGGAAATCATTCGTAAAACATTAGCAAAATTAAAAAAATAAAATCCACTATCCGTTTTATGAAAACAGTATCTGTCATTACAGTTAATTTCAATCACAATCATATCACCGAAGAATTACTGAATTCTATTGCGAAAGAAAATACTTATCCTTCACTTGAGATCATTGTTGTTGATAACGGGAGTAAAATAAACCCGGTGACAGAATGGAAAGAAAAATATCCGAATGTTGCTTTTATCCGCAGTGATATTAATTTAGGATTTGCAGGCGGTAACAACGTTGGCATCAAAGCTGCCAAAGGAGATTATCTTTTTTTTGTGAATAATGATACTGAGTTTACAACAGGGTTGGTTGAAACATTAGTAAAAACATTGGACGATGAAACCAAGGTAGGGATTGTATTTCCGAAGATCCGCTATTTCGATCAGAAAGATATGCTGCAGTATGCGGGCTACACTGATATGAATTATTACACCTGCAGAAACAACTGCATCGGTCAATTTGAAAATGATAATGGACAATATGATAAGGTAACGGGCAAAACAGGATTTGCTCACGGCGCTGCGATGATGATCAAACGCGAAGCTGTTGATAAAGCGGGTTTAATGCCGGAGAATTTTTTTCTGTATTATGAAGAAATGGATTGGTGCGATCATATCAAACGCGCAGGTTATGAAGTTTGGGTAAACATGCAGGCATTGATCTATCATAAAGAATCCGTTTCAGTCGGCAGAAAAAGCGCTTTGAAAGAGTATTTCATGAACAGAAACAGAATATTATTCATTCGGCGTAATGCAAATTTTAGTCAGAGATTATTTTTCTATTTCTTTTTTATTTTGGTTGTGACTCCGAGAAATATTATTACTTATTTGAAGGACGGGGATACTAATTTTATTAAAATGCTGTTCAAAGCCATTTGGTGGAATTTAACTAACAATATTGATAGCAAATATTTGGGTTATACTTTAAAATAGAAACCATGTATATTATTTTTTGGATATGCCTGTTCATCATTTTTTACACTTATGTTGGCTACGGGATTGTTTTATTCATTCTGGTAAAGCTGAAAAGATCATTTATAAAAACTAAAAACATTGATGAAGTTCATTTTACTCCCTCACTAACTTTAGTGGTGGCTGCTTACAATGAAGAAAAAATTATTGAAGAAAAAATTCAGAACACTTTATCGCTTCATTACCCCGAAGATAAACTCAAAATCATTTTTATTACTGATGGCTCAACTGATGGTACCGATGCCATCATTGCAAAATATCCGCAAATTGAATTGATGCATGAGGACGGCAGAAGCGGAAAAATTGCAGCCGTACATCGTGCCATGCGTGAAGTGAATTCTGAGATCGTCGTATTTACCGATGCAAATACTTTTTTAAATAAAGAGGCACTGCTCAAATTATCTCGTCATTACGCCAATCCAAAGGTGGGAGCGGTTTCCGGCGAAAAGCGTGTAAGTATTGAAGAGTCATCTGATGCAACAGCAGGCGAAGGATTTTATTGGAAGTACGAATCCAAATTAAAAAAATGGGATTACGAATTATACTCTGTTGTGGGTGCAGCTGGAGAGTTATTTAGTGTGCGTACTGAATTATATGTTCCTGTTGAAACGGATACATTATTGGATGACTTTATGATCTCAATGAAGATCGCCATGAAAGGATATAAAATTGCTTACGACCCCGATGCCTACGCAGTTGAAGCTTCATCAGAAAATTTGAAAGAGGAATATAAGCGCAAAGTTCGCATTGCAGCAGGTGGTATTCAATCAACAATTCGCACAAGCAAATTATTCAATCCCTTCTTCATGCCTTTGTTAGGATTTCAATATATCAGTCATCGTGTGTTGCGATGGACCATCACGCCATTCTTAATGATCTTTGTTTTTTTCCTCAACTTATATATCGTAACACAAAATGCAAACATGCTCTATCATTTTATAGGTATTGCGCAGTTGGCATTTTATTTATTAGCATTCCTTGGGTGGTTATTGGAAAGACGAGAAGTAAGAGTAAAGATATTATTCATTCCTTATTATTTCTGCTTCATGAACTATTGTATGCTGGCAGGAATGTTCCGTTATTTCTTTACGCAAAAAGCAACGGTTTTGTGGGATAAAGCAAAAAGAAAATAATGATGAAGTCGGCTTTTTTTTAATGAAACATTGTTGCGCCTGCCGGCCGGCAAACGCAGGCCGCACACTTCAACAGTTTATTATAATTCAACAATCAAAAAATAAAGCCACAAATTATTTTGTGGCTTTATTAATATTTGACTTTAAAAACTATAAAATCTCTTTTAGACTATCTGCTGTTGCATTAATCGTATAATCCAAATCTTCTTGTGTCAATGCATTATTCAAAAACCAACTTTCAAAAGCTGATGGCGGTAAATACACACCACGATTTAACATGGCATGAAAATACTTTTTGAACAGATCATTATTTGCAGATGCTGCCGTTTCAAAATTAGTAACAGGATGATCGCTGAAATGCAGGCTGATCATGCTTCCCAGCTGATTGATCACAAACGGTGTTCCGCTGATACCCAAAACTGTTTCTAATCCTTCTTTTAAATAGTTCGTTTTTTCTTCCAGCTCTTTAAAAATATTTGGTTGCTCATTTAAAATGGACAATAAAGTATAGCCTGCGATCATTGCAATTGGATTACCGCTTAATGTTCCTGCCTGATAAACATTTCCTAACGGCGCCACACATTCCATGATATGCTTCTTACCGCCAAAAGCGCCAACAGGTAAACCACCACCAATAACTTTTCCATAAGTAACCAAATCAGCATTGATGTTTAATCTTTCCTGTGCGCCGCCTTTTGCCAAACGAAAACCTGTCATCACTTCATCAAAAATGAAAACAATATTTTCTTCATCACAAATTTTTCTGAGTCCTTCTAAAAATCCTGGCTCAGGTAAAATGCAACCCATGTTTCCAACAACAGGTTCAGTAATAATGGCAGCGATTTCATTTTTATTTTCAGCCACTAATTTTTTTACGGCATCAAGATCATTGTAAGCGCAAGTCAAAGTATCATTTGCAACTCCGGCCGTAACACCGGGAACGGTTTGAATATTAAAAGTAGCAACACCGCTTCCTGCTTTTACTAAAAAAGAATCCGCATGACCATGATAACAACCTTCGAATTTTATTATTTTATTTTTTCCGGTATAACCTCTTGCCACACGAACCGCACTCATACAGGCTTCTGTACCGCTGCTGCACATTCTGATCAGATCAACATTTGGTGCCATTGATTTAATTAACTCTGCCATTTTAATTTCCAATTCTGTAGGAGCTCCGTAAGAAGTAGAATAAATAGCTTGTTCTTGAACTGCTTTAACCAATGGTTGATAGGCATGGCCAAGTATCATCGGTCCCCAGGAAGCGATAAAATCAATGTATTTATTTCCATCGGCATCAAATAAATAAGCACCTTTTGCTTTGCTGATAAACAAAGGTGTTCCACCCACACTTTTAAATGCACGTACAGGAGAATTTACACCACCGGGAATGGATTGTTGTGCTCTTGAAAATAGTTCCTGACTTTTTGAAATGTTCATATGCTTAATACAAGTTTATAAAAGTTGATTCACTTGTTTATGCACAAGTGTGCGACGCAACGAAGTTGAGTAATGTTATATGGCTGACTAAAAAAGAAAACTACTCAAAAGTATATTCTTCGCCAACAAACGCTTTATACTCTTTTGTATTCTTTGTTGCTTTAAATTCTATGATTTTAAAATCCGCCAAACCTTTACTATTCAAAGGATCTTTAGAAACTATGTCTTCTATTCTTTCTCTGCTTTTTGCTCTGGCAAAAATAATTCCACCTGTACGTGGTTCTTGACGACCTGATGCCAAGAAATGCCCGGTACTATAATATTTGTCGATGTAATCCATGTGAGCTTCTAAGTTCTTATCAATTTCTTCGGGAGAAACTTTGTAAGTCAATTCGATGATAAACATAAAAAACTATTAAGGGTTAAGAAATCAGTTTTACTGCATCTTTCGCAAAATAAGTTGCAATGAGATCTGCGCCTGCACGTTTGATAGAACCCAAGCTTTCCAAGATCGCTTTGTCTTCATTTAACCAACCCATTTTTGCTGCTGCTTTGATCATCGCATATTCGCCGCTTACATGATATGCACTAACCGGAACATCCACTGTATTTTTTATTTCGCGAATAATATCTAAATAAGCCATCGCTGGTTTTATCATTACAATATCAGCGCCTTCAGCAATATCCATTAATGTTTCTCTGATGGCTTCTTTGCGATTGGCATAATCCATTTGATAGGTTTTCTTATCGCCGAATCCCGGTGCACTGTCCAACGCATCTCTGAATGGTCCATAAAAACAGGAAGCATATTTTGCACTGTAACTCATGATGCCAACTTTAGTAAAATTTTCATGTTCCAGAGCTTCGCGAATGGCACCAATTCTTCCATCCATCATATCACTGGGTGCAACAAAATCTGCACCGGCTTGGGCATGGCTAACACTCATTTGAACCAATGCTTCAACGGTTTCGTCATTTACAATTTCACCATCTTTTACAATGCCATCATGACCATAAATGGAATAAGGATCCAGTGCAACATCAGTCATCACAAGCATTTCAGGCACTGCATCTTTAATGGCTTTGATGGTTCTTTGCATTAATCCTTCCGGATTCCATGCCTCTTTTCCGGTATTATCTTTTGTTTCGTCTTTTGCTTTTACAAATAATAAAACAGATTTAATTCCTAAACTCCATAACAGTTTTACTTCCTTGATGGTTAGATCAATTGAATAACGAAAATAATTTGGCATGGATGGAATTTCATAAGCCACATTTGTTCCTTCATCAATAAATAAAGGCGCGATAAAATCGTTAGGTGTTAAAGATGATTCGGCAACCAAACTTCTGATAGCTGGTGTTGCTCTTAGTATTCTGTTTCTTCTTTGTAAATACATAAAATAAAATATTTTTAATTTATACCCAATCTTTAGGGCGCAAGCATACTTCTTGTAAATAGGCTTCCGGTGTGCCTTTCAGTGGTTGATGATTATAATCAAATCTCACAGTTGGCGGTAAACTCATCAAAATACTTTCTGTTCTGCCGTTTGTTTTTAAGCCGAATATTGTTCCTCTGTCGTGAATCAAATTAAACTCAACATATCTTCCTCTTCTTATTTCCTGCCAATATTTATTTGCTTCTGTAAAATGTATATTCTTTCTTTTTTCAACGATCGGAATATAGGCATCCATAAAAGCATATCCGCAAGCTTTCGCAAAGTTCATCCAAAAATCAATATCTTTTGCTGTATCGGGTTTTTGATGATCATAAAATATCCCACCAATGCCTCTGCGTTCACGGTTCCTGTGTTCATTCACAAAATAATCATCACATTCCAACTTGAATTTCGGATAAAACGATGCATCAAAACCATCACAAACATTTTTATAAGTTTGATGAAAATGTTTGGCATCTTCTTCAAACAAATAATAAGGTGTCAAATCTGTTCCGCCGCCAAACCATCTGTCTATCACTTCATACTTTTCATTGTATAATTCAAACATGCGGTAATTGCAATGCACTGTTGGGACAAATGGATTTTGCGGATGTATCACCAAGCTCAATCCGCATGCAAACCATTTGGCGCCATCAATTTTTAACTGCCTGCGCATTGTATCACTGACATTTCCAAAAACAACCGAAGTATTAACGCCGCCTTTTTCAAACACATTGCCATTAGCGATCACACGTGTTTTACCGCCACCACCTTCTTCACGTATCCATTCATCCTCTGCAAATTTCGCTTTACCATCAACTTGCTCTAATGCAGAACAGATGCGGTTTTGCAGCTCATGAATAAAATCTACCCAGTGTTCTTTTACGCTCATTTTCTAAACAAATATTTTTATTTTTTTCCGACTATTGTATTTCATGGCATCTTCTGTTGTGTCACTCACTTGTACTTTCAAAGCATGACTCATCATTTACTGCTTTCTTCCTTCACGGTATCAACAAATGCCCTTGCATGATCAACGGGAACATTCGGTAAAATACCATGACCTAAATTGGCAACATATCTTTCTTTGCCAAATGCATTGATCATTGCTTTCACTTCTTTTTTGATGACTGGGATCGGCGACAATAATTTTGCAGGATCAAAGTTTCCCTGAAGTGTTACATGATCACCTGCAAATTGTCTGGCCATTTTTGGTGAGATGCACCAATCAATTCCTAAACCTGCTGCACCTGTTGCTGCCATTGATCCTAAACTATGCCATGCGCCTTTTGCAAAAATGATTACTGGTGCTTTGTCTTTTAATGCGGTAACAATTTGCCTGATATATTTCAATGAAATGTTTTCAAAATCATCGGGGCCTAATAAACCACCCCAACTATCAAATATTTGAATGGTATCTGCACCCGCAGCAATTTGTCCTTTTAAATAAGCGATGGTTGTATCGGTGATCATTTGCAATAATTGATGCGCTAATTCGGGTTGCATGTAACAAAATGCTTTGGCCTCATCAAATGTTTTAGAACCTTTTCCCTGAACCATATAACAAAGGATGGTCCATGGTGCACCTGCAAAACCAATCAAAGGAACACGCCAAT
This sequence comes from uncultured Chitinophagaceae bacterium, assembly GCA_903904335.1. Classification (GTDB taxonomy): domain Bacteria; phylum Bacteroidota; class Bacteroidia; order Chitinophagales; family Chitinophagaceae; genus CAIQDX01. The sequence continues at coordinate 51,382 of CAIVCF010000034.1, read as the reverse complement.
TCAATTCCTGTTTAATTAATTTGATGGCATCAAAAACATAACCCAATGTTTCATCAACATTTGGAACACGAACGCGTATCAAGTCTTTCACTGTTTTGATCGGATCTGGAAGTATCGGTCCTTTGCTCTCGATCAATTGCACTTCCAATCCCATTGCCTGTGGAACAACTAAGATATCAGAAAATAAAATGGCAGCATCCACGCCAATAATATCAACGGGCTGTAATGTAATGGCAGCAGCTAATTCAGGCGTTTGACATCTTTCAAAAAAACTGTATTGTTTTCTTAATACCATATATTCAGGCAAATATCTTCCTGCCTGACGCATCATCCACACAGGCGTACGTTCTGTTTTTTCGCCACGCAATGTTCTCAGCAACAAATCATTTTTTAAAATATTCATGCTTATTTTTTATTTGAATCAAAATAATCCAATACTCTGTCGATCATCTGTTCTTTTCCCGGCCATTCACTTGTGATGATCATATTACTGCAATAAGATTGAATAGTTGCAGTTGTTGTTTTGCCGATTGAAAAGATAACAGTATTGGTAGGTAAAGTGTTCACAGAAAAGAAACTATGTACGGCACTCGGGCTAAAAAAAACAACGGCATCATAATTCCTTTTTATTGTTTTAGGTGTTTGAATAGTTTTATAAACCACCAATTCAATCACTTTAATTCCATGCTGAGACAATGTCTCAGGTAATTCATTCATTCGTTGATCTCCGCAAAAGAAAACAAGTTCTTTGATCGACCGTTTTGCAATGATCTTTTCTGTCAGTGCGGTAGCATTCTTTGCAGTAGCTGCTACAGAGCCTTCTCCGAAAAAAGCATATACTTTTTCTTTCGTAATGCCGCCCATCGAAAATATTTGCCAGTCAGGTTTTTGCGTAAGATGTTTGATGACAGATTCCACAGCATTCATGCTCGTGAAAACTGCGGTTAATGTTTTTGTTTGGAATGATCGTATCTGATGAATGATATCAGTTGAATGAATGCTTTCTGTTTTTATAAATGAGTCCACATCAATCTTGACAGACTTCAGTACAGCTTTATGAATGATGGATTCATCCAGTGGTCGGGTGCATAATATGTGAAACTTATATGCCGACATTGCGGATTTTTTCGACGATCTTCCTGCCGCCATTTTCCAAAATAAAATTTGCAGCGGTAACACCTAAATCAACTTCGTTTTTAAAAACACTGTAAGATGTCTCCGCTTTTTCTTTTCCATCCAAAGAAAGAATACTGCACTTAAAGTTTATCCTGTCTTTTTCTATTTCAGCCAAAGCGCTGATGGGAGTGGAGCAACCGCCCATTAATGTTCTTAAAAAATCTCTTTCGATCTTAGTACAGATAGCTGTTGTTTCATCATTCAATAAAGCACTTTTATTTTTTGACTCTGTATCATTTTCTCTGCAAACAATCATGATAGCACCTTGTGCAGGAGCAGGTAACATCCAATCTAATTCAATTGAATGTTCAGGGCGAAGATTTATTCTCTCTAAACCGGCTGCAGCAAAAATGGCTCCATGCCAGTCGCTTTCTTTTAATTTTTTTAATCGCGTGTTTACATTGCCTCTTAAATTTTCAATGATACTATCAGGGAAACGATTTTTCCATTGAGCAATTCTGCGCACTGAACTTGTCGCAATGCATATTTTTTCAGGCTTACCGGGATTTGAAGGATCTTCACGAAGTGGAATAGACCAACTACTTTTTTTAATTACCTTTTTTCCTCTCATAGTAGTGGTATGACTGCTTCTTGCAAAAGGGTTGTTTCTTTTATCAATATCCGGATGCCATACTAAAATATCTTTATAATTCGCTCTTTTTAAAACAGCAGCTTGCTGAATGCCTTTCGCTAATTGCGTTGGTACATCTTTCATCGAATGAACAGCTATATCAATCTTATCACTTAATAATGCTGCATCTAAAGTTTTGGTGAATACACCCTGCACACCGATTTCGTAGAGTGGCGTAACCAAATCAATATCGCCGTCACTTTTAATTAATACTAATTCAGATGCAATGCCATGTTTGACCAATTCATTTTTTACAAATGTTGCTTGCCAGACAGCCAATTGACTATCGCGTGTGCCAATACGTAAAATTTTTTTCATGAAATGTTGATTATGCTAACACAGGTTGTGCAATGTAATCATTTATGGCCTGAATATAATTACAGCCCGGAGTATGCTGACGGCGCATTTTAATGGCCATATTGTTCACCACTTTTTGAATATACTCTGAATTTGGTTCGGCCATTTCTTCGTATTCAAAAGATGATAAAAAGAGATTGCAGGTATGCAGGTCATGTAGTTTTTCTTTCAAAGCCCTTAATACCGGAGCATATTTACGCATGCAATTCCATTCGTAAAATTCATTCATGAACTTCCGGATGATTGCTTTTGCTTTAGGCACTTCATCGATCCTTTTTTGTAAAGTAGCATCGTTGATCTTGGCAAGATCATCCACATTTACCAGAGTGATATGCGCTAATTCTTTTGCACTTGCTTCAATATTATTGGGAATGGAAAGATCGATTAAAACTTTTTTATTGCTGTTGATGAGCGAAGCTTTTGTAATAACTGGAACTTCAGCATTTGTTGCAACAATAATAATATCTGCATCTGATACCTGTTGGTCTAAATCATCCATCTGAGCTGTCAGCAATTTTAATTCTGCAGCTAATTCCAACGCTTTTTCCTCAGTACGATTGATCAAGGTGATGTTACGCGTATGCAAATAATCAACTAAATTCTTGCAGGTATTCTTTCCAATTTTTCCTGTTCCTAATAACACGATTTTTTTACCGGCAACATCATTCACATTTTCTCTCAAGAATTGAATGGCTGCAAAAGAAACTGAAACTGTTCCGCCGCTTAATGCAGTTTGATTTTTAATTTCTTTAGAAGCCTGTAAAACAGTATTGAACAATCTCTCCATGAAAGAACCAATAAAACCTTTTTCTCTGGAAAATTTTACGGCAATTTTCATCTGGCCCACTATTTCATAATCGCCTAATATCTGCGAATCCAATCCTGCGCCAACAGAGAACATATGTTCAACTGCTTCCTGACCCTGTTTGATATAGCACAATTCTTTAAATGTATTCGCTGAACCTGCCGTTTCGCTGCAAAGTAGTTGGATTAAAACCGCAGCACTGGGTGCCAATGCATATACTTCGGTACGGTTGCAAGTGCTTAAAACAAATATTTCTCTGATCTCTTGCTCGTTAGCTTTCTGAAGCAATGCGTTGTATTGATCGGCATTAATCGCAAACTGTCCCCTGATGGAAACATCCGTTTTTTTGTAGTTAATTCCGATCACAAAAAATTGATTCAGGTGCATTGTCTTCCGCTTTTCAATTACGTACGCAAATGTATCTTCAGAAGATTCCTCGAAAAGATGATATCCGTCATTCGTGTGTCATTTGTCTGTCATCTTTAATAACATAGTATAATTTTTTATTCATTATTCAATCGGTAAAGATGATAATTCTCATTTTTTTAAACAGTTTTATGACAATGAACATTCTTTAGCTACTCTTGTTAATTACATTTGTAAACATTTAATCTTTATGCAGAAAATCAAGCGGGGAATATTATTAATGAATCTGGGTTCACCTGATTCAACATCTGTTAAAGATGTAAGAGGTTATTTGAATGAATTTTTAATGGATGAAAAGGTGATCGATATCCCTTTTATGGCAAGAGCATTATTGGTAAGAGGAATCATTGTCCCTTTTCGTGCGCCCAAATCTGCCGAAGCATATAAAACGATATGGACAAAAGGCGGCTCACCATTAATTGTATTAACGAAAGAATTACAAAAAGCTGTTCAGGAAAAGTTTGATGAGCCCGTTGAAATGATCATGCGTTACGGCAATCCCGATCCTGCAGAAGGATTTGAAAAATTATTGAAAGCTGTTCCTGATCTGGAAGAAGTTATTTTATTTCCGTTGTATCCGCATTATGCCATGAGCAGTTATGAAACAGCTGTTGAATATGCATATGAGATCCATAAAAAAAATAAATATGGATTTAAGTTAACGACCATCAAACCATTTTATAACGACGCAAATTATATTGATGCATTAGCCGCATCCATTCAACCTTATCTGGATCAGGAATATGATCAGATCGTTTTCAGTTATCACGGAATACCGGAAAGGCATATCCGTAAAAGCGATACAACAAAAACACATTGTCTGCAAGTGAATAATTGCTGCAATGTTGATTCTCTTGCACACGCAACCTGTTACCGTCATCAGGTATTTACAACAACTAAACTGGTTACACAGAAATTAAACATTCCTCAAAATAAATACAGCCTTTCTTTTCAGTCTCGTTTAGGTAAAGGATGGTTGCAACCATTTACTGACATACGTTTGGAAGAATTACCCAAAGAAGGGATCAAAAAAATATTGATCTTGTGCCCGGCATTTGTAAGTGATTGTTTAGAAACATTGGAAGAAATAGCAGAGCGTGGTAAAGAAACTTTTTTACATGCCGGTGGAGAATCTTTTACAATGATCCCTTGTTTAAATACACATCCGCTTTGGGTGGAAGCAATTTCAAAATGGATCAAAGAATATGAAGCCGGAAATTCAGAAATGATTTTTTCATAAAAAATTTATCGATATCATGTATCTCTATTTTAAAGCATTGCATATCGTTTTTGTGGTAACCTGGTTTGCAGGATTATTTTATATTCCGCGTTTATTTATTTATCTCACTGAAGCAGGTGAAAAAAACGAAGCAGAAAAAAATGCTGTAAGAGAACAATTGCTCATCATGACCAAACGCTTGTGGTACGGTATTACATGGCCTTCTGCCATATTAACTTTATTTTTTGGTGTGACTGTCTTATTTCACGGTGGATGGTATCATTTGATATTTATGGCCGAAGGCAGATGGCTGCTCATCAAACTTATTTTTGTTTTGCTGCTTTACATTTATCACTGGACTCTTCAGATCATTTATCAGCAACAAGTAAAAGGAATTTATAAATACAGCTCGCAACAATTGAGAATATGGAATGAAGTAGCCACTATTATTTTAATTGCAACAGTGATGCTTGTTACTGTAAAACAAAGTATCAGTTTTGTTTGGGGATTAGTGGGTTTGTTTCTCTTTATCATTGTTTTGATGAGTGCCATCAAAATTTATAAATCCGTAAGAGAAAAAAAATAAGGATTATCTTAAGTCGAACTCTTCTTTTAACTGATCAATTGTTTCTTCAATCACTTTTTTTACTTTGCTCACCATTGATGGGATTAACGCAAGATCGATTCCCTGCTTCCCGTTTATTTCAATGTTCTTTACATCTTCATGAATGATATTCATCTGCAGTGTATCAATATTCGCTTTTAAGTTATGTGCGCATTTTGAAGTGCTTAACCAGTCTTTTGCATCGCAGGCCTCCTGCATGGCTGCAACAGATGGAGGAATGGATTGAATAAAACTTTGAACGATCTTTTTCACAGATTCTCTGTCACCACCCATCAGTTCTTCAATCAGAGAAAGGTTATATTCTTTCACATTGCTTTGATGCGTTGAATTGTTCTTTTTCTGATGCTGATGAATGGTGTTTTCAATCAACTCAAACAAATCTTTTTCCTTGAAAGGTTTGTTAAGAAACCCGTTCATTCCTGCAGCAATACATTTCTGCTGTTCTTGTGCCGCAGTATTGGCTGTTAAGGCAATGATGGGAATTTTCTTTTTCCGCTCATCCCAAAAATTGCGGATATCGATGGTGGCTTCGATGCCGTCTTTTTCGGGCATTTGTATATCCATTAATATCAGGTCAAAATCATATTGCTGCATCAGATCAACAGCTTCATTTCCGTTGGAAGCAACGCTGTATTCAAGCCCCCAATTGCTTAAAACGCTTGTTACAAGCAGCTTACTCATCTCATTGTCTTCTGCAACCAATACTTTAATTGAAAATGGAAAACGGTATGCCGGGGAATCACTCATAAGTAAGGGTCTTTCTGAAAAGTAATAATGGCAAGATAAAATATTTCCCTTAATCACACTCATCCATCAAAAACATTGGAAAAATTGCATCTATTTCGGCTACATTTGTCATTATGCAGGTAACAGATGCAACAATAGAGAATCTGGCTCATTTGGCAAGATTGCGTTTTGATGAAAAGGAGAAAGAATCAGTAAAGAAAGACCTTCAGAACATGATTGCCTTTGTAGAACAGCTCAATGAGATTGACACAACAGGTGTTGAACCTTTATTGCACATGAACGATACTGTAAATGTATTACGTGATGATGTTGTGAAAGGTAGTGTTAGTCGTGCAGAAGCATTACGCAATGCACCATTAAAGGATGAGGAATTTTTTAAAGTGCCTACTGTGATCAAAAAATAAATTCATCATTTAATTCAAGAACAAATTCAGTTACTATATGGATGCGATCATAAAATTAGAAGACCTGCAAAAAAGTTATTTCATGGGGAATCAGGCTATTCCTGTATTAAAAGGCATAACGCTTGATATTTTCAAGAATGAATATGTAGCATTGATGGGTCCGTCAGGTAGCGGAAAAAGTACGCTGATGAATATTCTTGGTTGTCTTGATTCACCAACAGGAGGAAAATATACCTTAAACGGAAAAGATGTAAGTAAAATGCTTGATGATGATTTAGCAGAAGTAAGAAATACTGAGATCGGTTTTGTATTTCAACAATTTAATTTATTACCGAGATTAAGCGCAGCAGAAAATGTTGCCTTACCATTGATTTATGCAGGTGTTCCCAAAAAAGAAAGAATGGAAAGAGCAATGGAAGCATTGAAGAAAGTGGGTTTAGAAGACAGAAGCCATCATAAATCAAATGAATTAAGCGGCGGACAAATACAGCGTGTTGCTATTGCCCGAGCATTGGTAAATAATCCATCTTTGTTATTGGCGGATGAACCTACCGGAAACCTCGATTCTAAAACATCTGTTGAAGTAATGGAAATTTTCGGAAAGATTCAGGAAGCAGGAAATACAGTTGTATTGGTTACACACGAGGAAGATATTGCGCGATATGCCAAACGTGTTGTGCGTTTAAGAGATGGATTGGTGGAAAGTGACAGAACGGGAGAGGAAGCACATACACATTATAAAGATCATAAGCTGGAGCATTGATTTGTTTCAATTAATTGGTAGAGAAATTGTGGAGAGTGTACAGCTCTCCATTTTTATTTCTGAACCTTCCTTTTCTATTTTTGTTGAACAATACCAATATAAGAGCACATGTCATCCAAAATTTATACTAAAACAGGAGATCTCGGCAAAACATCTTTAATTGGCGGAACCAAAGTCCCCAAAAGCCATATCCGTATTGAAAGTTACGGTACCGTGGATGAATTGAATTCTTTTATCGGATTGGTGAGTGATCAAATTTTAGACCATCACACCAAAATAATATTAAAAGAAATTCAGGACAGATTATTTACCATCGGTTCATCATTGGCGTGTGATCCTGAAAAAGAGCCATTGATGAGAATCCCTGACCTGAAAGAAAGCGATATTCATTTATTGGAAAGAGAAATCGATCAAATGAATGAATTATTGCCACCCATGAAAAATTTTATTTTACCCGGCGGACATATTGCTGTTTCTACTACGCATGTGGCGCGATGTGTTTGCAGACGATCAGAAAGGATTTGTGTGAATATGATCGAGAATGAAATGTTTGTAGAAATGCTTGTCATTAAATATCTCAATCGATTGAGCGATTATTTATTTGTGTTGGCAAGATATATTGCGCACTTATTAAATGTTGAAGAAACGCCTTGGAAAGCGAGGGTGTAATGTGCAGATGGATAAATCTGCACATCAAATAATCAATCCGTCTTTCATGTGCAAAGTTCTGTCGCTCATTGCAGCCAATTCTTCGTTGTGCGTAACAATTAAAAATGTTTGATCGAATTCATTTCTCAATCGCACAAATAATTCATGCAGTTCTTTAGCATTTTGACTATCTAAATTTCCGGTGGGCTCATCTGCAAAAACGATCGATGGCTGATTAATTAAAGCCCTTGCAACTGCCACGCGTTGCTGTTCTCCGCCACTTAATTCCTGCGGTTTATTATTTATTTTTTCTTTCAATCCTAATAATTCTAATAATCTTGTGGCTTCAGTGTTCACCTCTTTCTTCTTTCTGCCGGCGATCCATCCCGGAATGGAAACATTTTCTACGGCAGTAAATTCGGGCAATAAATGATGGAATTGAAAAACAAAGCCGATATGCTTATTTCTGAAATTTGCGAGTTTCTTTCCTTTCAGCAGGTGCAAAGCTTCATCGTTCAAAAATATTTTCCCTTCATCGGGTTTATCCAAAGTGCCCAGAATATGCAGCAAAGTGCTCTTTCCGGCACCGGAAGAGCCGACAATAGACACAATTTCCTTCTTTTCAATCGTAATATCAACGCCTTTCAGAACCTGTAATTGACCGTATTTTTTATGAATATTCTCTGCCCGAAGCATACACTTTGTTTTATATCTATGCTGTAAACTTACAACAGGTTTGCATTTTTAAAGATTTATTTACAGCCTGCGTGAAAAAGCAGATTTGGTTATTTCGTTTATACGGTTACATTTGCAAAAAATTTAAAGGTATGTTCTGGACATTAGAGTTAGCAAGCTACTTAGAAGAAGCGCCTTGGCCGGCTACCAAAGACGAGCTGATAGATTATTCTATCCGCAGCGGCGCACCGCTTGAAGTGGTGGAAAATTTGCAGGAATTAGACGACGAAGGAGAAGTGTACGAAAGTATCGAAGACATTTGGCCTGATTACCCGAGTCAGGAAGATTTTATGTTTAATGAAGACGAGTATTGATCAACCGCATTGAAAAATAGAGTCCCGAATAATGTAATTTATTCGGGACTTTTTTATTGGACCAGCTTTTGTTTTTCATGGCATCGCCTGTTGCGTCGCACACTTCAACAGCAGCAAATCAATCGACTCATTTCTTCGGAAACGTCAACTTAAAATAAAACAATACCAGCGCTAATGTTAGCACAACAATATTTGCTGCAATTACCGGCCCACTATTTTTTGCAAATCCATACACCAACCAGATGATGGTACTGGTAATAACAATTAATATCATCCAGATACTTAAATCACCCACACTTTTTGCTTTCCATGATTTATACACCTGCGGAAAAAAGGTAATGGCACTTAAAAAGGATCCGAGATAACCAACCATATCAATCCACGACATTTTATAAAATTTAATTGTTTAAAAAAATAAAGGTGCAATAAAAAAGCATCAAATACAATTCTGTTCTTTGATGCTTTTGTTATATTTCTGAATTGGTAAAATTATTTTTCCATCTGGTCTATCACTGCGTGTGAAAGTCCGGTAAAACTGAAACCACCATCATGGAATAAATTCTGCATGGTTACATATCTTGTTAGATCACTGAAGAGCGTCACACAATAATTAGCACAATCTTCTGCATTGGCATTTCCCAACGGACTCATTTTTTCTGCATAACTGATAAATCCTTCAAATCCTTTAACACCGCTTCCTGCAGTGGTACGTGTAGGAGATTGAGAAACAGTATTAATTCTTACTTTCTTTTTTAATCCGTAATGGTAACCGAAACTGCGGGCAATACTTTCTAATAAAGCTTTTGTATCAGCCATTTCATTATAATCAGGAAACACACGTTGTGCTGCAATGTAAGAAAGGCTAACAATACTTCCCCATTCGGCCATAGCATCTAATTGGTAAGCCGTTTGACAAACACGATGCAGGCTCATGGCAGAAATATCCAATGTCTTATGTTCTAATTCGTGGTCGAGATTGGTGTAATGATTGCCTTTACGCACATTCATGCTCATCCCCACACTATGCAAAACAAAGTCTATGGGTCCGCCAAAATGTTCCATTGATTTGGTAAATAAATTAGAAAGGTCCGTCATACTTGTAACATCAGCCGGAATAATAGGTGCATTGATCTTTTCGGCCAATTCATTGATTTCACCAAACCGCAAAGCAACAGGCGCATTTGTCAATACGATCTGAGCGCCTTCTTCAAAACATTTCTCTGCAATTTTCCAAGCAATGGATTGATTATTTAAAGCGCCGAAGATGATACCTTTCTTTCCTTTCAGTAAATTAAATGACATGAGTCGTTTGTTTAAGTGATGATTTTGCGGCGTAAAAATAGCTTATTTGTTAAAACTCTGCGTTGCTTAATTTAATTCAGCAAAAAATTGTTGTAAAAAGTAATATTTTAGTTGATTGATAGCTGTTTTGGCAGAAAAGATACCATGAACCTAATATGTAGATATTGTTTACAAAGCCTGCTTACCATAACTGCCATGGTCTGTTATGTCTGCAGTTTTGGGCAATCAACAGATTCTTTACGTAAAGAACTGTCCTTTGCCAAAACGCCTTATGCCAAGATTACTTTGCTGGCGGAATTGTCCTTTGCATTAACTTCTTCAAAACCGGATTCTGCAATATTATTGGCAAAACAGGGCGAAAAGATTGCCTATGAGATCAGGAACAAAGGCTCATTGGCCGAATGTTATGCTTCTATGGGTTGGGGCTATTTTAAAGCGGGAAAGAATGATTCGGCAGTTTTTTATCTCGAAAAGGCAAAACAATTTTTTCAGGAAGAAAAAAATTTCAGCAGACAGGGGCGTGTGATGGTGAATCTGGCGAGTATTTTTAATTTAGAATCCAAGGATGAAAAAGCACTGACCTATTTAATGGATGCAAGAAAATTATTTGATAATGAAAAGGACCAATTAACGATTGCATATACCGATAAAATTATTGCAGGCACTTTCCGGCATCAGGGTGAGTATAAAAAAGCAAAACAATATTTATTTGAAGCTATTCAAACTTTTGAGAAACTTAATAATATACAATATAAAGGTGATGCCTATTCAAGCCTCGGGTCTGTTTATTGGGAAGAAAAGAATTTTGATTCGGCTTTATATTATTATCGTCAGTCTAGTAACATCAATAAGCAAACACATAACAGAAGTAATATTGCATTTGCTTCAGAAAATATCGGCGATGCATTTATTGAGAAAAGCCAATTAGACCATTTGCATCCGTTTATTGATTCGGCTTATTTCTATTATAATAATGCAAGAGAAATATTTACCGCATTGGACGATCAGCAGGATGTGCGATATGAGGAATTCAAAATAGGAAGAGTGCTTCGGTTTTTAAAAGAAAATGATAAAGCTGCAAAATATTTATTGGGCTCTTTGCATTATTTCGATTCTGCAAGATTGTATGTCAATGCGAATGAGACTTGTGAAGAATTAGGATTGGTATATAAAGAAAAAGGCGACTATAAAAATGCTTATTTGTATTTGGATAGATCTGCCGTCTATAAAGATTCGATCAATAACAGAAACCGTGCAGACCTTATTGCGAAAATGCTGGCTCAATACGAAAGCGAAAAAACAGATAAGACAAATCGGTTGATCGAAGCGCAAAAAAAAATAGATAAAGAAGAACTGTCAAGAACCATTGCAATTGAATTCTTTTCTCTCGGTATTATCATTCTGATCGGATTGTTGGCGATGACACTTTGGAACAGAAAAATCTTAAAACAACAATTGAAAGAAGTGGAAATGCGCAATCAGTTGGCAAGCGACCTTCATGATGATGTGGGGAGTACGTTAAGCAGTATTTTATTGCTGAGTGATATTGCATCAAAAAATAAAGATGAAGCACTGCACATAAGTATCTTGAATAAGATCAGCAGTAATGCAAAGGAAGTGATCGAAAGGATGAGTGATATTGTTTGGACCATGAACCCGATCAATGATGAAGGAGATAACCTGAAAGAACGTATTGAAAATTATGTTTTGCAGGTAAAACAATTGGCTGAAATAAATGCTGTTACGGATATCAGTGATGAAATAGGAGAGATCAAATGGCCGATGGACATTCGCAAGAACATATTCCTCATCTGCAAAGAAGCAATCAATAATTCACTTAAATATGCCAAAGCGAGTAATCTGAAAGTATCCTTTTTTATAAAAGATAAAACCATTTTTTTAGAGATAAAAGATGACGGGATTGGTTTTGATGTGAACAATAATAATAGTGGAAATGGATTAAGAACGATGGCTAATCGTGCAAAATCCAATGGCGGCAAATGTTTCATTGAATCAACATCAGAAATGGGCACCATTGTTAAGGTAGTAATGCCAATCCCCCATTCTCGGTATATATAATAAATTCTTTTGAATGAAATTTGTTTGAATTATGAGCTTGTCTGTGAAAGAAAAAATAAGAGTCACTATTTTCGAAGACAATAATCATTTGCGTGATTCATTGTATTTTTTATTAAGCTCATCCGAAGAGTTTATTTGTGTAGCTGCTTATCCTGATACAAAAAATATCATTCAACGCTTAAAAGATATTCCAACCGATGTTATCGTCATGGACATTGAAATGCCCGGAATGAACGGCATTCAATCAACCAAATTAGTAAAAACAGAATTTCCTGAAATACCTATCATGATCTTCACTGTTTTTGAAGACAGCGAAAAAATATTTCAATCATTGTGTTCAGGTGGCTCGGGTTATTTATTAAAAAATTCTTCTTCCACACAAATATTACAGGCTTTGATGGATGTATATAAAGGCGGCTCGCCTTTGTCGCCATCCGTTGCAAAACGAATGGTGCATTTTTTTCAAACAACCATGCCTGTTGTTGAAGAAGAAGATTTTCATCTCACACCAAAAGAAAAAGAATTATTGCAACATCTCGTTGATGGAAAAAGCTATAAGATGATCGCCGATGCCATGATGATCACTTTGGAAACAGTAAAAACACATATCAAAAATATCTACAAAAAACTGCATGTTAACAGCAGCACCGAAGCGGTTACCAAAGCTATTAAGAACAGGATTGTTTAATTTTTTTACAAGCAACAAAACTATATTCATCTTCTGTTGCGTCGCACACTTGTACGTTCGGTAATTTTATTGAACAGAGATTAATTCATGATTATTTCTCTTGCGTTCTCTAATGCAGCAGCAGTAGGCTTTTCGCCGCTTAACATTTTTGCGATAGTGGATATTCTTTCATCCTTATCCAATAAACGGATATTCGTTTTTACAGCATCATTTTTAATTTCTTTGTATACAAAGAAATGAGCATTGGCTTTTCCTGCGATTTGCGGTTGATGTGTGATGCAAATGATCTGTCTCTTGGAAGAGAGATTTTTCATAATGATACCAACCTGTTTGGCAGCTTCGCCGCTGATACCTGTATCGATCTCATCAAATATCATTGTGGGCAGATCGATCGATTGCGCAACCAATGATTTGATGCATAACATCAATCTGCTTAATTCTCCGCCACTTGCAACTTTTCTGATCGGTTCAAAACGATTGCTTTTATTGGCATCGAATAAAAATTCAATGGCATCTTTACCAAATTCATGTAAAACAACTGAATTAATTTCTGTTTTAATCTTTGCATTCGGCATTCCCACCTGTATCAATAATTCATTTATTTTTTGTTCTAATGGTTTTGCCTGTTTATTTCTTGCAACAGATATTTTTTCAGCGATTTTTTCAGATTGCTGTAAAAGTTCAACTACTTCTTTTTCTTTCGAAAGAATGGCATCATCAATATGCAGGACAGCTTGTAGTTTTTGCTCCAGATCTTTTTGAATATTTAATAATTCAGCTGTTGTTTTTACGCCATGCTTTTTCAGTAATTTATAACCTACAGACATTCGCTCATTAATAAATTCAATTCGCTTCTCATCAAAATGTACTGAATTGTTAATATGATCTATTTCATCGGCAATATCCTGCAATTCGATTTGTGAAGATTGTAATCTGTCAATCGTTTTTTGCAGATCGGGATGAAATGAAGCATAAGCATGCAATTGATTGGTCAGTTGTTTCAATAATTGTACAACAGGTCTTTCGCTTTCATTCAAATCGAAATAAACTTTTGCCAGCGTAGTTTTAATTCCTTCAGAATTGCTGAGCAATTTTAATTCATTGTCTAAATGTTCAAGTTCATCTTCCTGCAAATTCACTTCATTGAATTCATCAAACAAAAACTGATGGTAGTCCAATTCTTTATTGAAAGAGGCTTTCTTTTCCTGTAAAAAAGCTAATTCTTTTTTGCTCTGTAAGTATTTTCTGTAAAGGGTTTGGTAGGATTGAAGATTATCCTGATTATTGGCTAATGCATCTAAAACTTCACGTTGAAAATCACTGTCGCCTAATTCCAAACTGTCAAATTGCTGATGCAGATCAACCAACAATGAAGCCAATTGTTTTAATTGTTGTAAAGTAGCAGGAGTATCATTAATGAATGCCCTTGATTTACCGTTGGCTGCAATTTCTCTTCTTAAAACCAGTTCATCATCTGCATCCAATTCATTTTCTTCCAAAAATTTTTTCACTTCTTTTTTTGAATCGATCGTGAAAACACCTTCAATAAAACATTTTTTATCTGATCTCAATAAGATGGAAGTGTCGGCTCTTTCACCAAGGATCAAACTCAAAGCACCCATCAAAATACTCTTACCTGCGCCGGTTTCTCCTGTTATGATATTGAGTTGAGAAGAAAAATTTATTTCAATCTCATCAATGATGGCATAGTTCTGTATGTTTAATTTCTTAAGCATAAATGATTACTGTCTGCAAATTAAGTTATTCTCCCTTGCATCTTGCAATACCACTCTTGGCTTTTTGATCTAAGGAATTCTTATAGTCATGGTCATCCATTTCCATACACTTTTTATAATATGTGATGGCCAATGTTTTGTTGCCCTGAAGTTCATAAATATTACCGATCTGCAATGCAGCTCTGGCTGCATAATATTCAGTGCTTTTTTCGCCTAATTGTATGGCCTTGAGATAATGTTTGATGGCTTCTTGATTTTGTTGCAGATCGTCATACACTCTCCCCAACCGATAGGCAAATTCTAATTTATCTTCTTCTTTTGAAAAACCATCCATCTGTTTACTGCTTAATAATTGTAATGCTTCTTTATTGTAACCGCCGTCATTCAACAGTCTTGCTTTCAATAAAAGAATATTTGGCCAGACACCGCTTTTGGCTTCCTTCCATGCTAATTTATCGGCATCAGAATCCAATGAACCTTTTTTCAATACGGCATTCCTTGCAGTTTGTGCAGCAGCAGTATTACCCTGTAAATAGTAAGCCCAGCTTAATTTTTGATATACATCTTTCAAATAAAATTTCCCTTTAAAATTGGCAATAAATTTTTCTAAGTATTGAATGGATTCCTGCGTTTCCAGATGATGCAATTTCGCATAACCCATTTCATAGTCCCAGATACCGGTAACCAAATATTCGGGAGATTTGTTTCTGTTGAGAACAATGTTTTTTGCTTCTTCCGTCTGTTTATTATTCTTATTCAGATTGGCAGCTGCATAAGCCAATAGATGATTATTAACGAGATCAGGTTTTTTATCCCGAAGAAATTGTAATGCTTCATCTTTTTTATTTTCTAAATAGAACATCAAATAGCAATACATGAACATACTTTCATTGTTCATCAGCCTTGCCCAAGGATCATTACTGCTTTCAAAATTTTTTACAAGTTTTATTCCTTCAGTTACTGAACCTTTCATTCCTAAAATATTTGTAAACCATCTGTATCCTTTTGGAATAGTACCGATGGCAGCTTCAAGGCCTCCATATAGCAGATCATTCGGTGCAAATGTGGGGAATGCTTTTTTATTGTCTTTTATGTGCTGATATGCTTTTTTTACATCCCATGCCGATGACCACAATTCGCTAAACTTAATGGCAATAAGTGCTTTGTGCATATACACTACACTCAAACTGAAATGATAAAAGGGTGATGATTCGGGTCCTTCTTTCAATAGACTGATCCGCTCTTCTATTTTGGGTTTTCTTATTTTATATTCAGCAGGGTCTTCATTAAAAAATAAAATAAAAAAATCAATATAACTTTCTAAAACGAGAGGAATTAAATTATCCGGATTTTGTTTTTTGGCTTTCTCCAATAATACTAATCCATTATTCAATTTTAATTGTGTGATCTCTTTATAGGCCTGTTGGCACAATGAATTGAATTCATATACTTTTTCTGCATTTACTTCAGTCAATGCAAAAAATAGGAGCAAACAAATGATAATTCTTTTCTTCATTACCCCGAAAATAAAGAAGGGCTTTCATTCGAAAGCCCTTCTGAAACAAAATATTGTTAAGTATTACTTTACCGCAACACTGTCATTCAAGTCTGCATCTACTAAAATACGACCGCAGTTTTCACAAACGATCACTTTTTTGTGCAAACGGATCTCACTCTGACGTTGAGGAGGGATTGAATTAAAACAACCGCCGCAGGCATCACGCTCAACAGGCACAACTGCCAATCCGTTGCGATAACTCTTGCGGATACGATCATAGCTGTACATCAAACGTTCATCAATGCCTTCACGTGCAGCATCACTTATTTTTTTGAAATGTTTTTCTTCTTTCTCTGTATCTACAATGATCTTTTCGAGTTCACCTTTCTTATGATTCAACACACCTTCTTTCACCGCAATTTGTTTTTTTGCGATTTCTAATGCTTTTACTTTTTCACCCAACTCTTCATTCGCATCGCGTATATGTTTTTCAGCCAATTTAATTTCGAGCTGTTGCATTTCCATTTCTTTTGAAATCGCTTCAAACTCACGGCTGTTCTTTACATTATCACTTTGCTTTTCATATTTTTTGATCAATGCCTCACTTTCTTTCATTGCATTTTTCTTTCCCTCAATGAATTCAGTCATCCCGTTGATCTCTTCTTCAATTCTTGTACGGCGGCTGTTTAAACCGGTGATCTCATCTTCCAGATCGCTTACTTCCATGGGCAATTCGCCTTTCAGAATTTCAATTTCATCCAGCTTGCTGTCAATCTTTTGCAGCTTGATCAAGCCAACTAATTTTTCTTCAACTGAGTAGTCTTTATTAACTGTAGCCATAATTATATTTATGATTTACGATGTACTAATTTTATTGTTTTACAGGCTTCTGTTCATTGTGCTGCAACTGTTGTGTCACTCACTTGTACGTTTTGTTCTTTATTCGGCTACAAAAAGTACTGAACAGGATTGGTTATTACCTCACTTTTGAGGACGGCAAAGGTAGGGAAATTTGCCTTCAAAACAGCAACCAATAAATCAGGTGTAAACTGCTCGCTTTCCCAATGGCCGATGTCGGCAATCACCATTTTGCCTTCTGCATCGAAGAATTCATGGTATTTCACGTCAGATGTGATGTAAAAATCGGCTCCTGAGGCAAGGGCATGGTTGATCAAAAAGCTTCCGGCACCACCGCAAACAGCTACTTTTTTAACCATTTTACCCAATAAATGAGTATGTTTTATGGCCCGTAATCCAAATGTATCTTTGATTTGGGTCAAAAACACTTTTTCGGTCAAAGCTTCGGGTAATTCTGCAATCAAACCGCTGCCGACTGTTTCGAACTTATTTTCTAACGCAACGATATCATAAGCCACTTCTTCATAAGGATGCGCTGCAACCAAGGCAGAAATGATCCTATTTTGCAAATAGACGGGGAAAACAATTTCAATTTTTAACTCTTTTTCATGATGCCGTTTGCCAATCTCACCCGCATGGGGCTTTGTGTCTTTATTTGCTTTATAGCTGCCCGTTCCTTCGGCGCTAAAACTACATTCACTATAATTACCGATACTTCCGCCGCCGGCTTCAAAAATGGCTGATCTTATTTTTTCTCCAAATTCTAACGGAACGAAAGTAAAAAGCTTGATCAATTGGTTTGATTTGTGCAATAAGATTTTTCTGTTCGTCAATCCCAGGATATCAGCGATCTTGCCATTCACTCCGTTCATCACATTATCTAAATTGGTATGGATCGCATAAACAGCGATATCATTTTTTATTGATGTGATAACAGCATTCTCCACATAACTTTTTCCATTGATCTTTTTTAAACCACCAAAAATGATGGGATGATGTGCTACTACTAAATTGCAGCCTTTTGCTTTCGCTTCAAGGATCACTTCCTCAGTCGCATCCAGTGTGCAAAGGATACCTGTGCAATCCCAATTGGCTTTACCGATTATCAACCCGCAGTTATCATAATTTTCCTGATAGACCGTTGGTGAAATTTTTTCAAGTGTTTCAATTATTTCTGCAACCTTCATACTTGCAAATCTTGTTATTTCTGCTAATTTAACACAATCTATTTTTAAGGTATGAATACCGACGGCTTTTTAAATTTTAATGGAAAGATTTTTAAGAAGGATAAATTATTGATTTCTCCTGATAACCGATCTTTTAGATACGGCGACGGCTGCTTTGAAAACATGAAAATGGTGAATGGGAAAATTATGCTTGAAGCTTTTCATCTCGAACGTTTATTTACTTCGTTACAAACTTTACAATTCAATAAATCCAGTTATTTTATAAGTGACGCATTCAAGGATGAGATGACGGAATTAGTGAAAAAAAATAAACATAAAAAATCAGCAAAGATCAGAGTTACGATCTCAAGAGGCGATGGCGGTTTATATGATGCAGAAAACAATAATCCCAATTATCTTATTCAAACATTCGATCTGAATGCAAGCAATCATAAGATGAATGAAAACGGGTTGGTAATGGATGTTTATACAAAGGCAAGAAAAGTTTGTGATGATTTTTCACATATCAAAAGCAATAATTGCCTCTGTTATGCTATGGGTGCTTTGTGGGCTAAAGAACATAAACTGAATGATGTTGTTTTATTAAATCCGTATGACAAGATTGCGGATACAACACTTGCCAATATATTCATAGTAAAAGACGGTCTTATTAAAACGCCGGCATTGACAGAGGGCTGTGTAGGAGGTGTAACAAGAAAATATTTATTGAAATGCATGAAAGAAGAAGGAATGCCTGTTGAAGAAACTTCAATTACTGTGGATGAATTGATGCAGGCATCTGAGGTTTTTTTAACAAGCGCCATTCGTGGTATCCGTTGGGTAAAAGAAATAGGCAAAAGCAATTATAAAAATCAATTAGCTGCTGTACTTCACAAAAAGTTTATCACACCTTTATTAGTGTAAACCTTTTCACCGGTTCATTGTTTTAGTCTTTAAACAATCATTATGAAGCCTCTGGTCAATATTATGTGGTTTAGAAGGGACCTTCGGTTGAATGATAATGCTGCTTTATATCATGCTTTGAAAGACAGTAACCCCGTAATACCTGTTTTTATTTTTGATAAAAATATCCTGGATGATCTGGAAGAAAAAGCAGACAGGAGAGTTCAGTTCATTCATGATGCTTTGAATGAAATGCAGTCGCAGCTTGTACAATTAGGCAGCACCTTAGAAATTTATTATACTACACCTGCCGAATCATTCCGGAAATTATCAGAAAAATATCAAATTGAAAAAGTATTTGCCAATGAGGATTATGAACAATATGCAATTGAACGTGATGCAGCAGTTGAAAAATTATTGAAAGAGAATAATGCAATATTTCATTCTTATAAAGATCAGGTTATCTTTGAAAAAAAAGAAATTACAAAAGATGATGGCTTGCCTTACACTATTTTCACACCTTACAGTAAAAGATGGAAAGCTACTTTAACAGATTTTCATTTGAAAGCTTTTCCAACCGAAAAATATTTTTCTAATTTTTATAAGCAAACCGCAAAGAAAATCCCATCTCTGCAATCGATAGGATTTATAGAAACAGAAAAACAATTTCCTTCCAAGACTTTTAATGAAAATCTTGTTCAAAAATATTCAGAACAAAGAAACTTTCCTGCCATCACCGGAACATCAAAACTGGGTGTACACCTGCGTTTCGGAACCATCAGTATCAGAGCTGTTGCAAGACAAGCAAAAGAACTGAATGAAACTTTTTTGAATGAATTGATATGGAGAGATTTTTATCACATGATACTTTGGAATTTTCCGCAAGTAAGAATGGGTAATGCTTTTAAAAAAGAATATGACCTGATCGAATGGCGAAAGGATGAAAAACAATTTCAGCAATGGTGCGATGGTAAAACAGGGTATCCGATTGTTGATGCAGGAATGAGAGAATTGAATGCAACAGGTTATATGCATAATCGTGTGCGAATGATCGTGGCTTCTTTTCTCACCAAACATTTATTGATCGATTGGCGATGGGGTGAAAATTATTTTGCCAAAAAATTATTGGATTATGATTTTGCTGCGAATAATGGCGGTTGGCAATGGGCTGCAGGAAGCGGTTGTGATGCCGCACCATATTTTCGTGTGTTCAATCCAACCTTACAAACAGAAAAATTTGACAAGGATTTACAATATATTCGAAAATGGATTCCTGAATTGGATTCTTTTGATTATCCAAAACCAATGGTAGCGCATGAAGAAGCCAGAAAACGTTGTTTGGAAACCTATAGTAAAGTGCTGAAGAAGATCAATCAATAAAAATATTATTAGCCGATAAATTTATTTCAGGATGTTGTTGTTGATAGACTTCGATTAATTTCAACACTGCTTTTTTGCCATCTTCTTCTAAAGCAATCGAAAAGTTATTTACATACAGATTAATATGTTGGCGCATTACATCTTCACTCATTTCCTGTGCATGTTGTTTTACATATTCAGCTAGTTCTTTGTGATGATGCTCAAGTGCATACTTCACACTTTTTCGAATTAATCCATCAACCTGCTGAATTAATTTTTTATCTAAACTTCTTTTTGCAATGATGCCGCCTAAGGGAATTGGTACTTTTAATTGTTCTTCCCAATATTCTCCGAGATCAACGATCTTATGCAATCCTTTTAAATGATACGTGAACCTGTTTTCATGTATAATAACTCCTGCATCCACTTCTTCATGTAAAACTGCATCTTCAATTTCGTTGAATATTTTAAAAATTTTATTTTTTGCAGCCGGATAAGCCAATGAAAATAATAAATGCGCTGTTGTGTTTTCTCCGGGTATTGCAATTGTTTGATCATCGATATTCGTACTTACAGCTTCATACTTCGTAATTAATAACGGCCCAACACCTTTGCCCAATGCACCACCACTGTTCAACACGATATATTCATTAGATGCCAAAGGGAGAACTCCGTAACTTATTTTTGAAAAATCGAGTTTGCCCTGCAATGCCCACTCATTAAGGGTTTGTACATCTTCCAAGTGCACATCAAAATCAAAACCTTCTGTATCAATTTTATGATTGACGAGTGCATCGAAGATGAAGGTATCGTTGGGACAAGGAGAAAATCCTAAGCTTAATTTCAATTTTTATTTGTTTAATTATTTTATTGATCAATAATGAACCGAACGTACAAGTGTGCGACGCAACGAAGCTTAATTCTTATATTTTAGCTGGTTACATCGTTTTATTTAATTTGTCGACATACTTTAAAATTGTTTTGTTGAGATGGGCTATCGCTTCTTTTAATTTCCAGTTATTTTTATTTCTGTCACCAATATAATTCGAAATGCTTCTGATTTGAATAAAAGGAATTTCCATTTCCCTGCATACATAATGCAAAGCTGCTCCTTCCATGCTTTCAATTACGGGATGATATTTTTTAATGATTTGCTGAATACGATTATCGTTTGTTGAAATTTCATTGACTGTAACTGCTTTCACTTCAGGCAATTTAAGCACATTATATTTTTTGAGAAAAGCATTTGGCAATTTTCCTTTTTTAAAAGGGGCACTATTTTTTTGTTCCAGATCAAGATCAAAAATGTCTTTCCAATTTTTATTTTCTTCAACACCCATATCGCCTAAAACTTCTTCATCAACACAAATTACTTTTCCCAATTTTAATTTCTGATCAAAAGTCCCGGCTATGCCAACTTGTATAATAAGGTCTGGTTTATATACGATGATCAACCTTGTTAAAGAAACTGCTGTTGACAACATGCCGACACCGCTTTCATGAAATATTATATTGATGGGGCTGCCCTCTTTTGTGTAAACCGGTTTAATGTTTAGCGATGCTGATAGCCATTCGGCTTTTGTAGCGGCTGTAATAACGATTTTCATGAGGTTAAAGATAAGTCATTGTAACTTTTCTCCTCAACCATTACCTTTGCGCAAAATTGAATAGTAGCGATGGTGTATTTAACAAGGGTAGAGCATTTTAATGCGGCTCATAAGTTGTACAATCCCAACTGGAGCAAAGAAAAAAACGAAGAAGTATTTGAAGGTTGCGCCAATGAGAACTGGCATGGTCATAATTTTGATCTATATGTAACCGTTAAAGGAGAAATTGATCCCGAAACAGGTTTTGTGATGAACTTAAAAGATTTAAGCAAGTTGGTAAAACAACATGTTTTAACAAAAGTGGATCACAAAAATTTGAATTTGGATGTTGATTTCATGCAAGGAAAAATGGCAAGTGCTGAAGTTTTGATTTCAGAAATTTGGAAATTAATTATTCCTCATTTACCAGTTGGTGTTCAATTACATTCATTGAAATTATACGAGACTCATAAATCTTTTGTGGAGTATTTTGGGTAGTGGAATATGTATGGCGCAGATAAAACGGATTTACACTGATTATAAAATAAAAAGATTGATTCAAAACTGAATCAATCTTTTTATTATGTTTTAATAACTCCCCTTCAGAGGTTGGGGGTGTTTTAATGATGGTGGTGATGGAGTTTGCTTGCAAAATCTTCTGCACTAATGGCTTCTTCAGTTGCTGTTACTAAATTTTCAACTGCTGCAAACATTTTTTCTGTGCTAATGCGGTGATAACTGTCTTCTACAAATTTTCTGTCCTGCATCATGCGGTTTGCATAATCATCAACCCATTGTTGGTTATCGCCCAAAGCACCTAATTGCCCGCCCATATATTGAAATAATTGTGCTTTTGCAAAATCACGGATATCATCCGGCAACACTTCGATTTTATGATCAGCAATTAATTTGCTGCTTACCAAAGTCCATTTTAATTGATCAGCAAAATTTGGATATTCTGTTTCAGCTTCTTCAGCAGTCTTTGGTTTTTCGCCGCCTGTCTGTAACCAACGTTTTAAGAATGTTGCAGGTAATTCAATCTTGGTATGATCCAATAAATGATGATAGATCTGATCGTGAACCTGGTTGCGGCTTTGCGCTGCATAATAACCTTCAATTTCTTCTTTTACTGCTGCACGGAAATCTTCAACTGTTTTAATTTCTTTATTCGGATAAACAGTAACAAAGAATTCTTCATTCAGTTCTGATTTTTCTACAAAACCAACTTTGGTGATGGTGAGCTTGAAATATTTTTCAGCTGCAGTTGCATCTTCTTTGGTCAATCCAAGATCAGTTAAAATAAAATCCAGTTCCTTTTCTTCAAAAGCTGATTTCAATTGCAACACAACTGTATCATCTTTTTTCTTACCAATAAAATTCTTTCTGAAGCCCTCAGCAAAATATTTAACCAATAAAGAATTGTCTTTTGTAATGCCGCCTTCAATCACATTACCATCTTTATCTGTTTCGGTAAATGTTACATTCAACACATTATCATCACCGCTTACTACTTCAGGTTCAGTCATCTTGCCATTGCGAACCTGTAAACGTTCAATTTCTTCATCCAGCATTTTATCTGTAACACTTATTTTATAACGTGTAACTTTTATATGGGCAGGATCAATAACGACTTCAGGTTTTAATCCCACTTCAAAATCAAAAACATAATCTTTCGGTTCATTAAAATTAATATCTCTGGCACTGCTGTCTAATGGCAATGGTTGGGCAAAGATTTCTAATTTTTCGTTGTTCAGATAATCGTTCAAAGATTTCTCAACATTTTTCAGTACTTCATCCGTAAAAACACTCTGTCCGTGCATTTTTCTCACTAATCCAACGGGTACTAATCCCTTGCGGAAACCGGGGATATTAGCGGTTTTAGCATATTTCTTCAGGCTTTGTTCAAAGCTGTTGTAATAATCTTCTTTTGAAATGGTTACTGATAATTTGTCGTTCAATAAACCAATGTTCGTTCTTGTAACTGTTGCCATGTTCTTTCTTAAAAAGTAAAAAATGTGCGGATGGAGGGGGTCGAACCCACATGCCTTGCGGCGCTAGATCCTAAGTCTAGTGCGTCTGCCAATTTCGCCACATCCGCAAATAAGGGCTGCAAAAGTAGGGGATTTACAGCAATAGGAAAAGTGTTGATTTTATTAGCCAAACACGATCAATTCTATTTGGCTTTTCTTGCCACCGAATCATCCAGTGAATGATTTGCACTCTTGTACGGTTGGATAGTTATATGAACTTTTTTAAAATTACTCTTTCAGCATTTTCTTCCGCTTTGCATATAAATAGAAACTTTCCACTTTTGTTCTTGCCCACGGTGTTTTACGCAAAAATTTCAAACTTGATTGAATGGATGGATTACTGGTAAAGCAATTAATGTTTACTTGTTGCCCTAATTCTTCCCAGCCTATAGAATTAACCAAGTCGGTTATAATTTTTTCGAGTGTTAATCCATGCAATGGATTATTTTTTTGAGAAGTATCTTCCATTTTATTTTTTATTCGGTGTAATAAATGCCTTCGAGAACCTCAGGCTGAAGGCTTCCTATCATGTTGAGGTTCTCGAAACATAGACAGAAAGCGGGTTATAAAGTATTCAAATTATTCTTCCACATAAATTCTCTTCACTCTTTGGCTTACACTTGTCATCACTTCATACGCGATCGTGTCGCTCCATTCAGCAATTTTTTGGATCGGCAGATGTTTGCCGAATATTTCTACTACATCACCTTCTTTCACATTTTCTATTTCAGTTACATCGATCATCATCATATCCATACAAACATTACCTACAACTTTTGTCAATTGTCCGTTCACATAAATACTGCCAACACCATTTCCTAATCTTCTGCTGAAACCATCCGCATAACCAATACGGACTATTGCAATTAAACTATCACGATTCACTTTTCCGTTGCGATTATAGCCAATAGTTTCACCTGCTTTTACTTTTCTGATTTGTGCAATGGTTGATCGTAAAGTTGCAACAGGTTCTAAATTTAAAATATGTTCATCTGCACTATCAACGCCGTACAATCCAATGCCCAAGCGAACTATATCGAATTGCAAATTGGGATGACGAAATATTCCGGCAGAGTTGGCGATATGTTTTATAAATGAATAACCGATATTTTTTTCAATGATCGAGCAGGTTTCTTCAAATGAATCTGATTGATGTTTTGTAAAACCATCATGCTCAGCATTTTCACTTGCTGCTAAATGACTGAACACAGATTTTACCATCATCGTGTTTTGATTTTTCAACTGAACACTTAATTCTTTTATTTCTGGAGTATCAAATCCTAAACGGTTCATGCCTGTGTTCAGCTTAATATGTATCGGAAATTCTTTGACCGCTTGCCGTTGCAGATATTGATGAAAGGAATGAAAAATATGCAGCGAATAAATTTCGGGCTCCAAATTATATTCAACCAGACTGTCAAAACTATGTTCATCTGCATTCATCACCATAATAGGCAAACTGATACCTGCTTTGCGCAATTCAATGCCTTCATCTGTATAAGCCACTGCGAGATAATCAACTTTGCAAAACTGTAAAACCCTTGCTACTTCTACAGCTCCGCTACCATAACTGTATGCTTTCACCATTGCCATTACTTTAGTGCTTGGCAATAAATGTTTTTGATATTCCTTTAAATTATGTGCGATAGCCGATAAATTAATTTCCAGAACGGTTTGATGCACTTTCTGCTCTAACCATTTGCTGATACGTTCAAATGCAAATAACCTGGCACCTTTTAATAAAATAAATTCATCCTTAAACTGATGCAGATTTGAATGTTCCAGGAATTGTTCAGTGGAAGAGTAGAAACCTGTTTCGGGTATTTTAATGAATGAAAGATGTTGTTTGCTTATGTTTTCCCCGATACCGATTAATTTATGAATGCCTCTTTGCTGCAACTGAACAGCAACCTGTTTGTATAATTCAGCATCATGCAAACCCGATTGAAAAATATCTGAAAGAATGACCGTTGTTGTATTTTTTCCTGATTGTTGTGTTAAATAATCTAATGCAATATTCAGCGAAGAAATATCATTACTGTAACTGTCGTTCAGTATTGAACAATTATTCACTCCTTTTTTTAGCTGCAAACGCATCTCAACAGGAAGCAGATGCAGCAAGCGTTTCGCGATGATATCATTGGCATATCCTAAACTTAACAAAACACAATAACAGGTGATTGCATTATCAATCGAAGCATTATCGACAAATGGGACCGTTATTTGATAAGATTGATTTTGATAGACTAAAATGATAGATGTTGCCCCTGATGTTTTAGTTTCTTGCTCAATAAAAACTGTTGCCCTTTTGTATTTTCTGCTCCATGAAAACAATTTTATTTTTGGAAGATCAACCTCTTTTGGCAAGGTATCTTTCGGGTAGATCAATTGTTCACAATTCGAAAACAATTTTAATTTCTCTTTTATTTTTTCTGCTTCATTTGCAAAACCTTCATTGTGCGCTTTGCCGATATTGGTTAATATGCCAATGGTTGGCCGAATGATTTTTTCTAAGTTTTGCATCTCATCAACAGTCGAAATGCCGGCTTCAAAAATCCCTAATGTGTTTTTTTGATTGATCTGACAAACACTTAACGGCACACCAACCTGCGAGTTATAACTTCTCGGACTGCGAACAATATTTTGATCCTGTTGCAGCAATTGATACAACCATTCTTTCACCACTGTTTTGCCGTTGCTTCCGGTAATGCCGATAACAGGGATTGAAAATTGTGTGCGATGAAAAGCTGCTAATGCTTGCAGGGCTTGTAATACATCATCTACCAATAAAAAATTTGCATCACTGAAGGAGGAAGAATTAAAACCTTTTTTTACAACAAAATTTCTGATACCTCTTTCGTAAACTTCTGTTATGAATTGATGCCCGTCTCTTCTTGGTCCGTGTAAAGCAAAAAACAATGATGTGGATGGGAAAATGATTTTTCTGCTATCGATAAGCAGGTACTCGATCTCAGTCGCATGATTAATTTCAGCATTGGCATTGATCACCGAAGCAATATGTTTAACAGAATAGATCAAGCAATAAACTATTTTTTATTTTTTCGAGTATCAATAATTGAATATGCAACAGCGCCTCCGATGCAAATAAGAATAGCCAATAAAGAATAAACGACCTGTTCATTTTTGGTAATGAATTGATCGATGAATTTTTCAGCAAGCATTTTCAGCCCGATAACGACTAACACAATGGCAATGCCGTGTTGTAAATATTTGAATTTATTTACAGCACCTCTCAGTAAAAAGAACAAACTTCTTAATCCTAGTACAGCGAAAATATTGGAAGTGTATATAACGAGTCTGTCCTGTGAAATGCCCATCACAGCAGGGATTGAGTCGAGTGCAAAAACAAGATCGATGGATGCTAATATCACAACTACAACAAATAAGATGCTGTATTGTGGTTTCTTGTTTACATAAACAATGAATCGTCCGTTGCCATCGGTTGGATTGAGCGGAAGTATTTTATTCAGAAATCGATAGACTTTGTTTTGATGCGGATCAAACTCTTTTTCTTCGTCTTGTTTGAACATTTTTATTCCGGTGTAGAGCAAAAATGCACCGAAAAGATATAATATCCAATGAAACTCTTCTACTAAAGCAACACCCACCGTGATAAAAATAATTCTGAAAACGATGGCCATTAAAATGCCTATCAGTAAGACTCTTCCGTAATATTTCTCCTTTATGGAAAATGCGTTGAAGATTAGAATGAATACAAAAATATTATCAATACTTAAACTCCATTCCATGAGATATGCACTTAAGTATTCCAATGCGAACTTGTGGCTTTCTTCAAATAATAGAAATGCAAAAAAGCCAAAAGCAAGTAGTACCCAAAATAGTGTTTGTATCAAAGCCTGCTTGATGGTAACTATTGAACTCTTCTTGCTGAGTAAACCTAGATCAAACACCAATGCAAGTATTAATGCCAAACCGAAAACCAGATAAACAATTTGATGCGGACTCATTCAAGTTATTTGTCGTACAAATATAAGCGAGCTTAAGCAGCATATTTCTTTTTGCGCTGCCATTGGATAACCCCCCCATGAAGCAATATTATCAAGATAGGGATAACGATGTTGAGGAATTGCCAAATGGTCTTTTCTTCCTGAATTTTATTTTTATCTAATAATCGCAAGGTGAGATCTTTACTTCTTGTTTCAAGAATACCAGCATCGCCAACGAGATAATCCATGCAATTCAATAAAAATTCACGATTGGCGAATTGATAATTTTCGAATTGTTGTGTGCCCATGGGTAATGCGCCTTGTGTTTGAGTAACAACATTGGTAACAATATCTGCATCACTTAACACAATTTGTTTGGATGGTTTTATACCGGAAGATAAAAATGCAACACCCGTTAATTGCTGAATGGAATCCTGCATTTCCTTACTGAAACGATTGGCATACAAGGAAGAAAAATTTCCTTCCAGTAAAACGGCAACAGGAACATGGCCTTTTGTAAATGTTCGGATATCTTCTTCTGACTTTACTGATTGCAAACTAACAATGGCAGGAGTGCTGATAGTTCTGCTGTTGGTATCACTTGCCAATAAAATAGTTTTTGTGATACCACTTGCTTTTACAGTGTCTATTGAAGAAGGAAAAATACTCAGAACATGGTCTAAATTCTTTGCAATAGGATTGTCTGAGATCGTTGACAGCAAAGGATAATAGGGGAATGGCAATCTTTCTATCTGTGGTTTGCCGCCGGCATTTCCAACGATCAAAGGTTGTTTGGCTGAATTGATATCCTGTAACAGATCACTATTAATTCTCACACCGTATTTGAATAGTTGGTCTTCGAGATTCAAGTTTTTATCGAATGCAACAAAATCACTTTTGGCACGTAACAGACTGTCAAACTCAGCATATAATTTATCGATACACCAAATTACTTTTCCGCCCTGCATGATGTATTGATCGATCTTTATCTTTTCCTGTTCTGTAAAAGCAGTCGCAGGTTTTACGATCATCAATGCTTTGATAGTATCGGCATTTAAAATTCCTGTATTCAGGTCCATCACGCCAAATCGATAATTGGTGCGCATCATTTCAAACAAATCACGAACAGTTGGATTTAATGGTTCACCATTTCCTGCAGCATAAGCTACAACCGGGAATTCTGTTTTGGTTAATTTATTGATGGCATCATCAAACTTAAATTCTAATAATGCTTCAGAATAATTCAAAGTGCTTTCTTCATCCATGCCGCTTTTGCCACTCATCAGATCAACCGCCAGCATTTTGTCTTTATATTTTACAACAGCGGAAGGAAAGATCCAGCGCTCCGATTTTTCATCATTTGTATATTCTTTATTATTGAAAGGTTTGATGCCGATTCGCACCAAACTATCGTACAGCAAGGCTTTGGCGCTGTCATCCAATCCTGCATCGGGTTTAATAAATTTATAATGAAGATTGCCGTTCGAATAGTCACGATAATTTTCAAGCAACTCATCAGAAGCAATTTTTAATTTTCTGAAACCTGAACTTAAGTTGCCCGTTAGATAAACATCAATCTCCACTTCTTCATTCAGCTTGCCCAATAATTTTTTTGTTGAACTGCTGAGTGAATATCTTTTTTCTTTGGTAAGATCAATTCTTGTGTGCAGCAAAGAAGAAGCAAATAATACCAACGCAAACAAGGCAAGAATGCCTGCCCACCAAAACTTATGATTCAATATTTTTTGCAGCAACTTCATTTATTTCTTTAAAATATTTCTTTGTGTGATGAGCAGAAATAAAAATATCAGGCCGGTAAAATAAATAACATCTCTTGTATCGATCACACCACGGCTAATACTTTTATAATGAAAATTCAATCCCAGCATTTCAATATAATAATCCCAGCCGGACTTAAAAACAGGCAGTTTACTGATGGCATCAAATCCGCTGTATAATATAAAACATACAAATGCACCGGTAATAAAAGCCACAACAGTATTATTTGTAAAACTGCTGAAACATAGTCCCACAGACACAAACACAGTGCTGATCAATATCAACCCAATATAACTTCCAATTGTTCCGCCAACATCAATACCTCCGGTGCTGCTTAATTGTTGCATTGAAATGGCATATACAATGGTGGGCAGCAAAGCAGTTATAACAATCATTGCGGCGCCGAAAAATTTGCCCCAAACAATTTGAGAAGGTGTAAGCGGTAATGTTTTTAATAATTCGAATGTGCCTTGTTTGTATTCGTCTGCAAAACTGCGCATGGTCACTGTTGGAACTAAAAATAACAAAAGCATTGGAGCTATCTCAAAAAAATTATTCAGCGAAGCATAACCGAAATTGAGCAGACTGGTATCGGGAAAAACAAACAAAAACAATCCATTCAGTAATAAGAAAATGATCAATGCAATATAACCGGTAAGGCTGTTGAAAAATTGTTGCCATTCTTTTTTGCAGATCATCCACATGCTTCAAAACTAAGGCATAGTTTGTTTATGAGCAACAGGCTTATATTTTGTTTAACGAACGGAAGAATAGGAATTAAACTTCGTTGCGTCGCACTCTTATACGTTTTATTCTTTGCTCGACAATGCTACTTTCAATAAAAAACCCTGTTACTTTTCAGCAACAGGGTGTAACTTATTATTCACCAAGCTCACAAACTAAACAGCAAAACTTTCTCCGCAACCGCAACTTCTGCTTGCATTGGGATTATTAAAATAAAACCCTTTGCCATTCAATCCGTCGGAAAAATTTAATTCTGTATTCACTAAATATAAAAAGCTTTTCAGATCGGTCACTACTTTTACGCCATTGTCTTCAAATGCTTGATCCATGGGCTTTTGCTCATTATCAAAATCCAATTTATAACTCAATCCGCTGCAACCGCCACCCACAACACCAACGCGTAAAAAATAAGTCGGGTCATCGGCGATACCTGCATCCTGCATCAGCTGTTTTACCTTAGCTTTTGCCTTATCGCTTACATAGATCGCATTTTCTGTTGCTACAGTACTCATAATTAATGAACACCTTTTTCTTCAAATACTAATTCTTCCAAACCATTCTTCTTACGATAATCATTGATCGCTGCTTTGATCGCATCTTCTGCCAAAACAGAGCAATGTATTTTTACCGGAGGAAGATTTAATTCTTCCACGATATCCATATTATCAATGGTCGCAGCAACATCAATAGACTTTCCTTTCAGCCATTCTGTTGCCAGCGATGATGATGCAATGGCAGAGCCGCATCCGAATGTTTTAAATTTAGCATCTTTGATAATGCCGGTAGCATCATCCACTTCGATCTGCAAACGCATTACGTCTCCGCATTCAGGAGCACCTACCAATCCTGTACCAACATTCTTGCTGCTCTTATCCAAAGTCCCTACGTTCTTTGGATTACTGTAATGATCGATCACTTTTTCTGAATATGCCATGTTATAAATTTTTAAATTTGAAAATATACAAATGTGCAAATTAAAAACCCATTTTTCAAATTAGCACATTTGCACATCTGCTAATCTGCTAATCTGCACATTATTTTAATGGTGTGCCCATTCAATACTGTTCATATCAATTCCTTCTTTGAACATTTCCCATAACGGACTCATCTCTCTTAATTTGAGAACGGTATTGGTGATTTGTTCGATCGTATAATCAATTTGTTCTTCTGTTGTAAATCTGCTTAAGCCAAAACGCAATGAACTATGTGCCAGATCATCACCCAATCCTAATGCTTTTAAAACATAGCTTGGTTCCAATGATGCGGAAGTACAGGCAGAGCCGGAACTCAACGCAATATTCTTGTTAAAGCCCATTAATAAACCTTCACCTTCCACATATTTGAAAGAGATATTACTTACATGCGGCAAACGATGATTGCGGTTACCATTAACATACGCTTCATCCAATTTCAATAATGCCGTTTCTAATTTATCTCTCAATTTACTAATGCGTGCTGTATCCTGCTCCATTTCCAATCTGCATAATTCGCAAGCTTTGCCAAAACCAACAATACCGGGAACATTCAATGTACCGCTGCGCATGCCTCTTTCGTGACCGCCACCATCCATTTGTGCAGTAACTTTTACTCTTGGATTTTTGCGACGAACATATAATGCACCAATGCCTTTTGGTCCGTACATTTTATGACCGGTGAAAGTCATCAGGTCGATCCCGTCTTTAATCACGTCAACCGGAATTTTTCCTACTGCCTGTGTGGCATCTGTAAAAAATAATACGCCATGTTTTTTTGCGATGGCAGCAATTTCTTTTACAGGTTGGATCACACCAATCTCATTATTGGCATACATGATGGCAATTAAAATGGTAGTTGGTTTGATAGCAGCTTCCAATTCTTTCAGATCAATCAATCCATCCGGCTGAACAGAAAGATATGTCACTTCACCGCCTAATTTTTCAATATGCTTACAGGTATCTAAAACTGCTTTATGTTCTGTATTAGCGGTGATGATATGATTGCCTTTTTGCGCATACATTTCATACACACCTTTAATACCAAGATTATCACCTTCAGTTGCACCGGAAGTAAAAATAATCTCCTTCGGATCTGCACCCACTAATTTTGCAACCTGTTCACGGGCATAGTCAACAGCTTCTTCTGCTTCCCAGCCAAAAGGATGATTACGGCTCGCTGCATTACCAAAATGCTCGGTAAAATAAGGGATCATAGTTTCCAAAACTCGCGGATCCATCGGGGTGGTTGCATTATTATCTAAATAAACGGGTAGCTTCAACATAATCGAATTAAATTTATTTCTTACTAACAACGCAAAACTAAAGCAATAGGTTCTATAATTTTGTTGTAGAAAGCCTATTGTCGCCGAAATTCCATATTTCGTAAGACAGGATAAAATTAAAATCATGAGAAAAATAGAACATATTGGTATTGCGGTTAAAGATTTTACAATTTCTGTTCCTTTGTTTGAAAAAATATTAAATACAGCCTGTTATAAAAAAGAGATCGTGGAAAGCGAAAATGTGAACACCGCTTTCTTCCAAAAAGGAGAAACTAAGATAGAATTATTAGAAAGCATAGAGGCTGATGGAGTGATCTCAAAATTCATTGAAAAAAAAGGAGAGGGCATACATCATATTGCATTTGATGTGGAAGATATTGAAGCAGAGATGTTGCGAATGAAAAGTGAAGGCTTTGTATTATTGAATGAAAAACCAAAGCAGGGAGCTGATAATAAATTGGTTTGTTTTCTTCATCCCAAAGTAACCAATGGTGTATTGATTGAATTGTGTCAGGAAATAAAATAAATCAACAACGACTAAAATAAATAATGGCTGCAAAGCCGATCGATAAAAGACTTACGAACAAGATGAGTTTTTTCTTTATTTGAAAATTTAACTGATCATCATCCATTACAAACCCAATTTTTCGATGGCTAATTGTGCAGCGATCTGACTGGCATCTTTTTTATTGAATGCTTTCCCCTGTGCCAATATTTCCCCATCCAAAACGGCACTGATGGTAAATACACGGCGGCCGCTTTCTATTTTTTCTTCTGCCAGATCGAAGGATAAAACTTTTCCATTTTTACTTGCCCAACCGATCAGTTTATTTTTAAGATTGATATCAACCAATTCAAGATCATCTACAAACATGTGCGGCATCACAATTTGATGTAATACCCATTTTTTGGTTTTGTCATAACCAATGTCTAAATAAATCGCACCTACAACTGCTTCTAAAGTATTGCCGAATATCTGACTGCTTTTTAAGGAACTGTCGAATTTATTATAAAGCGTGATTTTTTTCAATCCCATCTTTACTGCAATATCATTCAATTGCTGTCGATTCACCATTTTGCTGCGCATTTCGGTAAGGAAGCCTTCGCCCTTATAAGGGTAACGTTTAAAAAGATAATCGGCTACAATGGCGCTTAAAACAGCATCTCCGAGGTATTCGAGCCTTTCATTATTTTCATCAGGAGTATCTCTGATCGAGCGATGGCTTAATGCGGTACGGTATAATAAAATATTACCGGGCTTTAATCCCAAAACATTTTTTATTTCCTTTTCGAATTGATCTTTAACAGAGGATTTGAAAAATTTCTTTAGTATTTGCACAAGGTTAAGCTACAAATTTTTTTACAATCACACAGGCATTATGTCCGCCAAAACCAAATGTATTACTTAATGCTGCATTAACTGTACGCTTCTGTGCCTTATTAAAAGTAAAATTCAGTTTGGGGTCTAATTCGGGATCATCGGTAAAATGATTGATGGTTGGCGGCACAATATCATGCACTACTGCTTGAATACAGGCAATGGTTTCAATTACACCTGCTGCGCCCAAACAATGACCTGTCATGGACTTGGTGGCACTGATATTTAATTTATAAGCATGTTCGCCAAATACTTTGGTAATGGCCTTCACTTCGGCGCCATCGCCTATTGGTGTAGAAGTTCCATGTGTATTGATGTAGTCAATTTCTTCGGGTTTCATTTGTGCATCATCTAATGCAGCAAGCATCACATTTGTTGCACCTAATCCATCGGGATGCGGAGCTGTGATATGATATGCATCTGCTGTTGCGCCGCCGCCCATTATTTCGCAATAAATTTTAGCACCACGTGCTTTGGCATGTTCTAATTCTTCCATAATGATTACTCCGGACCCTTCACCCATTACAAAACCATCACGGTCTTTATCATAAGGACGTGATGCTGTTTTAGGGTCATCATTGCGCTCACTCATGGCTTTCATGGCATTAAAGCCGCCAACACCTGCTTCACTGATCACGGCTTCACTTCCGCCGGTAACTAAAATATCTGCTTTACCGAGACGAAGTAAATTGAATGATTCAATGATGGCATTGGTACTGCTGGCACATGCGCTAACCACGGCGAAATTTGGTCCGCGTAAATTATGACGCATGGATATCTGTCCTGCAGCAATATCCAAAATCATTTTAGGGATAAAGAAAGGATTGAAACGCGGTGTGCCATCGCCTTTGGCAAATTCCATCACTTCCTGCTGGAATGTGATCAACCCGCCAATACCGCTGGCAAATACAACACCTACTCGATCCGGATTGATATTTTCTTTGTTCAAACCTGCATCACTCATTGCCTGATCGCTTGCATACAAAGCAAATTGGGTAAAACGATCAATTTTTCTGGCTTCTTTTCTATCTAGAAAGGCAACAGGATCAAAACCTTTAACCTCACAGGCAAATTTTGTACGAAACTTACTTGCATCAAAATTGGTAATCATATCGGCACCGGAAACGCCGTTGATCAAACCATTCCAATAGTCATTCAAATTATTTCCTAAAGGAGTGATAGCACCAATACCGGTAACAACTACTCTTTTTAATTCCATAAGTACAAGCCTGTTTAAGTGACAATCCGCCTCTCTTGTGGCACGAGGCCTAAGAAAGGCGGATTAATTATTCCATTAATGGAGTAAGTGAATCTTATTTGGCATGTTCTTCCAAATAAGCTACAGCCTGACCTACAGTAGTGATGGTTTCAGCTTGCTCATCAGGAATAGAAATGTTGAATTCTTTTTCGAATTCCATAATTAATTCAACGGTATCCAAAGAATCGGCACCGAGGTCATTAGTGAATGAAGCTTCGTTTGTAACCTCTGCTTCATCAACACCTAATTTGTCGACAATAATTTTCTTCACTTTGTTTGCGATGTCTGACATTGTAATAAGTTTTGTTTTACAGCCGCAAAAATATACTTTTTACTAAAACTGCAAGGGTTTATCTCAATTTTGTTTTCACAAGTTTTATTTGGCAGATAAGGGCTTTATTGTTATATGAACCTGAATTTGATCAGTTTTATGATAAAGGACCTGAGATTTACAAGTACTATTTCAGTAAAAATGGGGTATAAAATTTCAAAATAGGCTTGAAATAATTAATAAAATCAAACCAAATTGCCCGGATTGCATCGATTTTTAAAAGTATCCCTCAAATAAAAATATAGAATAAGACAAATTGTTTAACACCACCACCGATAATAAATCGGCTTAATCGATTAAAATCATTCAAATGAAACAATCATTAAAACAATGTGCATCCTTTTGAACATTTTTTGTTGATTGAAGTAAAACTGCTCATTTTTGCAAAAATGATTCCTATATTGTCTTCCCAAACTGATTAGAATATGCCCCTGAGAGAGATTGATTATGGTACAAAAGAATATGAGCAAATGCTGGACCTGCGTTATCAGGTTTTGCGTAAGCCATTGGGATTGGATTTTACCTCTGCTGAATTAGATCGGGGTAAAAACGATATTTTATTGGGCTGTTTTGATGATGATGAATTACAGGGTTGCTGCATGCTCACCAATAAAGGCAATGGCGTGGCAAAATTGCGGCAAATGGCTGTGAGAAACGGTTTGCAGGGAACCGGTATTGGTCGCATGCTGATGATCTTTGCCGAAACAGTTGCACGTGATAAAGGCTTTACAAAACTGATCATGCATGCAAGAAAATCTGCCGTTGGCTTTTACGAAAAATTGGGGTACAGAATTGATGGCCCTGAATTTATGGAAGTTACCATCCCGCATTATGTAATGGAAAAAGATCTCTGATTTTTTTATCCCAACAATTGTATCAGTATAAATTTATTTTCCTATTTTTTTTTGCAGCAATGCACGCAATTCATGCAGAAATGCTTCTCCCATATTTTCTTTTGGGATCAAAAAAAATGTTTTGGCGTTGAAGTAGAGATGGAAAAAATAAGGGCTTTCAAAATAACGATCGAATTGGTCCCATTCCCAAATCACATACCCTCGTTCATTGTCTAACTGAATATTCTCATCATTGAATTGGATAATGAATTTTTCCTTAAATGTGGATGCCCTTTTATAAATGCTGTAAGGTAAGATATACCAAACACCACTCATCATGGCGATCCATATCAATGAGCCCAGCAAGAAAGGCTCGGGTCTTATTTTTTGTGTGTAAAATAAAATGGCTGCTGTTATGGCAAATACATTTACCAATATCATCATCACTTTAATTTCTCTGCGTGAAATAAAATGATAACGCAATGCCTGAATTACTTTTTTCTTTTCGTAAGCGAAACTGAACTGCATGATGCTTCAAATGTAGCGGTTATTTTTTTGCAGGG
Source organism: uncultured Chitinophagaceae bacterium (assembly GCA_903904335.1). Lineage (GTDB taxonomy): Bacteria > Bacteroidota > Bacteroidia > Chitinophagales > Chitinophagaceae > CAIQDX01. The sequence continues at coordinate 14,216 of CAIVCF010000034.1, read as the reverse complement.
AGCGGTGTAAAATAAAAAGCCTGTCGGAATAAACCAACAGACTTTCACAGAGGGGGTTTTCAAATTTTTTTATTTATGCTTGTATTTCTTCTCCTATTTTTTTGATCTTAAAAATGCTGATCACTAAAGAGATCAAAATACCCCAAACCGTTATCACGATTGAGTATGCCATGAATAATAACCAGATGGGTGTTTTATCTCTTGTTGCAAACAATGTTCTTCTGTCAAAATTATTTACCGGAATAAATTTTGATCCCCATGGAACGGTTTGTTCAACCAATAAATTACCATATTGATCATTGTCTTCAATTTTTGCAACCAAAATAATATTACCCTTTTCATCGCCCGGAATACTATCTCTCTTAAAATCTGCTGTAGCTTGTCCGGTTGAATCAGTTGTAAAACTTGCTGTTTCATTTACTGAAAGATCTGCATCCAAACGTCGAACTGCAATTTTTAATTCAACACCTTTTACCGGCGTCCAGCTTGTGTCTTTCATTTCAAAAACAGTGGCAGTGATTTTTCTATCGCTTGTTGTATCGATCAAGATTTTTGCTTTGCCAACTGTTAAATCAGCTTTAGCTGATTCGTAATTTTTATTGCCATCGAATGAAGCCAAAAAAGTATGTTTGATAGAACTGCTCCATTGATTTTTTAATGATGCAGGAATGATAGCAGTTGCTTCACCTTTTTCATTGGTGACAACTTTTGCAATTAATGTTCCGGCAGAATCTTTATCTAAAAATAAATTCAATGGTATGACATTTACCGGTTTAAACTTTCCATCCACTTTGGTTTTTACTTTCGCCAACAGATAAGGTATCTTGTTATTGTTGATGAAATAACTAATGGAAACATTCAAATCACCTTTCTGTGCTTCTTGCGAAAGCGCATCATAGCTTGATAAGAAAAAGATAATGGATAATAATCCAAGGATGTTTTTATTCAGCAGTTTCATGACGTTCAGTTATAGTTTCTTGAATTGGAATGATTGGAAATATTCTGGAAAGGATTGTTATCACTAACATGGCACCGGCTAAAGAACCTAATGCAATAGCCCATTCTTCCCAGCTTGGAAAATAATGACGATAGCTATCAGGAACATTTGTCATCGGTAAAAAAGGATGTAATAAAGTTGGTGTAACGATTAAATAACGTTTAAACCAGGCACCAACAACTACCATGATCCCTGCAATGAAAACAGGCAATGGTCTTCTTCCTTTTTTAAATAATAAAATAATGATAGGTATCAACATGCCCACCGAAATGGCAAACCAAAACAACGGCGCAAATTCTCCTGTAAATAAGCCATTCAAATGTGCTTCCTCTGACTTCTTCATTTTAAAAGCAGGAACCAAGTACTCATTCACATTGAAATATAAATAGAGTAACGCCAATAACACAACGATCCGCCCCATCTTTTCAAAATGATCGGCTGTAATATATTTTTCCAGATGATAGGCTTTTCTGAAAACATACATCGCAACCACTACACCACCGGCACCCACTAAGAATGCACCTGAAATAAAATAAGCACCAAAGTTGGTACTATCCCAACCCGGACGATAGGTTGTTGCAAATAACCATGAAGTAACCGTGTGAATGGAAAATGCAACAGGAATGATGGTGATACAAAGAATGTTAATTGCTTTCTCACTGAGTTTAAATTGTGCAGGAGTTCCTTTCCAGAATGAACCGATGAAGGAATAAAATTTTTGTAATCTTTTACTGCTTTTTTCTTTGTATTTGATCAAGATCTGAATATCGGGCAACAGTGGGAAATATAAAAGCAGGATACTGATAAAAAAATAAGTGGTGATCACGATCACATCCCAAATGATGGGTGATTGCAAACGACCATGAATAAATAAATTATAAAACCGTTCTGGGCTACCCATATCAACTATGATAATGAGTGATGCGAAGATGATGGCTGCAACAGCAATGATCTCTGCGATCCTTGTCAGTGGCGTGCTCCAATGTACATCAGCTAATCTGAATACAGCCGTGATCAATGACCCTACTAAACTGATCGCAACAAAGAATACGAAGTTGGAAATGTAAATACCCCAAGAAACATAATCTCTCATGGAGGTAACAACCAAGCCGTATCTTAATTGACGGTAATATGCAAACAAGCCCACCAAACAAAAAGCCACTAAAATGCCTGTCCATATTTTTCCGCTCTTGCCAAATTTTTGCGGTAACAGATCTTGTATAATTTTTTCGTTTGCTGTTGAATTTAAATTTTCCACCTTTAGTTATTTAGGGTTATTTTTTTTCTTTTGTATCGTTATCAAGTCCTGATTCGTAAGGGAAGTTTCTGTTAACAGGAGGTAGGTAATACACACTTGGTTTGGTACCCAGATCTTCCATTAATCTGTAACCTGATTTATCTTTTATTAATTCGCTGAATCGGAAAGTTTCAGAACCATTACTCACAGAATCTTCATTCAGATCACCAAAGAAGAATGTTCCGTTTGGACAAGCTTGTACGCAATGCGGTAATTCACCTTTTCTTGCCATGTCGGGACAAAAATCACATTTTCCAACAGTTCCTTTCTTTTGCGGAACACTGCTTTCGCATGAATAAGGTTGGGCGGCAACTTCGGCAGGAATATCGGGTGCCGACCAGTTAAATGCTCTTGATGAATAAGGACATGCAGCCATACAAAAACGGCAACCGATGCAACGGTCGCTATCAATTAATACAATACCATCTTGTCTTTTGAATGTTGCATCCACCGGACAAACTTTTACGCAAGGCGGTTCATCGCAATGCATACAAGTTGTGGGTTGCCAATACGGAGCAGTATGTTCAGCTTCCTGCATCGGATCTACTTTGATCCAATTCTGACCGGGATTTACATGATGCATGTGATTACATGCAGCTTGACATTTCCTTAAATTTTTACAGCGGGAAAGATCAATCACCATCACGAATTTTTTACCGCCAATCCCTAATCTCGCTTCACTGTTTGAAACAGCAGGCAGTGCAGGAACCGGTTTCAAAAATGCTTCATCCACTTCAATCACTTCGCCATCCACTGATAATAATTTTACTTTTTTGCCCGATGCTTTAATGCCTTCTTCTGCACCGGCTTCGAATGCATTTTTTTTGGAGGAGCATCCAACTGCAAGTCCCGCAGCCGCCAAGCCGGTTAATAGGAAATCTCTTCGCGAATTATTTTCTTGTTTCATTAGGTTTATTTTTTGATCCAATTCTGGAGCTCGTTATTACTTATTTTCTTATTGCTTGCAGTTAATAATGATGCATCGATCTCTACTAACTTGCCATCTTGTGTCAACATTTTTATCATTGTCTTTTTACTCTCTGGCTTACAGGCGATCACTTCTTTTTTGGCGATAAATGGAAGACGCGCTGCTGCTGCAATAGCTGCAAACATTGACAAAATACCAAGCCCCCGAATCAATTTTCTTCTGGCTGCTGTATTTGTTTCTGTTATTTCTTCATTGTTATTCATAAATGTTTAAACTTTAAGTGCGGTAAAAATATAAGAATGACAGTTAGTGAAATATGATATTAATCAGTTTATAAACGGCAGAAATAATAAACTGAATTTGTATAGAAAATGGCTGTGCAGAAAATAAAAAGGCCTGAACTAAGTCAGGCCTTTTTTATTTATTTAAGTGATTATTTTTTTAATGTACGCATGTACACCACTAAATTCCAAATATCTTCCTGTTCAGGGATCTTCTTTTTAAAGCTAGGCATATCATCTCTTCCTTCAACAACTTTATAGAATAAGGATCCATCAGTTTGAGATTGGAAAGCTGCTTTTGTAAAATCAGGAGGTGTTGTTTTTAACTGAGCTGCTTTATTGCCGTCACCCAAACCTGTTTTACCATGGCAGGATGAACAATGGGTACTCCATAAAGTTTTTCCGGCAGCAATAGATTCTGCACTTGATTTTACAGGATTAACTGTTTTTGCATTCTTATCAGGAACATTCCATGGTTTGGGTTGTTGATCGATAGTGAATGCAACACTCATGATACTTACAGCTAATACTGATACTGCTAATACTAATTTACTTTTCATTGTCAGGTCTGATTTTTATTGAATAATTTTTTGATGAATCAATTGTAAGGTAAACATTTTTTAAAAGTTCCACAACCTGCTGATGTTAAATCCGATCAGGAATTGTCCTTTGGTAAAATCATTCTGGTTGTACAGATTATTATTTTGCGGCAAAACATATCCGTAATTACCTGCAAATAGTTCGAAATCATGACCACTTGATTTGAATTCAAATCCAAAACTGATATTCGGATGAGGATTATTGGTTGGATGTTGCGTCAATGGCTGATCATAATTTACGATGATGGCAGTTTTTGGAGATATTTTATATCTACCTGAAAATGCAATAGCAAAATGATTGTTATTCCATTTAGGTTGCACTTGTCCTGATCCGTCTAAATAACCTTCCAGATTATTAAAGTGAGATAAACTTGGACTCACTTGTACAGAAAATGATTCTGAGAATTTTCTGGCAATGATGATCTGATTAAAGAAACTGAAACGGTCTGATGTGTTTACAAATAAAGTAGTGGCATCAGCTTTTCTTGTATCCATCACTGCATTTCCAAAATAAGTAATGCTTACGGGTATCTTGCCGTCTTTTGTTTGTTTCAATAAGGCAAGTTTCAAATTCCAATCGACTTGCATTCTATCATTACATGTTCCAAAACCAATTTGTAGATCTTTGATCGGAGTGTAACTAAAACCAAGCCTCATTGTTGCACCGGCATACAATCCAAACAGATCAGTAAATGAATGATCCATTGTACCAAACCTGTGTTGAATATCGAATTCGAATGTTCCTTTAATCGGAACCATCACTGTTTGATTGTCAATTATGAAATTACCTTCGAAAGTATTTTTTACATACGATTTCTTTTTAACAACCGGAGCAGCAGGTGTAGTAGAATCCTGTGCCATCAAGCTTCCCAGACTCGTGCAGAGTACAATTAATAACAATACCCTGCCAAAACGGGAAATTGATGGATGATAAATATTTTGTTTTTTCATGAGTTGTTTTTTTAATTGTTTTTAGCACCTTGTTGAATCCAGGCTAACATAAGCCCATTAATATTTGATGGATTATTTGGAGCACCTGCAGGCATAGCTATGGCACGTTTTCCGGTTAACCATAAATAGACCTCGCTGCTGGCAGGGGAACTTGTGTTTACAAAGTTTCCTGTTGTTAATGCAGCGTATGCAGTTGCACTGGACAAATTAGGTGCAACGGTTCCGCTATGACATCCGCTTATGGCGCAGTTCTTAGTCAATATGGGTTGAATATCTTTCGAGAAACTAACAGTTGTTGTTACAGGAACGGAATTATCTAATACAACCGTTGTGGTTTTAGAACAGCCGACCATGATAAGCATAAATGCGGTAGCCAGTAATAACCCTATTCCTATCATTTTTTTTGACATGATCTTTATTTTTTTTATTTTATGAAAGAACAGCCAAATACTATTTACTGAATGTCAATGTCAGATATGGATTAATGCCATGTTGATTATTCGACTTATTCCAGAAAGCAACTCCAAATTGTTGATCTTGCAGACTTGTGAAGTCAATATCCTGATTCAACACATCTCCGGTTTTCAATGCACGTTTGTATTCAATGATCCATCCTGTTCCTGTATAAGTTGCAGCAGCAGTAATATCGGCTCTGCCACCAATTAACGGAACTCCGATATATGCAGGTATATAATTTACAGCTGTTGGACCGGTAACAGGATCTCCTGTTCTTTGATAAGCAGTACCTACTGTAGGATCAATTGTTGTACCATTACTTAAAGTCAATACGCCGGCAGAACTTACCGCTACAACTTTCTTGGCACTTCCGGTACTTAATGTATCTGAAGGTAAAAGGAAACCACTTGTACTGGCTGCATTAGGAACCACCCAAATAGGAACTGCAACAGATGCACCTGTTCCATCTAATTTCAAATTTTGTGAATTACTTACTTCACCTTGTGTTGGAGATACTGTATAGTTTGGACGATAAGGCCAAGTTGTGGAGAACGTTCCATCAGGAACAATACCATCAACGTGTCTGCCGTTTGCATTACCACCGGTTACACTACTATAGGTTGGACCACCGGCCCAATCCTGATAATTATCATCCATTAAATTAAGTGATGCGTCTTTAGTGATATAACCTAAACGACCCCACCACATGTCAATTTTTTCAGCTTGTCCGTTTGTATAGTGATTGCCATTATTGGCGTTTGACACCATGGCAGCAGGGGTTTGAGAATAATCTAAATACGGTGTAAACACGTGACAACTTGCATAACAGGTTTGTGAAATGAATTTTGGTGTGGAATTATTAATATTCCAAAGCATGGCAAATTTATCTTCACCAAAACCGTCTCTGGTTAATACACCATTCACATCGTATGATTTACTGGAAGGTTCTTTCTGCCAACCTGTTTTGCCGGTAACATTTAAAGAAGGATTAAAATACCATGGAGCAACATTTATACTTTTTGTTGCATCAGTTACTTCTAATAAAAAATAAATGTTGTTGGCATCATACATAGAACGTAGGGTTGCAGGATAAACTTCTCCGTTATATCCTGTAAACAAACCATTACCCGGATCAGGTACTGTTGGTGAAATACTTAATTTGGTTGCATTGGCCCAAATTGCATCAATCGTACCATCAATTGTTGGAGCAGTTGCTGTTTTTACAGATACCAATGTTGTAGAATTACCTCCGGAAGTATCAGGAATGATAACCTGATCGTTTTTAGTACAACTTACTGCATATCCTACTAAGCAGACCATTGTTGAGAGTATCCAGAATTTTGTGCTTTGAATAAGTTTCATAATTGAAAATTTATAGTTGTTGTTAAAACATTATTTCAGGCTGCTAAACTACTGTTGTAACAATGATGTGATTATGATATTTATCATTGAAAAAAATGATAAATATCATATTTAACAATAAGTGACATTATTCTATTTCCAATAGAAATTTTTTGAAGTATAAATTAATCATACTGCACAAAAAATGAAAACACTTAAATCGGTAAATGCTGTATAATAAAAAACGCTTCAGTTATTCTGAAGCGTTTTTTAAGCAAACTGTTGTTTGTTTTAAGGGGTATTCACAACTTTTTTAATTCCGTAACTTCTGTTCAGGTTAAAGCCTAAAGAGAAATTACCTAATCTTAAATCATTTGTATTTTGTGCTAACTGTGCAATATTGGTTGCAGCATTAGAGCTGGTGAAGAAGAACTGGAAAATATGTCCGCCTGTATCCCAATCGTATCCGATAGAAACCAGATCAGGTACATAATTAACAGCAGATGCACTTTCGTCCAACAGGTCTTTGTATCCGTTCAACTGACGGGCATATTCAAGGCTGATCGCTGTTTTATGTGTTAATTTATAACGACCACCGATACCTATGGAGAAAACATTATTGGTATTATTGATTCCGTAAGGAACAATATTGTAATGAATAAAGGAAGGGATCAACTGCAATGAAAATTTGTCATTGAATTTTCTTCCGATCAATAATTGATTCAAATAAGAAAATCTGTTCCATGCATAATCATCAGGGCTTGGTCCGTCAGATCCATCAAAATGTAATGAAGAGAACAGAACAACAGTTACGGGTACATTTTTAGCGCCTGATTGTTGTCTCACTAATCTGAATTTTGCCCATGATTCCAATTGCGCATTTCCTGTTGCAGCAAAACCAAGATTCAACCAACTTTTGGGTGCATATTCGAATGACATATAAGTATTGGCTGCTCCTGCATTTAAGCCAAATAATTGTGCAACATTGGTCCAGCCTTTACCTTCTTTCCAAATTTGTCCGAAACGGTGACTGATCATGAATTGCAAATTGCCGGCTCCTGTCATTTCAACACTTTGCATGTTTATAACGCGGGTAGATTTAAAAGTAGCAGTGGCAAAATCATGTTTTACTTTGGCTGAATCATCTTTTACCAGATCTTTCAGCAGATCGTCCTGTGCACTTGCTTTCACTAAGAAGCAACATGCAACAATGAGATATAATACTATTTTTTTCATAATCTATTTATTAGAAGATTAGTTTAATTGAAATTTGATGGTTGCATCAATGGGTGTAAGATCAGCTAATTTGGGTTTTACCAAGCCCGGAATATTGATGCCATGCTCTTCAGCTTTGATTGTAAAATGGCAATAGAAAGTAGCAACTTTTCCTTTTACTTCTAATTTAACGGGTGCTTTAAAATCTTTCGTTACACCATGCATGGTAACTTTTCCTTCAGAAGAAATATTATACACGCCATCTTTAGTCAATTGATCTTTAGTAAAGCCTATTAATTTTCCTGAAAATCTTGCATCAGGGAATTTATTAGACTCCAGATAATTTTCATTGAAATGTTCTTCCAATAAAGCGTTGTTGAAATGGAATGTTTTCATCGGAACTAAAAAGGCAACTTCGCTGGTTTCTACTTTTAATATGCCTGTACCTTCTTTACTGGCTGCTTCATAATCCTTATGAGTCAAGTCTTTATTTGGATTGAAGTAAACATAGCCATCTCTTGTTTTATACGTTTGTGCATTAAGCAGGTTCATCATGAAGATGAAAGTGAATGCTAATAAGATTATTTTTTTCATTGCTGTGATTTTTATTGTTTATTTAAATAGTGTTTTGTTTTTACTGTGGTTGCCCTTGTGCAATCCATGCTAAGAATGTTGATGTTGTTGTTGGATCTAAACTTAATGCTCCACCCGGATGTCCTGTAGCTCCGCTACTTGTCATCATGGCACTTAGGACAGCTTTATCTGCCACCATCTTCGGATAATCCAATGTTGGGCCTAAACCGCCATGGCAGGAACTTCCTTTACAAACAGATTTGTAAATAGGAACAATGTTAGTGGTATAAGTAACTGGACCGGTAATAGCAGGTGGTACATAATTATCTTTTGCTCCCTGTGCGATCCAGGTAGAAATAACTGCAGCTTGTGCAGGAGTGAAAAAGATACCGCCTTCTCCGGGATGCCCTGTTGTTGGGCTTGCTATCATGGCCCCAAATACGCCTGATCTTGCCTGAATGGTGCTGTAAAAAATAGTGTCTATAGAAGGTCCTTGATGTGAGAATTGTATCACACTGGTACCACCATTATTATGACAACCGCAGGCACCGGATGTTACAATCGGAACTACATCATCACGAAATGAAATGGCTCCCAATGAATTAGCCGTAGGTGTTGAAATATCTTTTTTATTGTTGTAACAAGAGGCGAACAGCACCATACTGCTGAGCACTCCCAAGTATATTAATAGTTTATTCATAAAATTATTTTTTGTGTTGTTGGTTATTTAGTAATGATCTTACCTGATGCTTGATATTTAAATATTCCTGTGGCATCTAATCCATATTTCCAGGCATCAGGAATATTGGGATCAGCAAAATACCAGCCTTTGATAATGGCTATATCTGAAGGTTGCAATCCGCCATCACTGTATGCCATACCGCCATCATGTTTAGTAGCCCATGTATTTGGAGCTGTGGCTGAATGCTGTGTTTTCATCAAAATGGTAGAATCAATTCTTGATATTACAGTACTGGTTGAAAGGAAAGGATCTCCCTTACAATTAACTTTTACGCCGCCTACACTATAAGCTCCTGAAGAACTGCGAATTGATTTTGGATATATGATATCCAATAAAAGATCATCGTAAGTATTTAGAGGACCGCGTGTGCTGAATACTTTCCAAGGTCTGAAACTTGCATTGGCCAAAGTATCAGAATAGAATTTTCTAACGCTGTCTTTGTATGCCTGCCAAGTTGCAGTTAGTTTTGGATCTTTCAATTGTGTATAGGCTGTAGTGCTGCCTGATGTTGGATTGGTATAAAAGAAAGAAATCGTATCAGCAGAAGTCAATGCACCCAAATATCCGCTTTTACCCCAAGCACCTGCTGCTGTTGCTTCATTATGGCAGTTACCTGACGTACAGCCTGAAGTAAGTATAGCAATGGCTGCGGGTCTGTAGTCTTCTATGGCAGGATATTGTTTCGCACCATTCTTGATCCAGTTATAAATGATAGATTTTTCTGAAACGGTCAGATCAACACCATAATTAACAGGTGGCATTGCTTTGTTGAGATCGCTTGTTGTAATCATCTGATATAACTGACTGGCTTCAGGATTTCCCGGAACCACCATGTTCTTTACATCTGCATAACTGTTCAAATAAGGTTTAACACCGGTACCACCGTGACAGGTAGCAGTAACGCAGTTGTTCTGAATAATTCTTGAAACACTTTTTGTAACAACTATATCATTCTTACTCGGTGTTGCATCTGGGTAAGGAATAACAGTTGAATCGTAAAACGGAGAAAAAATAGTTGAATCCGGTGTGTTAACCAATGCACGGGAAACAGTAGATGCATTAGTACCTTCTTTTTTACACTGTACCAATAACAGCGAAACGAAGAGCAAACAAAAAAGGCTGATAACGCCTTTTTGATTGATAACCTTTCTTTTCATACACTTAATTTTATTTAATGAATTTGAGTATTTAAGGAACAATTAAATGTTATGCTCATTGATTGTATAACTTTAATGTTGCGAACACAAAAGTATTCTGCTGCAAATCCTTTAAGAATGACTGTTATCAGACTTGTTTGTGATTTATATCACGAAAAAAGATGTCTGAAATCATGTTTTTGCAATTCTTAATACATGACTTTTACAGCGTAAAAAAATTCAGCGTCTTAACATCATTTATTTATGAAAAAGAAAATCATTTACACCATTCTGGCCATCATTGTTATAGTTGGAATATGGGTTGCATTAAATCCACAGAGAGCTTTACAATCAGTTGTTGATCTGGGAATGGCATTAACATCATCAATGAAACATCGTGATCCATCCAAAGAAAAAGCAAAATTCGAATTAACCGCAGATGCGTTTGCAAAAGAGTTTAAAGACAATGCAACAGAAGCCAACAAAAAATATATCAATCAGGCTGTATTGATTGAAGGAGATGTAACAAATGTTTCAGGAGTTACTGTTTCTTTAGGAAGTATAGCTTGTAATATCGATTCTACAGAAATTGCTAAAATAAAAGATGTGAAAGTAGGCTCTAAAATTAAAGTGCAGGGATTGGTAGTTGGGTATAACGATTTAATGGAAGAAATTTCTTTAGCACAAAGCACAATAAAATAGTTTTATTATCCAAGTTTAGGTTTTGAATAAAAAAGAGCTTCATGATTGAAGCTCTTTTTTATTGGATGCAATACCCAATTGCTAAAACAAAACCGCCCCGAAGAATCAGGGCGGCGTTTTCTAATGTATACCTATGAAATATACGTCTCTTATTTAACTGCAACCCATGCTGTTGCCGCAGTTCAAACATTTATAACAAGTACCGCTGCGAATAGTGATATGTCCGCATGTATTACAAGCCGGTGCATCACTCTGCATATTTTTAGCTGCTGCATTTACCATATCCATTCCTGCATCTGCTTTAACAGCTGTTGCTGCACGCTGTAATTTCTGCGGCTGCACACTTGGTGTTGTATTCGCTGATGGTGCAGTGATGATGATGCTGCTTAATTCAGGCTTGCCTAATAAAGTAACATCTCCTTCTTCACCGGTATTTCCTACTTCAGGTTTATTCAACACATGCACCAGATCAGTTCTTCCTAAATAATCAAATGCCAATGCACGGAAAACAAAATCAACCAATGAAGTTGTTGTTTTGATATTCGGATGATCCACCATTCCGGATGGTTCAAATCTGGTGAATACAAATTTATCTACAAACTCTTCTAACGGAACACCGTATTGCAAACCAACAGAAACAGAGATCGCAAAACAGTTCATTAAACTTCTCAATGTTGAACCTTCTTTTGCCAGATCAATGAATATTTCTCCTAAAGTACCATCGCTGTATTCACCGGTACGTAAGAAAATAACCTGTCCGCCCACTCTTGCTTTTTGTGTAAAGCCTCTTCGTTTTGCCGGCAAGGTTTTACGTTCAACGATCTTTGATAAAGCACGCTTCAATCCTGTATCAGTTGATGCAGACATGCGTCTTTGTACTTCTTCCAATAATTCATCAACAGTTAATTTTGCGAGATCAACAATATTACTTTCTTGTTCTTCTTCTGAAACCGTTACAACTTCTGCACTTGCAACATCTTCAGTTTTCTTTTTCTTATCAGATTTATTACTGAGCGGTTGTGATAATTTAGAACCATCACGATATAATGCACAGGCTTTTAAACCTAATTGCCAACTCAGTAAATAAGAATCTTCAATCTCAGCAATGGTTGCTTCGTGCGGAAGATTGATTGTTTTGGAAATTGCACCGCTCAAGAAAGGCTGACAAGCACCCATCATTTTAATATGACCATGTGCATGAATAAAACGTTCGCCTTTCTTGCCGCATTTATTGGCGCAATCAAAAACAGGCAAATGTTCTTCTTTTAAAAGCGGAGCACCTTCAATGGTCATGGTGCCGCAGATATAATCGTTTGCTGCATCAATCTCATCTTCTGTAAATCCTAATGCTTCCAACATATTGAAACTCCAGTCGCTGTATTGTGTTTCAGTAAACCCAAGTCTTTGCAAACATGCATCACCTAAAGAATAACGATTGAAAATAAATCCAATTTCAAATGCAGCTTTTGCGGCATCATTCAATTTTTGTATTTCTTCAGGAGTGAAACCTTTTTCTGCTAATGTTTTATTGTTGATGAAAGGAGCACCGTCGAAACTTGCAGAACCTACTGCATATTTTTCAATCGCATTGATTTCAGATTCGCTATAACCTAAATTCTTCAATGCATTTGGAACAGCTTGATTGATGATCTTGAAATATCCACCACCACTTAATTTTTTAAACTTCACTAATGCAAAGTCAGGTTCCACACCGGTAGTATCGCAATCCATCACCAATCCAATTGTTCCTGTTGGAGCGATCACGGTTGTTTGTGCATTGCGGTAACCATATTTTTCACCTAATTGAACAGCATCATCCCAAGCCTTTGTTGCTGCTTTCAATAAATAATCAGGACAATATTGTGCTTTGATTCCTTGTGGTTTTATTTGTAATCCTACATAAGCATCTTCTGCATCATAAGCAGCAGCACGATGATTGCGCATTACACGCAACATGTCTTCTTTATTTTCTTCATACTTGGCAAATGGTCCTAAGAATGAAGACATTTCTGCTGATGTTTTATAAGTGATGCCGGTCATGATCGCAGTTACAGAACCCGCAATGCCGCGAGCCTGTTCGCTATCGTAAGGAATACCGCTTAACATTAATACGGTTCCGAGATTTGCAAAACCCAAACCAAGCGTTCTGTAATCATAACTTAATTGTGCCACTTCTTTTGAAGGGAACTGTGCCATCAATACAGAAATTTCCAAAACAACAGTCCATAAACGGCTGATGTATTCTAATCCTTCAACATCTAAAGTGTTATTGCTTTCATCAAAGAATTTACGCAAATTGATAGAAGCTAAGTTACATGCCGTGTTATCTAAGAACATGTATTCGCTGCATGGATTAGAAGCATTGATGCGGCCACCCTTAGGACAAGTATGCCATTCATTGATAGTTGTATCGTATTGAGTTCCCGGATCAGCACAACGCCAGGCAGCATAAGAGATTTGTTTCCATACTTCTTTAGCAGGAATTTTTTTCATCACTCTGCCATCGGTTCTTGCTTTTAATTCCCAGTCTTCATCTTTCTCTAATTTTTCAAAAAATTCATTCGGGATACGAACGGAGTTATTTGAATTTTGACCTGATACTGTTAAATAAGCTTCGCCTTCATAATGCGAATCATAACCCGCATCGATCAATGCTCCTACTTTCTTTTCTTCCTGCACTTTCCAATTGATGAATTCCATTATTTCAGGATGATCCAGATCCAAACAAACCATTTTAGCAGCACGACGAGTGGTACCACCGCTTTTGATGGCACCTGCTGCACGATCACCAATTTTTAGGAAGCTCATCAATCCGCTGGAAGTACCGCCACCACTTAACTTTTCGCTGGCACCGCGAATTTGCGAGAAGTTGGTTCCAACACCGGAACCGTATTTGAATATTCTTGCTTCACGAACCCATAGATCCATGATACCGCCATCATTCACTAAGTCATCAGTAACACTTAAGATAAAACATGCATGAGGCTGAGGGCGTTCA
>CAIVCF010000033.1 GCA_903904335.1 uncultured Chitinophagaceae bacterium | reverse complement strand
GATAAAAATTCAAAAGAATATTATTTGGTTGATGAGTTTGCTGATCGTTTCATTTGCAGATGCACAAAATGAACAGGCAAAACACGCATTCAGCATTCAGCAATGTGTAGAGTATGCTTCAAAAAATAATGCGCAGGTTAAAAATGCTTTGGTAGGTGTGCAAATTCAACAGCAGATCAATCGTGGCGTAACCGCTATGGCGCTGCCTACTGTTTCTGCGAATACCGGTGTAACAAATTATATAGACATCCCCACTTCATTGATACCGGGGCAAATTTTCGGTCAGCCTGCCGGTACTTATATCCCTGTTCAGTTTGGAACAAAGTTCAATGCCAATGCGGGTTTACAACTGCAGCAGGTACTTTTTGACGGACAGGTATTTGTGGGCTTGCAAGCAAGGGCTACATCCATTGAATATCAAAAAAAGAATGCTGAAGTAACCGAAGAGAATATCAAAGTGAATATTTATAAGGTCTACTATCAATTGGTGGTGAGTAAAACACAGGTTGAAATTCTTGATGCAAACATTGCACGCATAGAAAAATTATTGCACGATACAAAAGAATTATATAAAAACGGATTTGCAGAAAAATTGGATGTTGATAAACTTTCTGTACAGCTATCGAACCAGCAGACAGAAAAATTAAAAACACTCAACAATATTGAGATCGGTTATCTCGGCTTAAAAACATTGTTGGGAATGCCCGTAAAAGATGAACTTGTATTAACAGACAAAATAACCGAAGAACAAATTAAAAACGGTTTGGCTGATACGGTATATGATTACAATCAGAGAAAAGAATTCCAATACCTGAATATTGTAAAAAAATTGAATGACTATAATATCAAGAGGTATCAGCTTTCTTATTATCCAACATTGTCATTAACCGGATCGTACAATAAAAATGCACAACGCAACACATTTGATTTTTTTGGTCCCGGTGATTGGTATACCACTTCTTATCTCGCATTGAATATTGCTATTCCCATCTTTGATGGTTTTTATAAAGATTCAAAAGTGAAGCAATCAAGATTTGAATTACAGCAAATAGTCAACAATATCGATAACCTTAAACTTTCTATTGACAATGATGTGGAACAGGCAAAGATCAGGTTCAGGTCTGCCATCGTAACCATGGATAATCAAAAGAAAAATATGGAATTGGCAGAATCGGTTTACAACCAAACCAAAAAGAAATTCGAGGCCGGAACAGGTTCCAATACAGAGATCAGCACTGCTCAAACAGACCTGATCGCTGCACAAACAAATTATATAAGCGCCACTTACGATGCAGTGGTTGCTAAAGTTGATTATTACAAAGCGATCGGAAAATTACAATAAACATAACACCAAAATATAAACTGAATTTTATGCAAAAGACAGCGCAGATTTTATTAATGGCAATATTTGTTTCGCTTGCATCCTGCGGCGGAAAAAATGATTCCAATATTGAGTTAACACAGAAAAAAACAAAGCTTGAAGAATTAAAAAAACTTCAATCAAAAACAGATGCAGATATTGCTGCACTTGAAAAAGAAATAGCCAAGCTGGATACATCTGCCGTAAAAAATGAAAAAGCTAAATTAGTTGCAGTTACAGCGGTTGCTCCTGCAACGTTTACACATTATATCGATCTGCAGGGAAAGGTTGAAGCAGTAAATATTTCTTATGTAACACCCCGTGCAGGCGGAGGACAGGTAAAAGAATTGTTTGTAAAGAAAGGTGATATTGTTCAAAAAGGTAAGCTCTTATTAAAGCTGGATAATACGATTGCCATGCGCAATCTGCAGTATGTTCAAAAAAATATGCAATCATTAAAAACACAATTGGATTTTGCCAATACGCTGTATGAAAAGCAAAAGAACTTATGGGCCGAAAATATCGGGACAGAAGTTCAATTAATTACGGCAAAAAACAATGCCGAGAATATATCCAATCAAATTAAAGCAACTGATGAGCAGGTAAAGATTGCACAGGAACAACTGAATTTTACCAATATCTATGCAGATGTTGACGGTGTTGCCGATGATGTGAACATCAGAGTGGGTGAATTTTTTAACGGTGCCGGACAAATAAAAATTGTTAATACAAACGATCTTAAAATAACCACTCAGATCCCGGAAAATTATTTGGGCAAAGTAAAAGTAGGAACACATATTAAAGTAACATTACCCGATATCAATAAATCGATAGATGCAGTAATTACTGTTGCCGGGAAATTAATTGATGCCAACAGCAGAAGCTTTTTTGCAGAAGCCAAAATACCCGCCAACAGTGCATTTTATCCCAATCAGGTAGCAATGGTACAAATTATGGATTACTCATCACCCAATGCAATTACGGCTCCTTTAAATACTGTTCAAACAGATGACAAAGGAAAGTTTGTAATGGTTGCTGTTAAAGAAAACGGCAGGCTGATCGCCAGAAAAAAACAAGTGACGGTAGGTGAATTATATGCCGATACGCAGGAAATAAAAACCGGTCTGGCGGTGAACGATCTGATTATTACCGATGGGTATCAAAGTTTATATGATGGCCAGTTGATAACAACAGATACAAAATAAATTTCGTGAAAACATTAAAATAATCATTCACGAAAAACCAAATCTAATTGTATGAGTGTATTACAAAACATAACTGATAAGTTTAAAGAGTTTGCACCAACCTCATGGAGCATTAAAAACAAAACATCGATCTACCTGATCATGTTATTTGTGAGCTTGGCAGGTATTTTTCAATTTGTAACATTGCCCAAAGAACAATTCCCGGATATTGTTATTCCAACTATATATGTTTCTACCATATATGTCGGTAATTCACCGAAAGATATCGAGAACCTCGTTACAAGGCCTATCGAAAAACAGATCAAAGGAATAACCGGTGCTAAGATTAAAAAATTTACCAGCACCTCTCAGCAGGATTATTCAGCTATTATTGTTGAGTTCGATACAGATGTAAAAACAGATGTGGCATTACAAAAAGTAAAAGATGCAGTAGATAAATCCAAACAGGATTTACCAACCGATCTTACGCAGGAACCAACTGTTCTGGAAGTAAGTTTCAGTGAACAACCCATCATGTATGTAAACTTAAGTGGTGATTATGATCTGCAGCGTTTAAAAAAATATGCAGATGACCTGAAAGATAAATTAGAAGACCTTCCGCAGATAAACCGTGTTGATATTGTTGGCGCACCTGAACGTGAATTTCAAATCAATGTTGACAATTACAGAATGCAAAGTTCAGGTGTAACTTTTGATGATATCAGCAATGCAGTACAACGTGAGAATTTAGATATATCCGGTGGCTTGTTGGATGTTGGAAACATGAAACGCAATCTTCAATTAAAAGGTCAGTTAAAAACAGCTTACGATATTGAGAAGATCGTTGTCCGCAATCAAACAGGAGCTCCTGTTTATTTAAAAGATATCGCATCAGTAAAAGATACCACTAAAGAAAAAGAAAGTTTTGCTCGCTTAGACGGAAAGAATGTAGTAACGCTTAACATCATTAAAAGAAGTGGTGAAAACTTAATTGAAACAAGCGATGGTGTTAAAAAAGTAGTGGAAGAATCGAAAGGTGTTTTATTTCCCAAAGATTTAAAAGCAGTTATTACCGGAGATCAAAGTATTAAAACAAGATCCTCATTCAACGATCTTGTTAACTCAATTGTCATCGGTTTTATTTTAGTATTGATCGTGCTGATGTTCTTTATGGGAGTAGTGAATGCATTCTTTGTGGCATTATCCGTTCCGCTCAGCATGTTTGTGGCGTTTGTGTTTTTACCCGGTGCTGATTTAATAGTGGGCACACATGTTACTTTAAACTTTATTGTACTTTTTGCATTATTATTCGGTTTGGGAATTATAGTGGATGATGCGATCGTGGTAATTGAAAACACGCATCGTATTTTTATACTGGGTAAAGGAAAAATTCCTATTGCAATTTCGGCAAGAATGTCTGCAGGAGAGGTTTTCGTGCCCGTGTTAGCAGGAACACTTACTACATTAGCTCCATTCTTTCCTTTATTATTCTGGCCGGGTATCATCGGTAAATTCATGGTCTATTTGCCCACTATGCTGATTTTTACTTTAGCAGCATCGTTAGTGGTTGCATTTATTATGAATCCCGTATTTGCAGTTGACTTTATGAATCATGCAGATGATGAAGAAATTAAAGAGCCCAAAAGCCTCATCTTTAAAAGACCGGGATTCTGGGTTGCCGTTATTCTTGGCGTTTTATTCGATTTACTCGGTGCCACTTTTTGGGGTAATTTATTGCTCTTCTTTATGTTGCTGGTAATATTGAATCGTTATGTATTGGATCATGCTATTCATTATTTTCAAAATCATGCATTGCCATGGATCATGGGGCATTATGAAACTTTACTGCGCTGGGCATTAAAAGGATGGAGGCCCGTTCATTTATTATTAGGCACTATCGGATTACTAATCCTTTCAGTTATTGTATTCGTAATATCTGTTTCAACACAAAGAGTGGGTGTTGTATTTTTTCCGAAGGCGGATCCTAATCAAATTTATGTTTACTTAAAATTGCCGGTTGGTACCAATGTTATCTATACCGATTCTGTTACAAAAGTTTTAGAAACCAGAGTAGATAAAGTATTGGATATTGAAAACGGCAAAACAAATCCTATTGTTGAAAGTGTGATCAGCAATATTGCCGTTGGTGCAAGTGATCCAACAAGCGGCGACAGAAGTACAAGAAGCGAATTGGGAAGAATACAGGTTTCATTTGTTGAGTATGAAAAAAGGCATGGCGTTTCTACAAAACCGTTTTTAGATAAAATTCGTGCCGTAATGAAAGGTATTCCGGGTGCAGAGATCAGTGTGGACCAGGAAGGCGGCGGGCCACCAACAGACCCTCCTGTTAATATTGAAATTGCAAGTGAAGATTTTGATGATCTGATTAAAACAGCATCGTCCCTGAAAATTTATCTTGATTCCATTCAGGTGCCGGGTGTTGAAGAATTGAAAATGGATATTGATTTGAAGAATCCTGAAATCACTTTAACTGTTGACAGAAACAGAGCATTGATTGAAGGTGTTTCATCCGGGCAGATCGGTCAGCAAATCAGAACTGCATTATTCGGAAAAGAAGTATCCAAAATAAAAGAAGGGAAAGATGAATATAAAATTCAGTTACGCAACAATGAATTGCAGCGTAAAAGTTTAATTGATCTGTTAAACATGCGTATCTCTTTCAGAGATATGGCATCGGGCGGTGCAGTTAAAAATGTTCCTATCAGTGCATTGGTGAAAGTAGAACCAACTTCAACATTGGGAAGTGTGAAAAGAAAAAATCAGAAACGGCAGATCACACTCCGCTCAAATGTATTAACATCCAAAGGTTATAATGCCACCGGTGTAAATTTGGTATTGGCCAAATATATCGGCGACTTCAAAAAAGTACCTGATGGTGTTACTATTAAACAAACGGGTGAAGGCGAACAACAGGCAGAAACAGGTGCATTCCTTGCAAAAGCATTGGTGATCGCATTGGGATTAATCCTGATCACATTAGTTATTCAATTTAACAGTGTAAGTAAATCAGTCATCATTTTAACTGAAATTATTTTTAGTGTAATCGGTGTGTTGCTTGGATTCTCTTTAACCGGAATGGAAGTATCTGTTTTAATGACCGGTCTCGGTATTGTAGGGTTGGCGGGCATTGTAGTGAAGAACGGGATTTTGGTAATTGAATTTGCAGATGAACTAAGGGCACGCGGAATGAAAACAAGAGAAGCGGTGATTGCAGCAGGTAAAACACGTATCATTCCTGTAATGCTAACTGCATTGGCTGCGATCTTAGGCTTTATTCCGATTGCAGTTGGTTTCAATATAAACTTCATTTCATTGTTCTCCAATCTCAATCCGCATATTTTCTTTGGCGGGGATAGCGTTGCATTCTGGAAACCATTAAGCTGGACCATCATTTTTGGATTGGCTTTCGCATTCTTTATGACATTGATTATTGTTCCTTCCATGTATTTAATCGCAGAACGTTTAAGAAGACCCATGCGTAAAATGTTTGGGGGCACATGGATCAGTATGTTGGGCATTCCTCCATTGACCATTCTATTTTTACCGTTAATGGTTGCTGCATTGATTCGTCATCGCATTCAAAGAAAACGCAGAGCAAAAAGATTAGAAGACCAACACGTAAGTGATGCATTCATTGGCAGTTGGTTTTAACTAAAGTTGGTAGTTGGTTTTGGTTATAATGAAAACGGGCCGCTCTTCAAAAAGAGTGGCTCGTTTGTTTTTACAAATAATATTTTTGTCCTTCAAAAAATAATAGCATGATACAAAATCACGAAATAGATTATCGCATCATCGGCGAAGAAATGCAGTATGTTGAAGTGGAACTCGATCCTAACGAAACAGCAATTGCTGAGCCCGGTGCCTTTATGATGATGGATGATGGCATTGCCATGGAAACCATGTTTGGTGATGGAAGCAATCAAAACAATAGTGGTGGTTTATTAGGAAAACTAATGAATGCAGGCAAAAGAGTGTTGGTTGGTGAAAATATGTTTATGACAGCTTTCACAAATATTAGTGTTGGAAAAAAACATGTAAGCTTTGCATCACCCTATCCGGGAAAAATAATTCCGCTCAATCTGCAACAACTCGGCAACAGAATCATTTGTCAGAAAGATGCATTTCTCTGCGCAGCAAAGGGTGTAAGTATCGGTATTGAATTCCAGAGAAAATTAGGAACAGGTTTGTTCGGTGGCGAAGGTTTTATTATGGAAAGATTGGAGGGCGACGGAATGGCTTTCATGCACGCCAGTGGTTATGTGCAGCAAAAAGAATTACAAGCAGGTGAATTATTAAAAATTGACACCGGTTGTATTGTTGGTTTTACTGCAACTGTTACTTACGATATTCAATTTATCGGCGGCATAAAAAATACCTTGTTTGGCGGTGAGGGTGTTTTCTTTGCAACATTAACAGGACCGGGAACTGTATGGATCCAAAGCTTGCCTATCAGTCGCTTGGCAGGAAGAATATTACGTTATGCAACTGTTTCAAACAGAGAAGAAGGAAGTGTTCTCGGCGGTTTGGGAAGATTGATCGATGGCGATAATCAATGGTAAGCGCATTTTAACATTTACAATTATGCAATAAAAGTTTTACTGCATCTTATTTGTATTATGTAATTCTAAAAAATAATCATGAAAAAGTTTCTTACAGCTGTATTCGCTTTATTATTCATTACAACAATTCAGGCTCAATCAAAAAATTATCTCGATCAACCCATTGTTGAAGTAAATGGTCGTTATGATTCTTTGCTTACACCGAATGAGATCTATATTAAAATTCTTATCTCAGAAAAAGATAACAAAGGAAAGGTATCGGTTGAAGAATTGGAAAGAAATATGATCGATGCATTAAAGAAACTCAGCATCAACACTGAAAAAGATTTAGTGGTGAGCGATATGTCGAATAATTTCAAATCATATCTTTTAAAGAAGACGGATATTTTAACGAGTAAGGAATATCAATTAAAAGTGAGTGATGCAAAAACAGTAAGCCGTGTTTTTGTTTCTTTAGAAGCATTGGGAATTTCAAATACTTCGATTGACAGGGTTGATCATTCCGATCTTGAAAAAATAAAAAATGAAATAAGAAGTAAAGCTGTTGAAAATGCAAAACAAAAAGCATGGGCATTGGTAAAGCCTTTAAATCAAACTATTGGTATTGCCATTCATATTGTTGATTATGATAACGGATATGTACCACAACCCAGAAATTCGGGCATATTAATGAAAGCTGCAACGCTTGCAGATGCTGAAATGGAACCTGCCAATATTGATTTTGAAAAAATAAAGATCAGCAGTTCTGTAAACGTTGTTTTTATTTTGAAATAATGCATTGCTAAGAATAATCGTTTTTATTGCTACCTTAACTGCCTAAGATCCAGGCTTTGGAAATTTTTAATAAAAGAATAGATTCGATCGGTTCACTTTCGCCTGAAAGCAGAAACGTATTGCTCAATGCCTGGGAATCATGGTCTGTTCCCAAAGATCATTTCTTGGTTCGTGAAAATGCAATTGCGCATCACTTGTTTTATATCAAAAAGGGTATTGCACGAATTTATTATTTTAAGAATGGAAAAGAGATCACCGAATGGCTGGCATTGGATAATGAATTCTTTTTTTCCATTATCAGTTTTTTTGAACAAAAACCAAGTAACCTGATCATTCAAACAATTGAAGCTTCGGAAGTGATGGGCATTCATCACGATACATTAATGGCTTTGTGCGATCAATACCATGATATTGAAAGGTGGTTTCGCAAAGCCATTACAGGCTCTCTTATTCTCTCGCAATACCGAATGGATTCAATTCAATTCGAAACAGCACAACAGCGCTATGAAAAACTTTTAACGAATTATCCTTCCATTGTACAAAGGGTTCCGCTATCTTATATCGCATCCTTTCTCGGCATTACACAGGAAACATTGAGCCGTATCCGCTCACAGCATTGATCTTTTTTGACAATAATCAAATTGTTCTGTACTGAGAAAACAGAACTTTGTTGCTTAACAATAGGCTGAACGATTGCTCAATTCAACAGCCTTTAGCACTAAAAAATTGTCAAATGAAAAATGTACTGTTTATTGTTTTCGCATTTGCGATTCCTGTTGCATTACTGTCGCAGGTAACAAAACAAACGCTTCCGCAATTGAACAAAACAAATGTGAAGCAAGTGATAGCGGCTATGTCGGTTGAACAAAAAGCAAAATTGGTAACCGGAATGGGAATGATCCTGCCTGGACCAACTGCCAACAATGATAAAAAGAAAAGTGATAGCGAAAGTGTTGCATTGAATAATTTACTTCCTCCGCCGGATGCAGGTGATAAAAATATCCCTGAAAAAGTTCCAGGTGCCGCAGGTAGAACACATGGTTTCAGTCAGTTCGGAATTCCCATCACAACTGTTTCTGACGGACCGGCCGGTGTAAGAATTTCGCCTATCAGAAATAATGATTCTTCAAAAACGTATTACGCAACAGCATGGCCTGTTGGTACGCTATTGGCATCAACATGGGACACTGCTTTAGTAAAAAAAGTTGGGGTTTCATTTGGCAATGAAATAAAAGAATACGGCATTGATATAATATTAGGGCCGGCTTTAAATATCCATCGAAATCCATTGGGTGGAAGAAATTTTGAATATTATTCTGAAGATCCTGTTGTTGCAGGAAACATAACTGCTGCGATTGTGAATGGAATAGAATCCAATGGGGTAGGTACTTCCATCAAACACTTTGCGGGAAATAATCAGGAAACCAACAGGAATTCTGTCAATACAATTGCAAGTGAAAGAGCTCTAAGGGAAATTTATTTGAAAGGATTTGAGATCGCTGTAAAAAAATCGCAGCCATGGACGGTAATGTCTTCATACAATTATATCAATGGAACCTACACTTCTGAAAGTCATGATTTATTAACTGATATTTTAAGGAAAGAATGGGGTTTTAAAGGATTGGTGATGACTGATTGGTTTGGCGGAAAAGATCCTGTTGCACAAATGAAAGCCGGTAATGATTTATTGATGCCGGGCACATCACAACAAGCAAAATCAATTGTTGATGCAGTAAAGAATGGAAGTTTAGATGAAAAGATCTTAAATGAAAATGTTGAACGTGTTTTGAATTATATTTTAGAATCGCCTTCATACAAAGGATATAAAAATTCTGATAAACCCGATTTGGTGCAGCATGCAAATCTTTCGCGTGCCGCTGCAACAGAAGGAATGATCTTATTAAAAAATAATAATGCTGCATTGCCTTTGCAATCAGTAAAAACCTTAGCTGTATTCGGAAATACTTCTTATGATATTATTGCCGGTGGTACAGGAAGCGGTGATGTGAACAAAGCATATTCAGTTTCATTATTAAAAGGTTTAGCTAATGCAGGCTATACAGTTGAGAAAGAATTGAAGAGTGTGTATGAAACTTATATTGCCGATGCAAAGGCAAAAAGACCAAAACCAAAATTCTTCTTCGAATTGGTTCCTCCCGTTCCTGAACAAAATCTACCTGCCGATCTTTTGCAGAAAGAAGCAAATACAACAGATGCAGCCATCATCACCATCGGAAGAAATGCCGGTGAAGGTGCAGACAGACAGGTTGATAATGATTTTAATTTATCACCTGTTGAAAAAGAATTGATCAAATCGGTTAGTGAGGCTTTTCATGCAAAAGGAAAAAAAGTAATTATTGTTTTAAATATTGGCGGTGTAATTGAAACTGCCAGCTGGAAAGAAGGTCCTGATGCCATTTTATTAGCATGGCAACCGGGTATGGAAGCAGGTAATGCCATTGCTGATGTATTAAGCGGAAAAGTAAATCCATCCGGAAAACTAGCAAGCACATTCCCTGTTGCGTATGCTGATGTTCCATCTGCAAAAAATTTTCCTGGCAGAGAATTAAATCCTGATCCGAACAGAAAATCAAATTTCTTTGGTGGTGTTCCTGCTGAAGTAATTTATGAAGAAGGCATTTATGTGGGTTATCGTTATTACAATACTTTCAATATAAAAACATCTTACGAATTTGGTTATGGTTTATCATACACTAATTTCAAATACAGTAATGTAAAATTGAGTGCTGCTGATCTTAATGGAAAGATCTCTGCAACAGTAACCATTACCAATGCAGGTAAAGTTGCAGGTAAAGAAGTGGTTCAATTGTATGTAACTGCTCCGGGCAAAACATTGGATAAACCAAATGAAGAATTAAGATCATTTGCAAAAACAAATTTGCTGAAAGCCGGAGAATCTCAAGCAATAACATTTACCCTAAGTGCAGCTGATCTTGCATCTTACGACACAAAAGCCGCATCATGGCTTGTAGAAGCAGGAAAGTATTCCGTAAAAATTGGTGCGTCTTCATCAGATATCAGATCTTCTGCATCATTCAATGTTGCAAAAGAAATTATTGTACAGAAAGTAACGAATCAATTGGTTCCGAAAGTTCAGATCAATGAGTTGAAGAAATAAAAGTTTTTTCGTTTAGTGTTAAGCAAAATCCCCCAAGTTCAAGCAATCGGACGGATTTCAAATGCTCGGCGGCCTTTTTTAAGGCTGCCGTTTTTTTGAATGATTGATGTAATTAATTAGTGTAAATGTTTCAGTTTAGCAACTGCTTTTTCCAATGTACCCTCTTTCTTAGCAAAACAAAAACGCAATACTTTATTATCGGTTGCGTGTTTATAAAAAGCCGAAACAGGAATGGTAGCAATGCCATATTCTTTTGTTAATCGAATGGCCAATGTTTTATCGTCTTCATTTGAAAAATGACTGTAACTGTAACATTCGAAATAACTGCCGTGCGATGGGATAAGCTTGAATGGTGTGGTTTTCATCAACTCACGAAAAAAATCTCTTTTCTTTTGAATGAATGATCCAAGTGATAAATAAGCTTCTTTGTTTTTTATGTATTCAGCTAATGCAACTTGTTTTGGCGTATCGCAGGTAAAGCAATTGAATTGATGAACTTTTCTGTACTCTTTCATCATCTCTGCAGAAGAGATGCAGTATCCTAATTTCCATCCGGTGCAGTGATACGTTTTTCCAAAAGAGAAACAAACAAAACTTCTTTCCAATAAATCGGGATAACGTAAAATACTTTGATGTTGTATATCATCAAAAATCAAATGCTCATACACTTCGTCACTCAGAATAATGATATTGGTATCGGCAACAATATTTCTTAGTTGAATAATATCATTTTCATTCAACACGGCGCCTGTTGGATTGTGTGGCGAATTGATCATGATCATTCTTGTCCGCTCATTCACTTTCGCTTTTACTTCTTCCCATGGAATGGAATAATCAGGATATTTTAAAGAGATCAAAACAGGTTTCGCTCCATTAATTTCAATGTTGGGTATATAGCTATCGTAAGCGGGTTCAAAAACAATTACTTCATCTCCCGGTTGTAAAACTGTTGTCAATGCTGTGAAAATCGCATAAGTACCGCCGGGCGTAACGGTGATTTGTGTATCGTAATTGATTTTTGTTTGATATAATTTTTCAACTTTTTCTGCCAATCTTTCACGCAACAAAGGCAAACCATTCATGTGAACATATTGATTGAATCCTTTCTTCATCGCATCATTCACCAAAGCGATCAAATCTTCGTTCATCATAAAATCAGGAAACCCCTGCCCTAAATTAACAGCATTGTGTTCAACAGCAAGGGAACTCATCACTGTAAAAATAGTGGTTCCCACCTCCGGTAATTTGGAATGAATTTGCATGAGTTGAAGTTAAAGCAATCTCAACTTAAAAAGTAGATGAAGAATTTAAAACACCAATCTGTTTGCCAATTTTCGCAATTGTATTTCAGATGCTTTGGCTGCATAACTGATATTTACCAAAGCGTTTGCCGCATTCTCAAATGTTTGCTGTGCTTCTTTAACATCAATGATAGTAGCCTGTCTTACCTGAAAACGTTTTATCACCAAATCTAATAACTGAATAGACAGATCATAGTTTTTTTGCTGTGTTTCCAACTGTCTTAAATTGGAAATATAAGATTGAAAGGTTTTAACGGCCAATGCTGTATAACCGATCACCAGCGTGTCTTTTACCAGTTTTGCATTATTTGTATTGATAGAAGATACTTGATATTGCTTTTTGTAAATCGATCCGTTATAGATGGGGAAACTAAAGTTAAGGCCAACATAAGGGCCCAGGTTCTGGTTAAATAAAGTACTTCCGGCTGTGCTTTGTGTACGGCTGTAACTGTAACCGCCGATCGCATTAACAGAAGGATAACGCTGTGCATCCATTTCAGATTGCAACAATTCATTGATCCGTATTTGTTTGTCTGCGGCTATAACATCGGGATTTATATACAAGTTTGAAAGAACAGAATCTAATTTCAATTCTTTATTAATGATAATGGTGTCTTCAATAAAAATAACAGAATCTGTTTTCAATGTAAGCAATGCGAGCAGATCTGTTTTTCCCTGATCGATGATCAGGAGCTGAGATTCCAATGCCTGTTTCTGTGCATTCAGATCTAATTGCGATTGAAAAAGATCTGCATTGTTGGATAGACCCACTTCTCTTTGTGCCTTTACAATATTGAGCTTTTGCTGAGAAACATCAATGGATTGTAATAATGTTTTTGCATAACTCTGTTGCCTTACAATATCATAGTATTTCAACATTACATTGGAAGCAACTACCAATCCTCTTGAAGTTAATTGTTGTTCGGATTGTTGCTGAACCTGTTCTAATCTTCTTTTCTCATCAACAATCCTGCCTCCTGAATAAATGGGCATGATTGCATCCACACTTGTTACGGCAGAATTACTGTTTGCACCGTTTCTTTCTATTAACTGCCCTGTACTTAATTCCTGCTTTACATTTGTGCTTTGTTCTTTACCCGTTCCGGATAAGATAACAGATGGCAATCCTCCTGCAATACCGTAATCATTATACAGTGTGTTTATACTCACATTGTTTTTAGCAATTTGGATACCCGGACTGTTTTTTAAGGCAATATTTACTGCGTCGGAAAGTGTTAGTCTCTTTTGAGAAAAACAAATAGTTTGAGCAAACAGGAAAAAGAAAATTAAAACTCTTTTCATACTGATGAAGTTACCGATGCTGTTTTAACATCAAAAAAAATTATACGGACGGATGAATTAGCTAACCAAAGTACCTACATCCATTCCTTCCACTACTTTTAATAAATTTCCTGGCGTATTCATATTAAAAACAATGATAGGTAATTTATTTTCCCTGCACAAAGTAAACGCCGTCATGTCCATCACTTTTAAATTCTTGCTGATACATTCCTCATAGCTTACTTTTTGAAACCGTTTTGCATTTGGTTCTTTTTCAGGATCGGCATCATACACACCATCCACTCTGGTACCTTTTAAAATAACATCCGCTTTCATTTCAATGGCCCGTAAAGAACCGGCTGTATCGGTTGTGAAATAAGGGTTTCCCGTACCTGCTCCAAAAATAACCACCCTTCCCTTTTCTAAATGACGCAACGCTTTGCGACGGATATACGGTTCTGCAACCTGTTCCATATTGATGGCACTTTGCAAACGCGTATAGACTCCGATTCTTTCCAACATGGCCTGCATGGCCATTGCATTGATTACGGTTGCCAACATTCCCATATAATCACCATGCGCCCTTTCAATACCACTCTCTGCCTCATTCATGCCACGATAAATGTTTCCGCCGCCAATTACAATTGCAACTTGAACACCAAGGTCTGTTACTAACTTGATATCGTGTGCATATTGTTCGATGATCTTTGGATTGAAGGGATCGCCGTTTCTTTGATCACCTAATAACGCTTCTCCGGATAATTTGAGAAGGACTCTTTTAAACTTAGGGAGCATGATAATAAAATTAATTCAAGTGCAAATAACCTTAATTTTTGATGAGTTGCCAAAACGAAAAAAGAGGAATGAAAAATCATTCCTCTTTTTTTATGTTTCAGTACTTCTATTATCCTAAAGCAACTCTTTTAAATTCGATCACTTTCAGGTCAGCATTCACACTCTTTAAATGATCTGCAACGGTTTTACTTCCGTCTTTTACAAATGCCTGTGCCAATAAAGTTTGTTCTTTAAAGAAAGCATTCATTTTGCCGTCGGCGATCTTTGCGATCATTTCTGCAGCTTTGCCTGCCATTTTAGGATCGGCAGAAATTTGTTCTGTAACGATGGCTCTTTCTCTTGTTATTACTTCAGCAGGAACTGCTGCTGCATCCACTGCAACGGGATTCAATGCAGCGATCTGCATCGCAACATCTTTTCCTGCTTCTGCAGCTTCTTGATTCATAGCAACCAATACACCTAAACGGTGAGCGCCATGAATATAGGACGCGATATAAGGAGCTTCGATCCTCTCGAAACGACTGATACCAATTTTTTCACCGATCGCTGCTAATTTATCATTGATCAGATCAGCAACTTTAGCACCATTTACTGATACTTCATTTAATTCCTCAACAGATTTTACATTGTTTGCAACTGCAGCATCAGCAATGCTCTGCGCAAATGCAACGAAGTCTGCATTCTTTGAAACGAAATCAGTTTCGCAACTGATGGTAACGATAAAACCTGTTTTATGATCAGCTGTTGTTTGTGCAATGATCACACCTTCTTTTGCATCACGGTCGCTGCGTTTTGCGGCAACTTTCTGTCCTTGTTTACGCAACCAATCAATCGCTGCTTCAAAATCGCCATTGGTTTCTGTTAATGCTTTACGGCAATCCATCATTCCTGCACCTGTAGCCTGACGTAATTTATTGATGTCGGCTGCTGTTATTGTTGTACTCATATAAAAATATTGATTAGATTATTTTTTGAATGTTTCTTTTTTCTGAAGGAAGTCCTTTCGAGCAAAATTATTTACCGCATTGTTCATTCAGTATTATGAAATGATGAATGAAGAGATGTTGTACAAGTGTGCGACGCAAGGATGTTGAATAAAGAAATAAAAGATGGGTCAATAATCAAACAGTTCACTGAATGACTAATGACCCAATGACTTTCTTTTTTAATTATCTTCCACCACCGCCACCACCTGCTGGTCTGCGGTTATTTGGAACACGACGCTTTGGTTGTCCGCCGGGACCGCCAGCAGCAGGAGCATCATTGCTTCCGCGACCTCTGCGACCACGACCACCTTCAGCTTGTGCTTCGGCTTCGAGACGACGTGCTTTTGCTTCTAATTCGTTTGCATCTTCATGTGATTCTTCTTCTTCCTTGTTTGCCTGACGTTCAACTAATCCTTCGACAATTGCAGCAACAATAAAGTTGGTGATGATCGCAATAGATTTTGTTGCATCGTCATTTGCAGGAATAGCAAAATCAACTTTGTTAGGATCGCAATTGGTGTCAACCATACCAAAAGTGGTGATGCCTAAACGTTTTGCTTCTGCCAATGCAATATGTTCCACTCCGATATCAACTAAGAATAAAGCGGTTGGGAGACGGCCCATCTGGGAAATACCGCCCAATACTTTTTCCATTTTGTCTTTATCGCGGCTTAATGTCAAACGTTCTTTTTTGGTAAGGCTTTCAGCACTACCGTCGTTCAGCATTTTTTCAATGCTCTGCATTTTCTTAACGCTCTTACGAACGGTGTTGAAATTGGTCAACATGCCACCCAACCAACGTTCTGTAGCATAAGGCATGTTTACGCGTTTAGCACATTCGCTAACGATCTCTTTTGCTTGTTTTTTTGTAGCCACAAACATGATCTTCTTGCCGCTCTTTGCAATTTGCTTCATGGCAGCAGAAGCTTCCTGTAAATGATCAACGGTCTTATTCAGATCGATGATATGAATACCTTTCTTTTCAGCAAAGATGTAAGGCAACATCTTTGGATTCCACTTCTTTTTCAGATGGCCAAAGTGAACACCGGCTTCTAAAAGTTGCTGTTGTAATGAAGTGTTATTTTCCATTGTATTTATTTGATATTATTTCTTAAAAAATTGTTCATTGATCATGGTTCATGTAGAAAATGGTTAGAAACCATGATCCGTGAACCAACATATTAACGTTTGCTGAACTGGAAGCTTCTTCTTGCTTTCTTATGACCGAATTTCTTACGTTCAACACCACGTGGATCACGTTTTAACTGACCGGCTGCTTTTAATGCAGGACGGAATTCAGGATTCACTTCGAGCAATGCACGGGCAATACCCAGTTTGGCTGCTTCGGCCTGACCTTTTAATCCGCCACCTTGCGCATTGATAACGATATCGAATTTACCAATTACATCAGCAGATTTTAAAGGAGCTTCTACCTGATTTTGTAAATACACTAATGGGAAATAAGCTTTGTAATCTTTGTCGTTCACGGTAATCTTTCCTTCACCCTTGCTTAAGAACACACGGGTTACGGCTTCTTTACGGCGACCAACTGCATTTTTTTGTTTTTCCATTTTTTTATGCTTGATGCTTTAGTATTAAACTAAAGCAATGGTTTAAAATTTGAATTCTTTTGGCTGTTGTGCACCATGCGGATGTTCGGCACCTGCGTACACAAATAATTTCTTGACCATTTTACGGCCCAAACGATTTTTAGGAAGCATGCCTTTTACAGCTCTTTCCATAATTACTTCTGGGCGTCTTTTCAACAAATCCTGTGCAGCTTCTTCTTTTTTTCCACCCGGATAACCCGAATAGTTAATGTATTGTTTTTGCTCGCCTTTATTGCCTGTAAAAACAACTTTGTCTGCATTAATTACAATTACAAAATCACCGCAGTCTACGTGTGGTGTGTAATAAGCTTTGTTCTTACCGCGAAGAACAGAAGCGATCTTTGAAGCTATGCGTCCCACGGTTTGATTAGTACCGTCTACAACATACCAGTTGTGCTTAACGGTAGCCGCATTTGCATGCTTGGTTGTGAAATGAAGTTTACTCATGATAATTTTGTTTAAATGATGTTGAGGCTATCCCCTCAACTTAAAATATCCCGATTTTTTCGGGACGGCAAAGGTGCTGCCGTGCAACTTATTTTCCAAGGAATTGAGTAAGTATTTTTCATTGCACCTTTGTAATCGATTGATTTTCAATAAAAAATTTGTTTGTTTTTATTTTTTGTTTGATGAAACAAGCGATTTTGCTGCTATTTGGCTTTTGTTGCGCCTGCCTGCCGACAAAAGCAGGTTGCACACTTCGGCTATTTCAATAGTTCTGGGCAATCATAAAAACACAGAACTTCGTCCACTCAAATAAAAAAATTGTCCTACCGAAAATTCAAAGCCGACCAACTTTTCACCGGAACAGAAATCCTCAATGGTAATCATGTATTAATTACAGATGAAAATGGGATTGTTCAGGAAATCATTGATGCAAAAGATGCTGGAGATCACATACAAACTTTCGAAGGCTTATTAAGCCCCGGTTTTATTAATAGTCATTGCCATTTGGAGTTAAGTCATATGAAGGGATTAATTCCTGAGAGGACCGGACTAGTGGATTTTGTTTTTAATATCGTTACTCAGCGTCATTTCCCTGAAGAAGAGATATTTGAGGCCATTACAAGAGCTGAAGATGAAATGATAAATAATGGCATTGTTGCTGTTGGAGATATTTGCAATAACACACTTACGATCCCGCAAAAATCAAAACAACGTTTAGCCTATTATAATTTTATTGAAGTAAGCGGATGGTTGCCGCAAATAGCAGCATTACGTTTTAATAAAAGCAAAGAATATTATGATGCTTTCTCGCGGCTGAAGACTCACGACTCAAAACTATCCCTCGCTCCGCATGCACCTTATTCCGTTTCCAACGAACTATGGGACTTGATAGCGCCTTATTTTCAAAACAAAACAACCACCATTCATAATCAGGAAACTGATTTTGAGGATTCATTATTCATCAATGGCAGCGGGGATTTCACAAGAATGTACGAAATGATGGAGATCGATAACAGCTTTTTTAAACCTTCAGGCAAAAGCAGTTTACAATCTTATCTTCTCAAATTTAATGGTGCTGCAAATGTTTTATTGGTTCATAATACATTCATAAAAGAAGATGACCTGCAATTCATAAAATTTTTATCAAAACAAAATCAACAACAATTTTTTTGCTGTTTGTGCGTTAATGCTAATACCTACATCGAGAATGCTTTGCCCCCTGTAGATCTGTTACGAAATCAACAAATCAATATCACTATCGGAACAGACAGTTTAGCAAGCAATTGGGGACTCAGTATTTTAGATGAGTTAAAAAAAATAAGGCATCATTTTTCATCCGTACCGATTTCAGAACTGCTTCAATGGGCAACCATCAACGGAGCAAAGGCCTTACAAATGGAAAACATGTTGGGTAGTTTTGAAAAAGGGAAAAAACCGGGTGTGGTTTTAATAGAAGGATTGAAAGATGGAAACATTGCCGAAGGATCAACAGCAAAACCCGTTTTATGATTAAGAATGTTTCCCGATCATCATTTGTTTCAGTAATTCTTTTTACTGCTTATACTTTTACAGTTTCTAAATTCCAACCATCCTATTTGGTAGGGGCAAAATTTGGCTGGCCGTTCGTGTTCTTTACAACAGAACCTGATAAACAAATAATGGCAGGCAGGTACTTTTCATTTTTGAATCTCTCTATTGACTTTGCTATTTGTTTTGTCTTCAGTTTTTTACTGGTGCAACTCTTATCATTCGGTAAACGCGATAAACGTCGTTTAGCTTAACACTTCCTGCAATACGGCAAGACTTCGCATTTCACCAAAATCAGCAATATGTAATGTGATGTATTGTTGATAAGCCATTAACAATTGGCGGCGTGTATTTCTGTTGAGAAGAATAGTATCCAGTTCATTATATTTTTTAATATTCAGTATCTGTGAAGTGATCCTAGCATCATCATTCATCAAATAATGAGGATGTAATGGAATTGAATCAATAAAGAATCCTTGTTGCAAGTCCAATACTGGCGTATGTTTCGAATAAATTCCTTGTATCTGAAAACCTAATTCACTTCCTAAATGCAATGTGAAATACAAAGGAAGATTGGCAACAAATGTTTCACTACCCTTATCGATCTCTTTTAATGTGCTTTCAATCAAATAAAATAAATCAGGATTGGCTTCGGGTTGTTTCAAGCTATGCTGCAGCATTTCTATCACATACATGGCAACTGCATTTCTAACAACATCAAATAGAATTTTTTCGTACAAATAACTGCATTGATATTCTTTGATGAATTGCAATTGTTTTTGTTCGTTATGATATACTTCCATTTCCAACATCATGGCAGGTTGAAAAAAATTGGCTTTGCCCTGTGATGTTTTTGATGATTGACGAACGCCTTTCACAATATAACGCTGCACACCAAACAACTCTGTGTAAACGGTTGTGATGATGCTGGTCTCACCGTATTTAACGGTACGGAGAATGATGCCTTTCGTTTTGTGTAGCATTCAAAAATTAAATAACAATACAAATGTAGAAGATGCTATGGTATTGTTGATGGAATCTTAATGATCAAAGGTTTTAATTGTATGATGCCGATAAAATTCAATCCCTTCATGACCTGATAGGTCATATCGAACTCATACCATTTTTTTGCGAAGTTGGCATCGTCTTTTGCAAAGTGATGATTGTTCTGAAATAATTCTCCCATCAGTATCACACCGAAAGGTGTTGTGTTCTTCGAATGATCACCGTTATTATAATTGCTGTAGCCGTATTTATGTCCGCACCAATTCACAACAGCGCCCTGGATCGGCCCCATTAAAAAATGTATCGGCAATAACAGGAACCACCAGTAATTGGGCGCAAAATAAAAATAGAATGCCGTGTATAATGCGCCAAAGAATATTCTTGTTGCAACATGATGCCCCAACTTATCTAATGCATCCCAAACGGGTAAATACTCTTGTGTGAATTGTGCATCGGGTAAATCTTTGCCCGTTAAAAATCCGCGAAAAATAACAATGGTATGATGCATCATCTGATACACATCTTTAAAGAAATGCGGAGAATGAGGATCCTTTTCTGTGTCGCTGTACACATGATGCATGCGGTGCATTACACCATACGCTCTGGGCACCAAATAAGAAGATCCCTGTACCAGCCAGGTTGTGAAATAAAAAGTTCGTTCCCAATTTTTGCTCGTTGTGTACATCTGATGAGATGCAAAACGATGCAAAAAGAAAGAGTGAAAGAACAATGACAGAAACCAATGGCATAAAAAAAATGTGATGATGACAAGCATGCGTAAGTATTATGGGGGTGATGAAACGGAGTAAGGTAGGTGAATAAGTACAGAAACAACAATTCCTGTTGAATGAATCATTCAACAGGAATGATGATATTAAATGAATGACTATAATGCTCCTGTAAATTGTTTGAGAAAGCGAACATCATTTTGTGAGTATAAACGAAGATCGTTGACACGATATTTCAACTGACAAATCCTTTCAACACCCATACCAAATGCAAAGCCTGTATACTTATTAGGGTCGATACCGAAATTCTCCAACACTTTCGGATGCACCATTCCGCTTCCCAATATTTCAACCCAACCTGTATGTTTACAAACATTACAACCATCGCCACCACAGATCAAACAACTGATATCCATTTCCGCACTGGGTTCTGTGAACGGAAAGTATGAAGGGCGAAAACGAACTTTTGTATCCTTACCAAACATTTCCTGTACAAAGAAATAAAGTGTTTGTTTGAGATCAGCGAAGCTCACATTTTCATCAATGTATAATCCTTCTACCTGATGAAAAAAACAATGCGCTCTTGCGCTGATCGTTTCATTACGATACACTCTGCCCGGACAAATCACACGAATTGGTGGTTTTTGTGTTTCCATCACACGTGCCTGCACACTACTGGTGTGTGTACGTAACAACCATGCAGGATCTTGATTAATATAAAACGTATCCTGCATATCACGAGCCGGATGATCTTCGGGTAAATTCATGGCGCCGAAATTGTGCCAGTCATCTTCAATCTCCGGACCTTCAGCCACTGCAAATCCCAATCTTTTAAATATGGAAACAATTTGATTACGCACAATACTTAATGGATGGCGTGTTCCCAATGCAACAGGATCGCCAGGTAAACTCCAGTCAATTGTTGAATTACTTTCAGCATTTTGCGTTTCGCCTTCAGCTTTGAGCGTTTCAAATTTTGTTTCAACAAATAATTTGAACTCATTTAAGATTTGTCCGAATTCTTTTTTGCGTTCGTTGGGAACATTTTTCATTTCACCCATGATGGCTTTTACCAAACCCTTTGTGCCCAACCATTTGATGCGGAAATTTTCTACAGCATCTGCTGTTGATGCTTCAAATGCACTGATCTCTGTTTTATAAGATTCTATCTGTTGTAACAATTCTTCCATGCAGCGAAGATAAAGAATGATGAGTAAACCCTTGAAAGCACAAGTGTGTCCTTCTTCCACCGGAAGAAGCGAAGACAATGGACGATACCATCTGAACTGTTGCCAGTTTCACAAAAATTACCTGAAACACCCGCTATTGCTTACATTTGCCACAGATGAAGTACGAAAACATGGAATACAATACAGCCAGAAATTATTTGAGTATGCGGGAATATGGCCGCCACATTCAGAAAATGGTGGAGTATGTGATGACAATTGAAGACCGCGACAAACGCAATCTACAGGCAAAATCTATTATTGAATTAATGGGATTCTTAAATCCGCATTTGCGTAATGTGGAAGATTTCAGGCACATGCTTTGGGATCACTTATTTTTTATCAGCGATTTTAAATTAGATATCGATAGTCCGTACCCTATTCCTCAAAAAGAAACATACAAAGGCAAACCCGATCCATTGCCTTATCCAAGACGTTATCCAAAATATTCTCATTTAGGTAAGAACTTAGAAGTAGTGATCGAGAAAGCATTGAAAGAAGAAGATCCTGAAAAGAAAGCTGGCTTTGCACATTCCATCGCTTATTACATGAAATTGGCTTACAGTAACTGGCATAAAGAATTAGTGCATGATGATACGATCAGAACGGAATTGAACAGCATTACCGGCGGACAATTGGAATTCAGTAACACACCATACATCAAACATCGTAATCAGAATTTTGAAAGAGATGATTACGGCAGAGGTAATACAGGCCGCAGACAAAATTTTGGCGGAAGAGATAACAGAACAGGTGGCAGCAGAGACAATAGAAATGCAGGCCAAAGAGACAACAGAACGGGTGGAAGCAGAGATAATAGAAGCGGCGGTGGTTTCGACAATCGCAGCAGTAATAACAATCGCAGCGGTGGTGGATTTAAAAAGCGTTATTAATCTTAAAATAAAATATTTAAAAGCATCGAAACATTTCGATGCTTTTTTTATTGCAACACTTCAACATTCAAATATTATTTTTACAAAAGAGGATTTGAATTTTTATTCATCAATCAATAAACATGAGTTCATTCGAAGTAAGAGGTGGTAATAAATTAATAGGAGAGATCACTCCTCAAGGTGCAAAAAACGAAGCATTGCAAATTTTATCTGCGGTATTATTGACTGCGGATAAAATCACTGTCCATAATATTCCTGATATTCTCGATGTGAATTTATTGATCGAACTATTACAAGAAATGAATGTTAAGGTTGAAAGAATTAATCGTCATACCTGCATCTTTCAGGCAGATGATGTGAACATCAATTATTTGGCATCAGATTCATTTCGCAAAAAAAGCGGAAAGCTGCGTGGCGCTGTAATGCTTGCCGGTCCTATGTTGGCACGTTTTAAAAAAGCATATATCCCAAAACCCGGTGGCGATAAGATTGGCAGAAGAAGATTGGACACACATATAATCGGCTTTGAAAAATTAGGCGCCAAATTTGAATACGATGAAGCACATGGATATTTTCAATTGTCCTCACCTCAATTAAAGGGAACGTATATGTTACTCGATGAACCATCAGTAACAGGAACGGCGAACATAACCATGGCTGCTGTTTTAGCAGCAGGAACAACAACAATATACAATGCTGCATGCGAACCTTATGTTCAACAATTATGTAAAATGCTGAACAGCATGGGTGCAAAAATTTCAGGAGTAGGAAGTAATTTATTGGTGATCGAAGGTGTAGAAAAATTGCATGGCACATCGCACACCATGTTGCCCGACATGATTGAAGTTGGCAGTTTTATTGGGCTTGCAGCGATGACACAAAGTGAGATCACCATTAAAAATGCAGGTGTTGAACAATTAGGATTGATACCAGAAAAATTTCAACAACTCGGCATTGATTTTAAAATTATTGGTGATGATATTTTTATTCCATCACAAGAATATTATGAAGTACAGAATTATTTAGATGGCGGCATTCTTACTATTTACGATCATCCATGGCCCGGATTCACGCCGGATCTATTAAGTATCATTTTAGTGATCGCAACACAAGCAAAAGGAAGTGTACTCATTCATCAAAAAATGTTTGAGAGCAGATTGTTCTTCGTTGATAAATTAATTGATATGGGCGCACAGATCATTTTATGCGATCCGCATCGTGCAACGGTTATTGGTTTGGGAAGAAAAAATAACTTACGCGGCATTACGATGAGCAGTCCTGATATCCGGGCCGGGCAAGCTTTATTGATCGCTGCATTAAGTGCAGATGGAAAAAGTATCATTCAAAATATTGAACAGATCGACAGAGGTTATCAATACATTGATGAACGTTTAAGAAAATTGGGAGCAGATATTAAGAGAGTGTAGATCGATTTACAATAAAAGAATACTTCAAATTTAAAATTAACAATTGTCGCTCTGAGGCCCTCGAAGAGTGATATAAATATCATGGTTCGGTGCTTCATCGTGACATCAAAACTCTTAGATCAATCAGCAATAAAAGAAAATTTTGCATTTAGATAGGGAGGGCGTTGAATTTGTTCCTTTAATTTCAAGAATGTATCGTAAGGGCCATTGGCAATAAACAGGTTCAAGATCCAGGCAGGTACACCGTCTCCGGGATCGATCTGTACCCTGTATTCGATCTTGAATTTTTTATTGTTCAATGGAGTGATGATCCAGTTGGCTCTGGAATATCTAACACGTACAATATGTTTTTTATCGGGCATAAAATCATTTACGTTATTGGCTTCTATCGTTATTATTTTATTGCTGTTTTGCAGCATCTTCATGTGTACGATCAGGTCGCGATTCTCAAATGGCCAAGGCGCCTGAATTTCAGTGTAGAAAAAAATATCCGTATCGGTGATCTTTTTTAAAAATTGTGATTTGGTTGTTTTATAAACCCATTCATAGTGCTTGTTAACGTCTAATAAGACCGCAACAAGTTGAGATACTCTACCATCAAATTCACATTCCACTTTTATTTCATCAACTTTAAAATTTTTTGTTTTTCTAGTGAATACTTTAATGCTGTTCTTATCTTTTTTCAAGGACCAATCTTCCTGACTTTTTGCAGAAAATTGAAGAAACAGACAAACCGAAACTAATATTAAGGAACAACATTTCACTTTTGATTGTTTACGGGTTTATTAAATATACATGGTTTTGAAGAATGCGGTTGTATGCTCAATGAACTATTCACATAACATTATCAGACGAATTCTGAAATAGAAAGATTAAAACACCCTTTCAGTTGAAGGCGGTTTCTGAAACAACAAAACCCTTAGGATATAAGGGTTTGATGGTTTTATGTGACCCCTCAGGGACTCGAACCCTGGACCTACTGATTAAGAGTCAGTAGCTCTAACCAGCTGAGCTAAGGAGTCATAAAATTCGGACGGCAAAAATACGGCAATAGAGCTTTCCACACAATTATTCATTTTAAAAATCTTTCCTGATTATAAAAGGCAGTAAGAAAATTGTACTTTGAGAAGGTGAGCACCCCCCTGCTATATAAGATCCATCCCCTCGGCGATCATGCATTAACTGTAGAATTCGGTAGTCTTATTGATGATTCAATCAACCAAAAAATTATTTTACTT
>CAIVCF010000032.1 GCA_903904335.1 uncultured Chitinophagaceae bacterium | reverse complement strand
GGAAATCTGGCGCAATCGCTTGGGCGATGATCATAAATGCCGCAATAATTATCTGCATCCAAAAAAGGGCAAGGAGATGATTTGGTTACATAATCGCCTTCTTTATCTAAGTCAAGATATTTTTCAATGAAATCTCCTTCTTTCATTCCTACCACTTTGCTGATGCGTTTGATATCAGGTGTTTTAAACCGCGGCGAATATCCTTTGCAACAATTGGCGCAATGCAGGCAATTGATCTTGGAGAAAGCTTCTTCATGAAAATCGGGTAATTGCTTCAGCACTTTATTTTTATCGGCACGTTGCAGCAATTGTTTGTACTGCTTCTCATGTTCTTTGCTTCGTTTTTCCCAATTATCCAATTTTACTTCAGACATGATAAATAATATGAATTGATTCAAAATTGCGGCACTTGCCTTTTCTTTGCAAACAAAT
Organism: uncultured Chitinophagaceae bacterium; assembly: GCA_903904335.1. Taxonomy (GTDB): domain Bacteria; phylum Bacteroidota; class Bacteroidia; order Chitinophagales; family Chitinophagaceae; genus CAIQDX01. The sequence continues at coordinate 1,115 of CAIVCF010000032.1, read as the reverse complement.
CAAAGATAAACGAAACGAATGGATGACATCAGAGAACAATGGCTGTTATTAATCTCCACTCCTTTTTATATTGCAATTATCGGTTTGGAATTATTGTTGACTCATTTACAACACCGCAAAACTTATTCACTAAAAGATACGATAGCCAATGTATATCTGATGTTGCTCAACGGCGCCATTGACCTTGCATTCCGTGTGATCGTTTATTTGTACATCCTGCAATTCTTTTATGTGCATACTATCTTCAACTGGAAAATAAACATTGTTTATTGGATCGTGTTAGTGATCGCTGAAGACTTTATGTATTACTGGTTACATCGTTTTGATCATGAGATCCGTTTTTTCTGGGCGGCGCATGTCACGCATCACAGTTCGGAAAAATTTAATTTCTCGGTAGGTTTCCGTTCTTCTGTTTTTCAACCGCTGTATCGTTTTGTTTATTTTATTCCCATCGCATGGGCAGGATTCAAACCATTGGATATTGCACTTGTTTATTCCGCCACCCAGATCTGGGGCATATTTGTGCATACAGAACTCATCAATAAAATGGGATGGCTCGAATATATTTTTGTAACGCCTTCACATCACCGTGTTCATCACGGCAGCAATCCTAAATATTTGGACAAGAACATGGGGATGTTCTTAATTGTTTGGGATAAACTATTCGGTACATTTCAACCCGAATTGCCGGCTGAAAAATATCAGCCCATCAAATACGGATTAACCAAAAATCTCCAAAACCCGAATGCTGTAAGCATTGTTTTTCATGAATGGAATCAGATCATAAAAGATGTATTTCAAAAAAACATCACATTCAAACAAAGGATGTTGTATTTGTTTGGCCCTCCCGGTTACAGCCATGATGGCTCCCGATCAACCAGTGATGAGATGAGAAAAGCTGAAAATAAGATCAAACTTTGATTTTAATATTTGTTCATTTTAATATATGAGCTGTTAGCTATTGCTCAAAGCTCATAGCTCGCCGCTCGTAGCTTATGACTGATCTTTAAAATAAAATAATCCATCACTTTTTAAATCACATCCTTTCCCCACAGTAAACAATCTTCTGTTTATCCTGTTTCTGTATCGTAAATTTGCGCTTTCTTAAAAATGGT